>JAKEIC010000040.1 GCA_022614695.1 Planctomycetales bacterium | reverse complement strand
GTCGAGCACCCGCGCCCCCAGGCAGAGGACGTTCGCGTCGTTGTGGCGCCGCGACATCTCGGCGGTGAGCCGGTCGTGCGCGACGGCCGCGCGGACGCCGCGGAACCGGTTGGCGACCATCCCCATTCCGATCCCGGTCCCGCAAACGAGGATCGCGCGGTCGGCGCGGCCCTCGGAGACCGCCGCGGCCGCCTCGGCGGCGGGGTCCGGGTAGTCCACCGGGTCGGAGGTGGAGGCCCCGACCTCCACGACGTCGTGTCCGGAGGCCCGGAGGCGCGCCGCGATGGCCCCCTTGAGCGCCGCCCCCGCGTGATCCGCGCCGCAGACGAGCCTCATGCCGCCCCCCCCGTCCGGCGCGGCTCCGCGAGCAGCCCCGCGGCCAGCGCCTCCACCCGCGCCTCGATCGCGCCGGCGCAGCGGCGGTACTCCTCGAGGTTCCCGCCGAAGGGGTCGGGGATGTCCCCGGTCGGATCGAGCACCTCGATCCGACCCGCGCAGCCCGGCACCCACTCCTCGAGGAGGTCCCTCTGCGCCCCCGTCATCGCGAGGATCCGGTCCGACTCCTCGACGAGGGTCGGCGTGACGGGCGCCGAGCGGTGGGCCCCGAGGTCCCCGCCCCTCTCGCGGATCGCCGAGCGCGCGCCTTCGCTCGCCGGCTGCCCCGGCAGCGCGGCCGTGCCGGCGGAGAGCACGCGGTAGCCCTTCCGGGGGAGCTCCTCCTCGGGGACTCCGAGCGACTGCGCGAGCCGCCGGCGCAGGAGCGCCGCGGCGAGGGGGGAGCGGCAGATGTTCCCGGTGCACACGAAGAGCACCTGCTGGAGGGCCTCCGCGAGGAGCCTCTCGACGGGGAAGGAGCCCTCGCGGAGCAGCTCGATCGCGCCCCCCTCCCGGACCCGGGCGACGGTCGAGGAGAGCCGGAGCGGAGCGGGACCCGCGTCCAGGATCACGGCGACGGCGTCGCCGAGGGAGTCCCGCACCTGGGACGCGGCGGTGGCGGGGGCCGCGGCGCTCCGGTTGGCGGAGGAGCTGGCTACGGGGAACCGGACGGCGCGGAGCAGCTCCCGCGCCACCGGGTGGTCGGGGCAGCGGAGCCCGACCTCCGCGGCCTCTCCCCCTTCGGTCCCTCCCGCGCGGGTCCCCCCCCGCCCGGGCAGGACCAGCGTCAGCGGCCCCGGCCAGGCGATCCGGATGAGCCGCATGGCCGGAGCGGGCGGGAGACCGGCGTGGCGGAAGACGTGCTCCGGATCGGGGATGAGGATCATGAACGGCTTCTCCCCCCGCTCGCCCTTCAACTCCCGGAGCCGCCGCACGGCGGCCGGGTCCTCCGCGTTCACGCCGAGCCCGTAGACGGTCTCGGTGGGGAACGCCACGACCTGCCCGTCGGCGAGCGCCGCGGCCGCGGGCTCGAGGTGCTCCGGCCGTACGGGACCGGCCGCGGGGATCTCCACGATTCGAGGGGGCACGGGCGTCCGGGGAGATTCTAGTGTATAAGGCCCGGCCGAAGTGGGCGGAAGTCCCTGGCTGGTCGGGCTCATCGGCGCGGCGGTGGCGCTCTACGCCGCGTCGGCGGCGCTCGCGACCGGCCGGCTCCTCGGGCGCCCCTGGGCGCGGCGCGGGGCCCGGGCGACCCTCGCCGCGGGGTTCGCACTCGTGACGACGGCGCTGGCGGCGGCCGCCGCGACGCGAGGCTCTCTCCCGGTGGCCACGGTCCCCGAGGCGTGCCTCGTGCTCATCTGGTCGGCCACGGGGGTCTATCTGGTCCTGGATGCCACGCGCGCGATCCCGGCGCTCGGGACCGTGCTGCTGCCCGTCGTGCTGCTCCTCTTCGTCGCGGCGGGCCTCCTCGCGCTCCGCCACCCGGCCGGGGCGCCCCCCGTGGACGACGCCCTCATCCTCGGCCACGTGGCGGCGGCTCTCGGCGCCTACGCCGCCTTCTTCCTCGCCTTCGGGGCCGGGGTCCTCTACCTGGTGCAGGAGCGCCAGATCCGGAGCCGCGCGCCGGGCCCGATCGCCGACCGGCTGCCCCCGCTCGCCCGGCTCGACCGCATCACGTACGGGGCGCTGCTCGCCGGGCTCCCGCTCCTCACGGTCGCGCTCCTCGTCGGGTTCTACGCCGCCTCGGGGAGCCTCGGGGCGGCGGACCTCTCGCGGGACCCGAAGGTCGCGGCGAGCCTCGTGCTCTGGCTGTTCTACGCCACGCTCCTCGGGCTCCGGACCGGCGGCGCCGTCCGGGGGCGGCGGGTGGCGCTGCTCACGGTCGCGGGCTTCGCGACCGTGCTCGCCACTCTCGTCGGTACGAGCGTGCTCGGGACGGGGCACACGACGGCGGTCCTCGCCGCGGAGAGGCCATGAGGATCCTCTGCGCCGGGGTCTCCCACCGAGAGGCGCCCGTGGAGGTGCGGGAGAGGTTCTCCGTCGCGGCCGGGGAGGCGCCGGAGGCGCTCCGCGTCCTCCTCGCGGAGGGGGGAGCGGCCGAGGCGGTGGTGCTCTCCACGTGCAACCGCGTCGAGGTCTACGCGGCGACCCCGCTCGCGGCGCCGCCGACCGCGGCCGAGGCGGGGCGCACCCTGCTCGGCGCGCTCGCGCGCTGGCGGGGGACGGACCCGGGGGCCGTCGCGAAGGCGACCGTCGTGCGCGAGGGGCCCGAGGCCGTCCGCCACGCCTTCCGCGTGGCCTCGGGGCTCGACTCGATGGTGGTGGGCGAGACCCAGATCCTCGGGCAATTCCGGGACGCCTACGGCGTCGCCGCCGCGGCCGGCGCGACCGGTCCGCACCTGAACGCCCTCTTCCAGCGCGCCCTGGCCGTGGGGAAGGGGATCCAGGCCGAGACGGGGCTCGGGGCCGGGCGGGCGAGCGTGGCGGGAGTCGCCGTCGGCCTCGCCGAGAAGGTCTTCGGGGACCTCTCCGGCGTCTCGGCGCTCCTCCTCGGGGCGGGCGACACCGGCTCCCTCACGCTCCGGCACCTCCGCGAGGCGGGCGTCGGGCGCCTCGCGGTCGCGAGCCGCACGCCGGAGCGGGCGGCGGCCGCCGCCGCCGCGGCGGGGGCGAGCGCCCTCCCGCTCGACTCCCTCCCCGAGGCGCTCGCGGCCTCGGACCTGGTCGTGGGGGCGCTTGCGACCGAGGCTCCCGTCATCGGCCCGGACCTCGTCCGATCCGCGCTCCGGCGGCGGCGAAACCGTCCTCTCGTTGTCCTGGACCTGGGCGTCCCGCGGAACGTGGACCCGGCCGTCGGCGCCCTCGAGGACGTCTTCCTCTACGACGTGGATGACCTGCGGGCGGTCGTGGAGGAGACCCTCCGGCGCCGGTCGGCCGAGATCGCGGCGTGCGAGGAGAAGATCTCGACGGAGGCGGCCGCCTTCTGGCGCCGCCACGGCGAGCCGCGCGACGCCGGAGCCGCGGTGGGGGAGCTCGTTCGCGCGGTCGAGGGGATCGGCGAGGAGGAGGCCCGGGAGCTGCTCGCCCGCCTCCCGGGGCTCGAGCCCGCCGAGCAGGAGAGGATCCGGGAGGGTGTCCGGCGCCTCGTGAACCGGATCCTCCACAGGCCGCTCTCCGAGGTGCGGCGCGCCTCCGAGAACGGCGGCGCGGGGGACCTGGTCGCGGCCGTGCGGCGGCTCTTCGGGCTGCCGGAGGAGGGGCCGCCTCCGCGGCCGCCGCCGGGGTAGGATACCGGCGTGACGATCCCGTCCCACGCGGAGGTCGCCCGGGGCGAGGTCCGCGTGGACCCCGACGGCCGGCGGGCGGTGGTGACGGATCTCGAGGTGACGGACGCCGACGCGGTCCGCTACCTGGCCGACGCGTCGCAGAGGGGCCCCGGGGAGGCGGTCGAGGCGGCGCGCCGCGCGCTCGGGGTGGGGGCGGCGGTCCTCCAGCGCGTCGCGGCGCGGGGCGACGCCGACTACCTCCGGGCGCGGGCGGCCGAGGTGATCCTCAAGGTCGAGGGGGACATCCAGGCCCTGCGCCGGGACCTGGAGGGGCGGGTCCGGGAGGTGCTCGGCCCGGACGCCCCCGGCTCCGCCGCCCAGGCGATCCTCGGGAGGTTCGGGGAGGTCCAGAAGGCGATCCAGGACGAGCTCAGCCGCGCCCGGCAGGAGCTCGACAAGAGGCGGGAGGTGCTCCAGCGGGACGTCGAGGGGCTCTTCTCGGCCGACGGGAGGCTCGGCCGGATCCTCAAGGACATGGCGGAGTTCGGGGGCCGGGTCCAGGCCGAGTTCGAGAAGGCGTTCGGCGCGACGGGACGGCTGCCCTCCCTCCTCGACGAGCGTCTGGCGTTCGACCGGGAGACGAGCCCGTTCACGAGGTTCCGGGAGGGCGTCCGGAAGGAGATCGCGGGGCTTCGCGAGGAGATCGCCGGCTACCGGGCCGCCCTCGTGAAGGAAGCCGAGGTGCAGGAGGCGGAGGCGGCCGGCACGCGGAAGGGCTTCACGTTCGAGGACGAGCTCGAGGAACGGCTCGGCGGGATCGCCCGCCCGTTCGGCGACGAGGTGGAACGGGTCTCCGCTCTCGCGGAGCCGGGCGGCGAGAAGAAGGGCGACTTCGTCTACGCCCTGGCCGGGGGCGGCGCCCGGGTGGTGATCGAGGCCAAGGACGAGCCGATGGAGAGCCTCCCGGCGTGGAAGAAGCTCCTCGACTCGGCCCGCGCGCTGCGCAACGCCTCCTACGCGATCCTGGTCACCCGGGAATCCGCCCAGCTCCAGGCGCAGGTGGGGGCCTTCGCCGAGTACGAGGAGGACAAGCTCTTCACCTCGGCCGACCTCCTCGAGGTGGCCGTGAAGTGGGCGCGCATCCGCGCGAGGCTCGCCGCCCGGGCGACGGCTCCGGGCGTGGACGCTGCGGCCGTCGAGGTCGAGCTGGAGCGGGCGAGGTCCGCGCTGAAGGCCCTCATCGAGGCCAAGAAGGGCTGCGGGGCCATCGAGACCGGCGTGACGGCGATCCGGGGACACCTCGACGACGCCCAGAAGAGGGTCGGAGAGGCGCTCGACGCGGCGCGGCGGCTCCTGCTCGCGCCCCGCGCCCCGGACGCGAGGTGACGCGGGGGATTCGCGAGGGGGCGGTCCTGCTCGCGCTCGCCCCGAGCGTCGTCGCGGGGCTCGCGGCCTCCGCCGGCGCGCAGGAGACCGCGCCCCCCCCCGAGAAGGACCTGGTGCTCGGGTTCGCCGCGCCGTTCCGGTACGCGGAGATCCGCGAGGGCGAACGGACCGTCGCCCGCCTCACGAGCCCGGAGCCGTTCCGGATCTCGGTCGCGGGCGAGAAGGAGCCCCTCCTCGAGGCCGGGCGGGCCGTCGTCTGGGCCTCCGCGGAGGCGGTCCGCCGCCTGCTCGGCGGCGGCGGGGCGGGGGCGCCGGGAGGGGCGCGCGAGGCGATCCAGGGCTCGGAACTCGTCGTCTACGCCGAGGAGGACGTCGTCTTCCGGCCGGGTCCGGGCCGCGTGATCCGGGCGGAGGCCCTCCTCCTCGACGTCGCGGCCGGCAAGGCGTCGGCGCGGAGGCTCGACGGTCCTGTGCCGCTTGCGGCGCAAGTCGTGGTAGAACAGGCACGTCTTCGGATCGGTGCCGATGCGAACGGCGATGATCAGGTAGCGGCCGTCCTCGGTGACGTCGCC
>JAKEIC010000039.1 GCA_022614695.1 Planctomycetales bacterium | reverse complement strand
CTCGACGCCGAAGGGGTGCATCCGCCAGCCGACCCGGGAGTAGTCGTCCGCGTGCCGCGCGGCCAGGGCGGCGACGTGCGGGAACTGCCATAGGAAGAGGACGGCGAACAGCACCCAGGCGCCTCCCTCGAGGTCTCCCCGGGCCGCCGCCCAGCCGATCAGCGGGGGCGACGCTCCGGAGAGGGCGCCCACGGCGACGCAGAGGGCGCTCCGGCCCTTCAGCGGGGTGTAGCCGAGGAGGTAGACGCCCGCGGCCGCGGCGAGGAGGGTCGCCGCGAGAACGCCCCCCGCGAGGAGCAGGAGCGCGAGGCCGGCGGAGAGCCACAGGGTCGCGAGGGCGAGGGTCGTTCCGACTCCCAACCGGCCGGAGGGGAGCGGGCGAGATCGCGTCCGCTCCATCCGGCCATCCTCTCGGCGCTCGGCCAGCATGTTGAGGGCGCTCGTGCCCGCCGCCGCGAGGAGGGTCCCCGCGGCGACCGCCACGAGCCCGGCGGCCCGGGGATCCCCCGGCGACCCGAGCGCGTAGCCGACGGCCGCCGCCCCGGCGGCCACGAGGGCGATACGAGGCTTCCCGAGGGCGGCGATGTCCCCCACCCGGGTCACAGTTCCGGCACTCCGGGGCCGAGCCCTCGCCGCCGCCAGTAGAGCCAGAGCACGGCCGTCCCGACCAGGAGGTACGGCGCGCCCATGAGCAGGATCGCGGCCTGCTGGATGCCGCCTGCCAGGCGGCGCGACTGGGGGTCGTCCCCCAGGGTGGGTCATCACGCCTGCCCGGGCGCCGCGCGCGCCGCGAGGAGGAGCGAGGCCGTCGCGATGGCCGCCACGGTCCGGCTCACGACGACATCTCCCATCCGTCGGGGGCGATGAGCCCGAAGAGCGCGAGGGACGTCGCGAAGATCCCGCCCAGCACGATGAGGACCAGGTCCAGCCTCTCGGTGCGCAGGTGCATGAACCAGAGCGCGATGATGGTGGCCTTGGCCATCATGCCCGCGACGAGAACCGGCGGGCTGCCCGTGAGCACCATCGCGAGGGTGATCGCGAGGAGGACGAGCCACGCGCTCCAGTAGGTCCGGTAGGGGGTCGCCGACATCGCCGCGTCCATGGCTTGCCTCCTTACACCAGATAGAAGCAGCCGAACACGAACACCCAGACCAGGTCCACGAAGTGCCAGTAGAGCCCCACCAACTCGACCCCCTCCCCCGAGTATCGGCCCCGGAGCGCCCGGAGGGCCGCGATCGCGAGGATCAGAACCCCGATCGCGACGTGGGTGCCGTGGAAGCCCGTGATCGTGAAGAAGAGGGCCGAGAAGCCCGGGACGCCCCAGGGATTGCCGTCCAGCCGCGCCCCGGCCCCGATGAGGCTCGACCACTCGTAGGCCTGCATCCCGAGGAAGACGAGGCCGCCGAGGATCGTGAGCCCGAGGAATCGCACGGCGGTCCTCGTGTCGGCCGCCCGCGCGGCCCCGACGGCGGTCGCCATCGTGGCGCTGCTCGAGATCAGGATGAACGTCATCGCCGTGATGAACTCCATGTGGAACACCACGCGCCGGTCCGGCCAGGAGGGGGCGGCGATCCGGTGGAACCCGTAGGCCGCCAGGAACCCCGCGAAGAGGAGAGCGTCAGTGACGATGAAGAACCACATCATGGCTTTCTGCCAGGAAATGCCGAAGGGCGAAGTCCCGCCGCCCCCCCGCGCCTCCATCGCCATCGGGACCGCAGCGGCGACCGTCATGCGAGCTTCCTCCTATAGGACCGAGACGACGACGAGGACGTAGAGCCAGATCCCGCCGACGAAGTGCCAGAAGGCCGAGGCGGTCCCGAGGGCCGCGGGCCTCGCGCCGGCGTAGGCGAGCGCCCCGAGGCCCGCGAGGACGTGCGCCCCGTGGACGGCGGAGAGCACGTACAGGAATGAGCCGTGGGGCCCGGTGGCGAGGAAGACCCCGCGCCCCGCGAGGTCCCGCCACGCGAGCAGTTGCCCCCCGAGGAAGGCGACTCCCAGGCCGAGGCCCGCGAGGAGCCAGGGGCCGCGCCCGGTCCGGCGGGCCGCCTCCACCGCCGCGCCGCTCGAGACGAGAACCGCGACGTTCGCCCAGGCGATGGCGGGGAGCGCCACGGGCCTCCAGTCGGCGGCGGTGCGGCGGACGAGATAGGCGGCCGTGAAGGCCGCGAAGAGCATGCCGACCGTGGCGAGGACCCCGAGCAGCCCCAGCGGGGCCGGGCGGGTCGCGAGTGTGGCCCCGTTCCCGTTCATGCCTTCTCCGCCGACTGCAGGACGAAGTCCTCCGCCCCGCCGTTCCGGCCGTACTCGTAGGGCGAGCGGTGCGCGGACGGGACCTCCCGCCTCCAGTTGCCGTGCGGGGCGGGCGACTCCGTCGTCCACTCGAGAGTCGTCGCCTGCCACGGGTTCTCCCCCGTGCGCTCTCCCGCGAACATGCTGCGGAACAGGTTCACCAGGAACACGATCTGCCCGGCCCCCAGGCCGAACGCGAGGAGGGTGATCGAGAGGTTCAGCCCCCGGGCCGCCGCGTTGTAGGCGTACACCGTCGGGTCGTAGGTCCGCCGCAGCAGCCCCCCGAGCCCCTGGTAGTGCATGAGGAGGAACATCGGGAAGAGGGACGTGACCGTCAGCCAGAAGTGAACGCGGCCGAGACCCTCGTCCATCCTCCGCCCGAACATCTTCGGGAACCAATAGTAGGTCCCGGCGTAGATGCCGAAGAAGGTCACCGTCCCGATCGTGAAATGGAAGTGCCCGACCACGAAGTAGGAATCGTGGAAGTAGAGGTCCGACGTCGCCGTGCCGAGGTAGAGCCCGCCGAGCCCCCCGATCCCGATCGCGGAGACGAGCCCGAGGGCGAAGAGCATCGCGGCGTCGAGGCGGATCCTCCCGCGCCAGAGGCTCGCGATGAGGTTCAGGCCGAGCACCGAGAAGGGCACGGTGATGAGGACCGTCACGATCGAGAAGTACTTCCCGAGGTACGGGTTCATCCCGGAGACGAACATATGGTGGCCCCAGACGATCATGGAGAGGACCGCGATGACGAGGATCGAGTAGACCGAGAGCCGGTAGCCGAACGGGGGCCTCCGCGCGAAGGCCGCGATCACCTCGAAGCCGATCCCGAGGGCGGGGAGCACGAGCACGTAGACCTCGGGGTGGCCGAGGAACCAGAAGAGGTGCTGGAAGAGGAGCGGCGTCCCCCCCTGGTGGGGAAGGGTCTCGTTGCCGAAGACCAGCCCCGCGGGGAGGTAGAAGCTCGTCCCGGCGTGGCGGTCGAGCAGGAGGAGGATCGCCGCGGCCGTGAGCGCGGGGAAGGAGAGGAGGCCGAGGACCGCCGAGATGAGGAACGTCCAGACGACGAGGGGCAGCCTCATCATGGACATCCCGCGCGTGCGGCAGTTCACGATGGTCGTGACGTAGTTGAGCCCCCCCATCGTGAAGGAGGCGATGAAGAGCGCCATCGCCAGCAGCCAGAGCGTCTGGCCGAGCCCCGACCCGGGCACCGCCTTCCCGAGGGCGGAGAGCGGCGGGTACGCGGTCCAGCCCGCCGCGGCCGCTCCCCCCTCGACCAGGAACGAGGCGAGCATCAGCACGCAGCCGGGGACGATGACCCAGAACGAGAGCATGTTGAGGAACGGATAGGCCATGTCGCGGGCGCCCACGTGGAGCGGGATGAGGAAGTTCCCGAACCCGGAGACGAGTGCGAGCGAGACGACGAAGAAGACCATGAGCGTCCCGTGCATCGTGACCAGGCTGACATACGTCTCGGGCGCGACGACGGCCTTCTCGGGCCAGGCGAGCTGGACCCGGATGAGCATCGCGAGGACGGTCGCCACCAGGGCCATGACGACGGCGGTGAGGAAGTACTGGATCCCGATGACCTTGTGGTCGGTGCTGAAGACGTAGCGGCGGAGGAACCCGCGGGGAGCCTCGTGCCCGCCTTCGTGACCCGACGATTCGATCACGCGATGCCTCCCTGCGGGGAGCCCCGCGGCGCCGCTATTCGAACCATCCCGCCTGTTCGCGGAGCCAGCGCTCGAACTCGGGAGCGGGCTCCACGACCACCTTCCCGCTCATCCGATAGTGACCAAGCCCGCACAGCTCCGCGCAGGCCAGCTCGTAACTCCCCGCGCGCACGGGCCGGAACTGGGTGCGTCCCAGGTGCCCCGGGACGATGTCCTGCTTCACGCGAAGCTCCGGGATCGCGAAGCTGTGGAGCACGTCGAGGGACCGGAGCCTGACGACGACGGGACGCCCTTCGGGGAGGTGGAGCGCGCCCCGGAGCACCACGTCGTCCGACGCGGCAGGGTCCTTCTTGTCGAGGCCCACGGGGTTCCGCACGTCGTGGACGAGCTCGGCGGCCGTCCGGCCGAATCGCCCGTCCTTGCCGGGATACCGCACGAGCCACTCGAACTGCTTCCCGACGACCTCGATCTCGAGCGCCCCCGCGGGGGTCTCGCCGTAGATCTGGGACCAGGCGGGGCCGCCGATGACCAGCACGCCCACCTCCGAGGCGACCGTCAGCGCGAGGACGGGGAGGAGGGCCCAGCTCCACTCCACCTTCGGGCTGAGCGGCCGGTACTCCGGCGTCCCGCCCCGCGAGTAGCGCCAGACGAAGCCCGCGAGGACGGCGTGGCCGACGAGGAAGAGGACCCCCGTGACGACCAGGATGTAGACGATGGTCCTGTCCACCCCAGGGCCGTGCTCGGAGGCCACGACCGGGAGCCACGAGATCGCGGCGAACCCGAGGGCCGTCAAGGCCGCCAGGACGACGAAGAACGCCGCGAGGGCGGAGGCGGACGCGGGGGGCCGGGCGGTCTCCATCACTTCTCCTCGAACTGGAACTCGACCTCGCGGGTCTCCCGGTCCCCCACGCGCACGTCCCGCGCCTGGCTCCCGTAGACCTCGTGCCAGGCCTCGACGGTGTAGTCCCCCGGCGGGAGCTTCGGCAGCTCGAATCTCCCCCCGTCCGCGGTGACGGCGAAATAGGGATGGGCCACCACCCCGATGTAGGCGCTCATCCAGCCGTGGACGTCGCACTTGAGCATCGCCATGACTTCGGGCCGGTCGAACGTGCGCGTCGCCTCCGCGGAACCACCCGGTTGGCCGAAGTTGAACTCGGTGTTTCGCTTCGCGTAGGCGTGGATGTTGTGCAGGCACGGGTCGCCGTTCCGGATCGAGATCGTCTGCCCCGCGCGGACCCCCTGGACGTGCGGGATGTAGACGCAGTTCGTCTGGGTGACGACCGCGGGATCGGACGGCATCGGGAAGGACCAGGACTCGAGCCCTTTCTTCACCCAGACGAAGGCGTTCCGGAGAGTCCCGTCCTCGTTCACGATGACCGACTCGTCGAGCGCCTTCCCGCCGTGGGCCTCGTGGCAGCGGGGCTCCCGGTTCATGTCTATCGGCCGCCTCTTCGGCGCCTTCCCGGCGAGCTTCACGGTCCCCCGGACGCCCGCCGTGCCGAGGGCGGGGTCCCAAACCTTCGCGCCGGCCTTCGGCGCCTCCGCGCTCCCTCCCCCGGACGTCTCGGGTCCCCCTCCGGGTACGGAGGTCTTCCCGCCGCATCCGCCGCATCCGAGTGCGAGGAGCACGAGCCCGAGGACCGGGGTTCCGAGGGTCGAGGAGCGGATCGTCACGGACGCCTCCTTCGGTGGCGCGGACCGGCATCCCGGCCAGCGGAACCCGGACCGCGTTGGGGCTCACTCAGCAAAACCCAGTCCCGATTCCGCGGCGCGGGCATGCCCAGGCGTACCCCGTGGCGACCCCGCGGACGACTCCCCGTCTGCGCGAAAGAACCCGCGGCGCCCCCCGGCGATCGCGCTCCCGGCCGGTCCGCGATCACCCCCGCCGGACCATCGTGAAGTAGAGCCGCGACAGGAGCCCCTTCGCCCAGAGCCAGCGTCTCCGCGGCGGGGAGAGCCTGGGAGACGCGCCGTAGGCCTGGTCCAGCCGGGCGGCCCGCCCGGCGCCGGTCTCCACGAATCACGACGCCGCCCCGTCGTAGGCGGCGTCGGGCTCGTGGCCGTCCACCTCGCGCAGCACGTTCCGGACGATGGTCCCCGCCTGCGCGTGGGTGGCCGCGCCGCTCTTCGGGACCGGGAGCCCGGCCGCGTCCCCGAGCGCGTAGATCCGGGGGGCGACCCGGAGGGTCCGCGGGTCGGCGGGCAGCCAGCCTTGGGAGTCCCCGAGCCCCGACCCCCGCACGATCGGGGCCCCGGCGTGGGGCGGGACGAGGGCGAGCAGGTCGTAGTCGAGGCTCTCCCCGCCCGTCGAGACGAGGCGCCGGTTCTCCGGTTCGACGCGCGCGGGGACGAAGGGCGCCCTCACCTCGATCCCCCGCGCCGCGAGCAGGGGCTCGAGCGCGTCGGCGACGCCGGGGTCCGAGAAGAGCCGGCGCTCGGGGTAGACGAACGTGATCCGCGCCGCCGCGCGGCGGCCGTCGCGCCGGAGGTGGTCGTCGAGGAGGCAGGCGAACTCGAACGGCGCGGGCGGGCACTTGTACGGGAGGCGGCAGGCGCCGAGGACGATGTGACCGCCGCGGAATGCCGCGAGCGCATCGCGCAGGAGCCCGGCCGCCTTCACGCAGTGGAAGTGGTGGCCCGCCTCGCGGAGCCCGGGCACGGGCTCGAAGGCCACGCGGGCGCCGGTCGCGAGGACGAGGACGTCCCAGGCGACCTCGTCGCCCGCCGCGAGCCGGACGGTCCCGCGCACCCGGTCGAGACCCTCGGCCTTGGAGGCGAGGAGCCGCACCCGCGGGTGGAGGAGCGCGCGCTCGTCACGGCGGAGCCGCTTCTCGGGGACGGGGCCGAACGGGACCCGCAGGATCGCGGGCTGGAACAGGTGGTCGGCGTGGCTCGCGACGACCGTGACGTCCAGCTCGGGCCGTGCCCGGACGAGCCGGTTCGCGACCAGGGTCCCGCCGACCCCGCCGCCGAGGACCAGGACCCGTCCGGAGGACGCCACGCCCGCCCCCCTCGCACGCCCCGTGCCCGGCCGCGCCACGCCGGACCGGCCCGGCGTGTGCGAGGTGCCGGAGGCGACTCCGGGGAGCCTCCGGGCTCCCCGCCGGAGGCCCCATGCGCGAACCCCCGCGGCCCCGCACGATCATCGAGCCCTTCAAGATCAAGGTCGTGGAGCCGCTCGCGATCCGGTCCCGGCCGGAGCGGGAGGGGTTCCTCGCCCGCGCCGGCTGGAACCTCTTCCAGGTCCCGTCCGAGTCGGTCACGTTCGACTTCCTCACCGACTCCGGGACCTCGGCCATGAGCGCGGCGCAGTGGGGCGCGATGATGGTGGCCGACGAGTCGTACGCCGGGTCCCGGAGCTTCGCCCGGTTCGAGGCGGCCGTACGGAAGCTGACCGGATACCCCCACGTGATCCCGACGCACCAGGGCCGGGCGGCGGAGCGGCTGCTCTTCTCTCTCCTCATCCGGCCCGGGTGCGCCGTCCCGAGCAACAACCACTTCGACACGACGCGCGCCAACATCGAGCAGCTGGGAGGCGAGGCGGTGGACCTGGTCGTCGCCGAAGGCCGCGACCCGGCGAGCCGCCATCCCTTCAAGGGGAACGTGGACCTCGCCCGGCTCGACCGGTTCTGCGCCGAGAACCGGGCGCGCATCCCGCTCGGGATGCTCACGATCACGAACAACACCGGCGGGGGCCAGCCGGTCTCCCTCGCCAATCTCCACGGGGCCTCGGAGGTCTACCGGCGGCACGGGATCCCCTTCGTGCTGGACGCGTGCCGGTTCGCCGAGAACAGCTACCTCGTAAAGCTCCGCGAAGACGGCCAGGGGGGCCGGAGCCCCCGCGAGATCGCCCGCGAGACCTTCGAGCTCGCCGACGGGTGCCTGGTCTCCGCCAAGAAGGACGGGCTCGTGAACATCGGCGGGTTCCTCGCCCTCCGGGACGACCGCTGGGTCGAGCGCGCCCGCTCGCTCCTGATCCTGACGGAGGGGTTCCCCACGTACGGCGGACTCGCGGCCCGCGACCTCGAGGCCCTCGCGGTGGGGCTCGAGGAGGTGCTCGACGAGCGATACCTCGACTACCGGCTCGCGGTGACGCGCTACCTCGCCGAGGGCCTCAACCGGGCCGGGATCCCCACCGTGCAGCCCCCGGGCGGACACGCGGTCTACGTGGACGCGCGCGCGCTCCTGCCGCACGTCCCGCCGGAGCGGTTCCCGGGCCAGGCGCTCGCCTGCGAGATGTACCTCGCCGAGGGGATCCGCGCGTGCGAGATCGGCTCGGTGATGTTCGGGAGGAACGAGGGCGGGAGCTTCCGCCCCGCCGCGATGGAGCTCGTGCGCCTCGCCATCCCGCGGCGGGTCTACACCCAGAGCCACGTGGACTACGTGATCGAGGGCATGGCCGGGATCGCGGCCCGCATCGGGGAGCTGCGCGGGCTCCGGCTGGTCCGCGACCCCCCGTACCTGCGCCACTTCACGGCGAGCTTCGAGCCGGTGTAGGACTCGTCCGCAGATACCGGATCACGTCCTCCGCCGAGTAGGAGTCCTCGCCGTCCCGGAGGAGCCGCGCGATCTTGGCGAGGTCGTCGCCGGACGTGACGAGCGGGAGCTCGTCCGCCCCGCCGGGGCGGACGGAGCCGACGCCGACGTTGGCGAGCAGGGCGTTGCAGAGGCACTTGCGCCCCTCCGTCTCCGCGGGATCGCCCCCCTTCTTCGCGTAGGTGTCGACGGGCTCCGCAGGGCAGCGGAAGCCGATCCCCCCCTCGGGCCGCTTGTAGAGCTCCCGCAGGTAGCCCAGGTCGCAGACCCGCTCGCGCGCGTCGTAGAAGCAGGCCTCGGAGAGCGTGCCTTCGAGGAGCGCGACCTTGAACGGGAACCCGGTCGGCGAGGCCTTCGCGTCGGTGAAGACGCGGACCTCGCCGCGCCGCGACTTCTCGAGGAGGGCGTGCTTCAAGTCGGGCCGGAGCCCCGACTCGCGGCAGTAGGCGAAGGCCGTCCCGACCTGGATCCCGGAGGCGCCGAGCGCCAGGGCCTCGCGGAGCCTCTCGGGCGTCGCGCGGCCCCCCGCGAGCCAGAACGGCCGTCCGAGCACCCGGATCGCATCGAGGTCCACGACGTCGCGGGGTCCGTAGACCGGCTGGCCGTCCGGCGTGAGACGGAGGCCTCCCCGCGGGGGCGCCTGGTGGCCGCCCGCCTCAGGGCCCTGGACCACGAACCCGTCCACGTGGCCGTTGGCGCGCGTGGCGAGGACGCTCGCCGCGGTGGCCGAGGCGACGATCCCGAGGAAGCGCGGCCGGCGGAGCCGGGGCGGGTCGCCCCCGAGGATCTCGCGGGGGTCGGCCGTGATGCGGAAGTCGTCGCCGGGGGCCGCCCCGTCCACGTGGAGCGTGAGGCTCGCGGTCTCCCCGCGAGCGAGGGCATCCAGGGCCCCCGGAATCTCGCGCGGCAGCCCGGCCCCCATCAGGACGAAGTCCACCCCGGCGAGCATCGCCCCGAGCAGGGAGGGGAGGACCGGGACCTGCATCTTCTCGAGGAAGTTGATCCCCACGAGACCCGGGTGCCCCTCCTTGGCGAGCGCCACCTCGGCGAAGTTCGCCACGCAGGCGAGCCGCTGTCGCGCGAGGTCTACCGGCACGGTGTGGAGGGGGACCAGCCGGTACGGCTGCCGGGGAGCGCGCCCGCCGGGCGCGAAGTGCTCCTCGAGGACGCGCCGCGCGAGCGCCGGGGCCGGGAAGCCCTCGAGGATCCGGCGGAGGTGGCCGCCGACGTCTCCGTCCTGGAGCCGGCGCGTGACGACCACGTCGAGGCCAGTGCCCGAGACGACGCCCAGCTCCCCCAGGGCCGAGACCGCGCGCGCGAGCGACCAGCTCGAGACCGCGGCTCCCATGCCGCCCTGGATGATCCGGGGCTTCGTCCATCCCTCCGCCGTCATGCCACGGCCTCGCAGCTCGGGACGCCGTCCATGCGGCCGCGGCGCACGGCCCCCCAGATCGCCGCCCCGATCGCCCCGGCCCGGTCGGAGAGAGGATGGGTCCGGACCCCCGTCTTCGCCCCGTCGGCGGCGAGCCTCTCGGCAAGCGCCGCCGCGAGCCCCTCGTCGGCCGCGAGGCCGCCGGTGATCACGACGGGCGAGCCCGCCTCGAGGCTCCGCAGGAGCTGCGCGAGCCTCCGTGCGATGCTCTCGTGGATCCCCCGCAGGATGTCCGCCGTCTCGATCCCGCGCGAGACCATGTTGATCACGTCGGTCTCGGCGAGGACGGCGCAGATGCCGGAGACCGGCTCGGGCTTTCGGGCCCGGAGCGAGAGCGGACCCACGTCCTCGAGGGCGACGCCCAGGTAGCGGGCGATGTTCTCGAGGAACTGCCCCGAGCCGGAGGCGCACTGCCCGGTCATCCGCGTCCGGAGCACCCGTCCGTCCGGGGCGACGGCGACGGCCCGGGCGTGGAGGGCCCCCACGTCGAGCACCGCCGCCGCCTCCGGGACGAGGAAGAGCCCGCCCCGGGCGTGGGTCGTCATGCCGAAGAAGTGGCCCGTCTCGAAGGGGAGCCCCTGCGCCTCGCCGGTCGTGGCCACGTAGTCGAGCGCCTCGGGCTCCGTCTCGGCCGCGGCGCAGGTGGAGCGGAAGAGCGCGTCGGCGACGGCCCGGGGATCGCGCTTGCGGATCCTCTCCACCTCGCTCGCGAGGAGGAGCGGCTCCCCGTTCCCGCGCGTCTCGACCACGGCCACCTTCACGGCGGAGGAGCCGAGGTCCACGCCGGCCGTCCGGAGCCGCCGGCAGGGGCTCACGCGACCCCCTCGGCCGACGGCACCGCCGCCGGCGCCGGGCCGGGCTCGGCGGAGCGGAGCCCCTGCTCCGCCGCGCGGCGCGCGAAGAGGGCCGCCCCGAGCGCCCCCGTGTAGATCGAGTCGGGGTGGACGTTCAGCGTGACGCCGGCCCCGTAGTGGCGGTCGGTGAGGTCCCGGAGGGCCCGGACGACGGCCGGGTTCTTCGCGACCCCGCCCGTGAAGGTGAACTGGTCGCGTACGCCGCCCGCGCGGGCGAGGAGCGACATCGCCCGCAGGACGATCGCGCGGTGGAGCCCCGCGAGGATCGCCTCGCGGCTCTCGCCGAGGGAGAGCCGCTCGCGCAGCTCCGCCCCCGCGAAGACGGTGCACGTGCTCGTGATGCGGGCCGGCCGCGCCGCCCGGAGCGCCAGGGGGCCGATCTCGGGGAGCGAGAGGGAGAGCTCGTCGGCGACGTAGCCGAGGTAGCGGCCGCAGCCGGCGGCGCAGCGGTCGTTCATCTGGAAGGCCGTCACGACGCCGTCCCCGTCCACCTGGATCGCCTTCGTGTCCTGGCCCCCGATGTCGAGGACGGTCCGGGTGTCCGGGAAGAGCGCGTGCGCGCCGAGGCCGTGGCACAGGATCTCGGAGCGGATCTGCTCCTTCGCGAAGGGGAGCCTCTGGCGCCCGTACCCGGTCCCGACCGTGTAGAGCACCTCGACGGGCTCCTCCGCCGCCGCGTGGGCGGCCCCTTCCACGGCCTCCGCCGTGCGGGGCGGGAGGCCGCCCCGAGCCCGCAGGGCCCGCGACGCGTCGCGCACGAGCGCCGCGATGTCCCCCTCGGGGACCCGGTTCTCGACCGCGAGCATCGAGCGGTCGGAGAGCGACATGAGGGTCTCGAACCGGGCGCGCCCCGCCGCCGCGGCCTCCTCGGCCAGCCGGAGGAACTCCCCCCCGGCGAGATCCCGGAAGAAGCGGGACCGGTCCCCCTTCGCCCGGTCGTGGGCGGCGCGGGACCCCGCCCGCATCGCCCCGGCGATCCGGCGAAGCTCCGGCACCGCGTCGGGGTGGCGCCGGACCGCCTCCTCCTCGCAGGTCGCGAGGAGGTCCTCGAGCCGCGCCTCGTGCTGGCGGAACCTCACCTCCTCCTCGAGGGCGGCGGCCGCCGTCCCGGCGGCCTCGCCGTCGCCGGCCGTCGCGAGCGCCGCGCGGAGCCGGCCGAGCCGGGCATCCAGCAACGCCTCCGCCCGCGCGACGGCCGTGGCGACGAAGTAGTTGGACCGGGTGTTGGTGATCCCGCGGCCGGCCACCGCCCCCGTCTCGTCGAGGAGGAGCGCCTTGGTGGTCGTGGAGCCGAGGTCTATGCCGCAGACGGCCCTCATGCGGCGCTCCCCGGAGCGCGCGCCGCCCGGCGCGCGTCGAGCATCTGGAAGTAGCTCTCGAGCCGGTTCTTCAGGTTCGCCGCCGAGAAGTAGCGCGGGTCCACGAGGTCCGACTCGATGAACCCGCCGGGGATGCCCGTGCGCCTCTCGACCTCGCGGAGCATCGGGAGCTGGCCCGCCGAGAACGAGGCGCAGGACTTGATCGAGTTCACGACGAACCCGTCGGCGCCGTAGTCCCGGACGTAGCGGCAGAGGAGGTCCACGCGGGCCGGGAGCGAGAGGTTCGTGTAGCAGCCCGCGCAGTAGTCGGCGAGCGTCTCGAGCGGGCGCGCCGGGTCGTGGCGGAACCCGAGGTCGTAGAGGCCTCCCACCTTCGTGTAGGTCGAGGCGACGACGACCGCGCCCTCGGCGGCGAACATCCGCCAGAACTCGCGGAAGTTCGTCCAGTTCGGGGGGCCTTCCACCACGAGCCGGAACCTCTCGGGCCCGAGCGGGCCATCCGGGGTGAGCGGCCCCTCGCCGGCCGCGAGCCGCGCCTCCACCTCGCGCCGGAGCGCCTGGTAGTAGGTGACGCACTCCGGGGTCCCGCGGAAGGCGGTGAAGATCGGGCCGATGTAGTAGACGCCCCCGAAGTAGGCGTCTATCGGGGAAGGCCGGTTGCGCGCCGACTGGAGGACCCAGACCAGGTCGTCCTCCGCGCGGGCCGAGAGCGCGAGCCTCTCCTGCAGCGCCCCCTCGTCGTAGCGCCGGCCCGTCACCCGCTCGAGCGCGGG
>JAKEIC010000038.1 GCA_022614695.1 Planctomycetales bacterium | reverse complement strand
GGGGGTCCCGCGGCGCAGGCTCCGGGGGCCCAACCGGGCCGGACCCGAGACGGGCAGGGGGAACGGGGCCGGCAGCAGCAGCCGCGTCCAGCTCCGGAAGGGGCCGGCCCCCAGCTCGAAGAACGCGCCCGGGGCGAGCGGGACAGGGCGGCGCTCCGGCGGTCCGCCCTCCCGGGGGCCCGCGGGGCCCGAGCCCGAGGTCCGGCCGCGCCCTCGACCCTGCGAGAACCCCCAGAACGCGATCGCCAGCGCCAGGGGCAGGTGGAGCCAGAGGAGGTCGCTCACGCCGCCTCCCGGAGGGCCGAGAGCGTGGGCGCGGCGGCGCACCGGTAGATCCCGCACCCTCCGAGCCAGTCCCAGCACGCGCGGTGGTGGGGCGCGCCGCAGGAGGGGCAAACCACCTCGGGGGGATCGGCGGCCCTCGAGCAGGCCGGGCAGAGGCCGCCCCCCGTCCGGACGGCGACCACCCGAACCGCCGCCTCACCGGCCGCGGCCGAGGCGACGACCGCCCCTGCGGCCAGGAGCGCGTCGAGCGATCGCGAGTCGAGCAGGAGGCCTCCGCGCCGCAGGACGAGGCCCGACGGCTCGAGCCGGAGCGCGAGGCCTCCGCCGGTGGGGCCCATCGCCGCCGCGAGGAGCGCGCGTCGCGCGGGCGCCGCGAGGATCGCGCGGGCGGCGGCGGCGGGCAGCTCGCTCCACACCCGGAACGCGCGGTCGAACGAGCGGTCCCCCGTCCGCGTCTCGCCCCGGCGGGCCGGCAGGATCAGCGCGAGCCCCCCGAGCCACCCGCGCGGCCGGATCTCGAGCGGTCCCGAACGGCGGTCGTCCCACGCGAGCCGGAGCCGCGTCGCGCGCAGCGGTCCCAGCCCCGCGTCGCTCGCGGGGAAGTCCAGCTCGCCCCGGACCTCGCCCGAGAATACGACGCGCGGGAGCGGGTCCCCCGGGTGCGTCAGGCACTTCCCGCCGCGCCGGCGGGCCCAGAGCGCGAGCCGGGCGCGTTCGGTTGCCCGGTGAAGGGCGAGAGCGAGAGGCACCCCGAACGCGAGCGCGAGCGCCGGCCCCGCGTCCCGCAGCGCCTCCGCGACGAGAATCCCGAGCCCTCCGCCGTCCATCGGCGGATTGTAGGGTCTACTTCCCGCCCTTCGCCATGGTGTCCTTCACGAGCTTCGGGATGAGGTCGGTCTTCAAGTAGGTCGTCATGAGCCGGAACTTGTCGTCGAGCATCTCCTTGAGCTCCTGGCTCCCGAGGATGCGCGTGAGGACCTGGGAGTCGGCCGGGCCCTTCCCCCCCGAGAAGGCCGGCGGCGTCCCGGCCGGCGCGGCGCCCCCGGCGGCGCGGGCGGAGGCGACCTCGCGCCGGACGTCCTCGAGGGTGACGACGTTCTGGAACATCTCCATCGGGAGCTTCTGGTCGAGGAACGTCCCGAGCACCCGCGGCAGCTCCGTCGTCTGGAACTCGCGGAACTTCGCCTCGAGCATCTGCCCGAGAGTCTCCGGGTCCACGCCCCCGCCCCCCACGTTGCCGGATCCCCCGGCGGTCGCCATCGCCGCCGGGACGGCCTCCGCGACGGCCTTGGGCAGGAGCTCGGCGACGACGGTCTCGACCGCCTCCCGGATCGCCTCCGGCTTCGGGACGGCGACCCGTCCCGTGTCCCGGCCGCGGGCCGCGAGGGCGGCCTGGACCTTCGCCGTCACGACCCCCTCGACCGACTGGCGGAGCGACGCCGACTCGAGGAGCCTCGCCTCGCGCGCGGCGAGCAGCTCGTCCACCCCCTTGCGGATCGTGCGGACCAGGCTCCCCGCCTCGGCGGCGAGCACCTCGCGGGCCGTCTGGGCCATCTGCTCCTTGAGCGCCTCGGGGGGGGGCCCGGAGGCCCCGCCGCCCCCGCCCTCCTCGCTGTCGGTCCGGTTCGCCTCCACCGCCTCGGCGATCATCCTGCGGATGGAGGCGGCGTCCACGGGAGCGGTGCGGACTCCCGACCCCTCCCGGACCCGCCGGATCATCTTCTCGACTTCCTCGCGGGTGGGCACCTCGGCCGCGAGGATCTCGCGCACGAGCCTCTTCACGGCCGCCGGGTCCACGCCCCCGTCTCCGCCGGCCCCGCCGCCCCCCCCCGGCGAGTTCGCGAGCGCCGCGCTCACGGCCTCCCGCACCTGGTCCTGCACGGCCGTGATGAAGACCGGGCTCCGGACGAACTCCGCCAACCGGTCCGCGACGAACGCGCGGAGGTCTATCTTCTTCGTCGGACCGGGTAGTTCCGCCATTCCGCGACTCTCGGTCTCCACGGGGAGTCTAGGCCGTCGCTCCCCCAAGTCAAGGCGGGCCCTACCCGCGCCGCCCGGGCGGCCGTATGATCCGCGCTCCATGTCCGGGAGTTGCGCCGCGGGCGCGCTCGTCGTCTTCACTGTCGTCCTCGCACTCGGTTGCGCGAGGGAGCGGGAGGACCCGCCCGAGGCCCCGCCGGTCGTCGCGGACGGCCGCATCACGGGGGGCGGTCCCGCCGCAGACGGGCGCGTCCTCGTACGCGCCTTCCACGCCTGGAGCCGGGTCGTCGTGCCGGGCGCCACGGTGGTCTGCCACGAGACCGGCGCCGAGGCGACGACCGACTCGACCGGGACGGCCGTCCTTGCGGTGCCTCTGGGGCCGTTCACCGTGACGGGCGGGGCGCCGGGCTACGGGCTGGCGACGATCACCCGGGCGACCACGGCCGAGGTGGGGCTCCCCCTCCCGCCGCCGACACCCCGGATCATCCTCGTGCGCGGGACCGTGAAGAACATCGCCGGGACCTTGTCGCGGGCCGAGGTGAACGATGGGCGGCCGGGCAGCCCGGACCCGTCCCTCACACCTCCCGCGCCCCCCGCGCCGCAGGACGACACCTACCAGATCCACATGGCCGGCACCCGGAACTTCCACGTGACGGGGCTCGACCTCGGTTCCTCGGGCCTCCTCAACCTCCACGTGACCCCGTTCGAGCTGAAGGTGCCCTCGCACAAGACCTGGGCGAACGTGGACTTCACGTTCCCGGCCGTCGGCGGACTCACGATCTCGACCGCCAGCGGGAACCTCTTCTATCCGACGGGATTCACCCCCACGACCGTGGAGGTGCGGCCGCGGGCGGGCTTCCCGGGCCAGGACTTCTACCGGGGGGGCGGCGCGGTGGTCGGGTGGGGGACCGTGACCTCGCCGTTCTCGACGGTCAGCCTCGAGTATGCGCCGTCGGTCGTCGCGGCCGTGTCGGCCACCGACCTCGTCGTGGACGGCGTCGCCTGGAACTCGGCCGGGGACCTCACCCGGGCGCTCCTGCCGCACGCGGGGCCGCCGGCCACCGCCGCCTTCCCCTCGGCTTTCTCCCTCACGTTCCCGCCGCTCCCGTACCAGACCGCGCCCGCGAACTCGACGACCGCCCAGGTGGGGCTCACGCCGAGCCTCCAGTGGACGGCGACGCTCCCGGCCGGGGGCGGCGCCTACCGCGTCCACGTCCTCGCCGCTTCCCCGCCCGGGAACCTCTGGGACCTGTGGGTCCCCGCCGGGACGACGAGCGTCGCCCTCCCCGCGCTGCCGGCGTCGCTGACCGCGTTCGGTCCGCGGGTCGGCTTCGTCTACAACTGGCAGGTGCGCGCGCTCGCACTCGCCCCGCTCGCGTGGGACGAGCTCACGCTCGACCGGCTCGACTGGGACGGGACGGGCGAGGCGCTGCCGGTCCCGTGGGCCTTCCTCCCTTGAGGGCCGTCGTCACCGGAGGCGCCGGGTTCATCGGGTCGCACCTCTGCGACCGGCTGGTCTCCGACGGCCACGAGGTCGTGGCTCTCGACAACCTCGTCACGGGGCGGGCCGAGAACGTGGGGCACCTGCTCGGCCCCGAGGGCCCCGCGGGGCCTGGGCGGTTCCGCTTCGTCCGCTACGACGTGACCGAGTACCTGCACGTGGACGGGGACGTCCACGCGGTCCTGCACCTCGCCTCGCCCGCGAGCCCCACCGACTACCTCAAGTTCCCGATCCAGACCCTCAAGGTCGGCTCGCTCGGGACCCACAAGGCCCTCGGGCTCGCGAAGGCCAAGGGGGCGCGGTTCCTGCTGGCCTCCACCTCGGAGGTCTACGGCGACCCGCAGGTCCACCCGCAGCCGGAGGGCTACTGGGGGAACGTGAACCCCATCGGCGTCCGCGGCGTCTACGACGAGGCGAAGCGCTTCGCCGAGGCGATGGCGATGGCGTACCACCGGAGCCATGGCGTGCGCACCCGGATCGCGCGGATCTTCAACACGTGCGGGCCTCGCATGCGGATCGAGGACGGGCGCGCGCTCCCGAACTTCCTCGCCCAGGCGATCCGGGGCGAGCCGCTCACGGTCTACGGGGACGGCTCACAGACGCGCTCGTTCTGCTACGTGTCGGACCTGGTGGACGGGCTCGTGAGGCTGCTCCTCTGCGACGCCCCCGACGCGCACGAGCCCGTGAACCTCGGGAACCCGGAGGAGGTGACGATCCTCGCCCTCGCGCGCGAGGTGATCGCGGCCGCCGGCTCCCGCAGCCGCGTCGAGCACCGGCCGCTCCCGCCCGACGACCCGAAGGTGCGGCGTCCCGACATCTCGCGGGCGCGGAAGCTCCTCGGCTGGGAGCCGCGAGTGCCCCGTGCGGAGGCGATCCGGAGGACGCTGGAGGACTTCCGGCAGAGGCTCGCCCCGCGATGAACCTGCTGGTCGCGGGCGGCGCGGGCTACGTCGGGTCGGCGGTCGCGCGGAGGCTCTCGACGTCGGGCCATCGGGTCGTCGTGGTGGACGACCTGTCGGCGGGGCACGCCGAGGCGGTCGATGGGATCCGGGGGATCCGGCTCCTGCGCGCCGACCTCGCGGCCCCGGGCCTCGACCGCGCCCTCGCCGCGGCCGGCCCCGTCGAGGCTGTCCTCCACTTCGCGGGGAAGATCGCGGTCGGCGAGAGCTTCGCCGACCCCGAGGGCTACCGGCGCGCGAACGTGACGGGCTCGGAGGCGCTCCTCGCGTGGGCGCGCGCCGCCGGGGTGCGACGGTTCGTCTTCTCCTCGTCGGCCGGGGTCTACGGCACGCCGGAGAAGGTCCCGGTCCCCGAGTCGGCCCCGCTCCGGCCGGTCTCCCCCTACGGCGAGACGAAGGTCGCCGTCGAGGAGCGGCTCGCGGGCGCGGCGAAGGAGTGGGGGCTCGGGGCGGTCGCGCTCCGCTACTTCAACGCCTCGGGAGCGACGGACGGGGGGCGCCACGGCGAGGACCACCGGCCCGAGACGCACCTGATCCCGCGCCTCCTCGCGGCGGCCGCGAGCGGGAGCGCGGTCCCGATCTACGGGACCGACGGGCCGACCCCGGACGGGACGTGCGTGCGGGACTACGTGCACATCGAGGACCTGGTCGAGGCCCACGTCCGGGCGCTGGACGCCGTCCGGCCGGGCGAGGTGCGCGCGTTCAACGTGGGCGCGGGGAGCGGGGCCTCGGTGCGCGAGGTGATCGCCGCCGCCGAGCGCGTGACGGGCCGGACGGTCCGGACCAAGGACGAGCCGCCCCGGCGTGGCGATCCCCCGAGCCTGGTCGCCGACATCTCCCTCGCCGCGCGCGAGCTGGCCTGGAAGCCGACGCGCGGCCTCGAGGAGATCCTCGCGAGCGCCTGGTCCTGGCACCGGGGGAGGCCGGGGGGGTACTCGGGCCGACGAGGCTAACCCGCCGGCAGGCTCACCCAGGCCACCGAGCGGCCTTCCGGGGTCTCGTCCGCGCCCGCCGAGCCGCGCTGGGCTTCGGCGGCGAGGCGGCAGGAGAGGAGGGTCCAGGGCTCGGGGCCGGCCGCACGCGGGCCCTCGACCTCGAACCGCACGCGCGCGCCGCCGGCGTCGCGGCGGACCCGGAGCGCCACGCGGCCGCCGGCCGGCGCGGCCTCGATCGCTTCGACGAGGAGGGCCCCGAGCATCCGACTCAGGAACGCGCGGTCGGCGAGGACGGCCGCGCCCTCGGGGGCCGGCGCGACGTCCAGCGCCACGGCCCGGGCCCGGGCCGCAGTCGCGTGCTCTCCGGCCGCCCAGCCGAGGACCCACGTGACGGGGACCGTCTCCGGGAAGATCGGGAGGCGGTCCGCCTCGAGACGCACGAGGTCGAGGAGGACGTGGACGTGCGCGACGACCCGCTGGCCCTGCGCCACGATGCGCGCGGCCGCGTCTCGGGCGGCGGGCGGGAGCGCGGTGTCGCGCGCCATGCGGTCCGCCTCCATCACGAAGGCCGTGAGGGGGCCGCGAAGGGCGGCCGCGAGGCCCCTCTCGAGCGCCTCCCGGCACGCGGCGGCGTCCGGAACCCGGGACGGCCCGCCCCGCGACGGATCGCGGCGCCGGCCGCCCCCCGTGTCCTCGTTCACTTCTCATGCCCCCGACGGGGGCCTCACTCGGCTACTGTCACGTCACCGACTCGATCACACAGACCGAGAGGTCGTTCAGCACGGTCACGCGGGCGATGATGTTCCTCTTCCCCGGGGCCGGGGTGCCTCCGTTGCTCTTCTTGAACGTCAGGGTGGCGTCGTAGGTCTTCGAGATCCCGTTGTCCGTGACGAGCACGACGTTCTCATCCCACATCCAGACGCCCGCGCTGAAGCGTGTGGTGGCGCAGGAGCGGACGGTGGCGTCGTTCAGGGCGCACTTCAGGGCCTCGTTCTCCTGCGAGTCGTTCACCTGCTGGAGGCTCGGCGGGATCGTCAGGTCGTCCTCGGGGAGGGGGTCCCAGAGCGAGATGAAGTACTCGGCCACGTTGCTCGAGTTCACGAAGACGAGCGCCTCGATGTCCCCGAGCCTCGGGGCCCCGCCGACCGGCTCGAAGTTCAGGTTGACGTGCACCTCCCAGCCGCCCGCCACGGCCTGGTGGATCTGCCCCGCCATGTCCACGAGGTCGTTGTCCTGGTTGTAGCGGTTCCGGCACGACGTCAGGACGGTCGGGTCCGAGAGCGTGAACCGGAGCGCCTCGAAGCCGGCCAGCGACTTGGTGAGCCGGCCGTGCCAGGGGTCGATGCCGTAGGCTGTTGCGGCGGCTACCGCGCAGATCAGAAGGGCGCCGAGCCCGCCCGCGATCCAGTCCTTCCTTCGCATGATGTGACTCCTCCCGCCGGTCTTCGGCGACATCGAAAGCCGAGAGGAGAAGAGTCACCTGGAGTGCCCACTCCAATGGGGAAGGGGGGGGCAGCACCAAAACCGAAGGCGCGGATGAACCTGCGGATGGGGTCGGGGGGACTTCGCAGAGGGGCCTAACAGGCCCGACTTGTTGCAATCAACACCGACCCGGAGACCGTCGCGATGCGCGCGATTAGCAGGCGATCACAACGCTATGGGGATCTGCGGGTTACGCCGGGGGCCTCTCGCTCTTGCGGGGCCTACCCCGTTTCCGATTGAGCCCACGGAAGAGTCCATACTGCCTCATTTTCCGGATCATGGTGATCCGGTCCATCTTCATGTACCGCGCGGCGGCCGCTTGATTCCCGCGGCAGGCGCGAAGCCCTTCCGTGATGATCTGCGTCTCGTATTCCTGGACGAGGTGCCAGAACCCGCGGGTCCTCAGCTCCTCCGTGCCCGGGGCCCCGGGAACCTCGGCATCCGGGCTCCGCACCCGGTCGGAGAAGTGCTTCGGGAGCAGGACCCCCCGCTTGGCGAGGAGGGCCGCCCGCCGCAGCTCGTTCTCGAGTTCCCGCACGTTCCCGGGCCAGGGATAGGCTGCCAACAGGTCCAGGGTCTCGCGGCTCGGCTTCGGACACTTCACCCCTTCGGCCTCGAACCGCCTCCGGAAGTGCTCGACGAGAGGCGGGATGTCCTCGGGCCGCTTCCGCAGCGGAGGAAGCCGAAGGGTGAGCACGTTCAGGCGGTAGAAGAGGTCCTCGCGGAAGCCGCCCTGCCGGACGAGGAGCCCCAAGTCCTTGTTCGTGGCGCAGACGATCCGGACGTCCACCGGTCGGACCTCCACGCCCCCGACGGGTCTGAACTGCCCTTCCTCGATCACGCGGAGGAGGGCCACCTGCACCTCGGGGTCGAGGTCCCCGACTTCGTCCAGGAAGAGGGTCCCCCCGTCGGCCATGGCGAAGAGACCCTCCCGGTCGGCGTGGGCGCCCGTGAAGGCGCCCTTCACGTGGCCGAAAAGTTCGGCGAGCGCAAGCGGACCGTGGAGGGCCGCGAAGTTCTCGGAGACGAGGCGGCCTCCCCGGCGGCTGCTCCTCCGGTGGAGGGCGCGCGCCGCCAGCTCCTTCCCGGTCCCCGACTCCCCGAGGATGAGCACCGTGGCGTCCGACTCGGCGAACTTCTCGATCAACCGGTAGGCCTCGCGCATCGCCGGGCTCCCCCCGACGAGCCCCTCGAAGGAGGCCGGCCCGTTCCCCGCGCGCGGGACCGCGGAGGAGACGGCGCGGAGCTCCGCCGTGCGCAAGGTCAGAAGGCGGTCCCGTTCCTCCCGGAGGTCCTCGGCCGCCCGGAGCGCCTTCTCCCGCTCCGCGAAGAGCCGGGCGTTCTCGATCGCGACCCCCACCTGCCCGGCGAACGCCTCGGCGAGGGCCGCCGCCCTCGCGTCGAAGGCATCCTCGCGGAACCGGTGGTCCACGTAGAGGCAGCCGATCGCCCGGCCCCCCGACCGGAACGGCGCCCCGAGGATGGACCGCAGCCGGAGCTGCCGGACGGAGACGAATGACTGGAACCGGGGATCGCCCTCGGCGTTGCTCGCGAGGACGGTATCCCCCTCGCGAACCACCTGCTTCGCGACGGACTGCGAGATCCGCTTCAGCGCGTCCGGCAGCTTCTCCCCGTCCATGTTGAGGGCGGCGCGGATCTCGAGACGGCCCCCCTCCACCAGGATCACGAACCCCCTCTCGGCGCCCGTGAGGTCCACCGCCTCGGCGAGGATCCTGTCCAGGAGCTGCGGAAGGTCGAGGACCCGCGACAGGTCCGCCGTGAGCGCAGAGACCCGAGCGATGTCCTCGACGGTGAGGCCGCCCGCGGCCCCTCCTTCCGCCTCCCGCTGCTTCCCCCGGATCCCCCGGAGCCTCTCGGGGACGTCGGCCCGGCGCCAGTCGGCGAGATAGGCGTCCCCGAGCCCATCGGGGAGCCGCCTCGCGATGTCCTCGTGGAGACGCAGAGAGTCGGAGTAGGCCGCGACCGCCGCCGGGATCTCCCCGGCCTGCTCGGCGGCCCGGCCGCGCCAGTAGGAGACGTCGGCGGCCAAGTCCCCCGCCGCGTCGGCGGGGAGGCGGGCGGCCGCCTCCGCTGCCGCCGACACGGCCCCGGCGGCGTCGCCATCGGCCGCGAGCGTCGCGGAGCGGGCGAGCAACGCCGGGATCTCCGCGAGCCAGCCTGTGGGGGTGCCGGCCTCCTCGAGCAGAGCCCGCGCCTCCTTCCCGCGGCCGACCCGGGCAAGAAGGAGAGCCGCCTCACAGAGGACCCGGGTTGCCTCTCGCGGATCCCCAGCGCCCCGGAGCGCCTCGGCCGCCGTCCGGGACTCGGCGAGGGACTCGTCCACGCGCTTCCGGAGGGCGAACCTCCCCGCCACGCGCTCGTGCAGGAGGGCTTGGAGGAGAGGCGAGTCCTTCCGAGTCCCGATCTCCTTGAAGAGCCTCTCCGCTGAGTCCCGGCTTCCTCCCTGATCGGCCATCCGGATCAGGACGCCTAGGTGATTCAGCGCGACGATGGCCGCGGTTTCGCGCGCCCCCGCCATCTCGGCCACGGCCCGAGCCTCCTCCATGTGGCGGCTCCCGTCCCCCAGGCGCCCCATCTCCTCAGAGATACGGCCCAGGTTGGCGAGGACCATGGCGCGTTCGCTCTCGATCCCGAGCCTCGTCAGGATCCCGAGGGCCTCCAGCTGGTAGCCCCGCGCCCTCCGGAATTCGCCCAGATCCGTCGCCAGATTCCCCAGGGTTGTCAGGATCCTCGCGCTCGCGACGACATCCCCGACCCTCCTCGCCGCCTCGAGCCCGCTCTGCGCGGCGGCGATCGCGCCCGGCAGGTCCCCCTTGGCCCGCAGGACGACCGCGAGGTTCCGGACCGCGTGCCCCTCCCGGACCGAGTCCCCTCGCGCCCTCGACGATTCGGCGACCTCCCGGAGGGCCTTCTCGGCGCGGTCGAGATCCCGGTCCCGCCGCCAGAGACCGGCCTGGATGAGCGCGATCGAGTCGCGGACCTCCTCCGCCTCGGGGCCCTTCGCGCCCCGGTGCGCGGCCGTCGCCTCCGCGAGGGCCCGCTCGGCCTCCCCCGGCCGTCCGGAGCGGAGGGCCGCGTAGGCCCGCCTCTCGAGCAGGGCCGCCATGAGGACGGGAGGGGCGTCCTCGGCCGTCCGAAGCCCCGCCTTCACCTCCGCCTCCACCTCGGCCCAGCGCCCCTGGGCGGCCGCGAGGCGCGCGAGCCGGAGCCTCGCCCGCGTCGCCTCCGCCGGCTCCGTAGCGACCCTCGGGATCTCGGGGGCGCGGGCGCTCGCCGCCTCGAACTCCCCGAGGAGCAGCTCCAGCTCGAAGAGCTCCTTCTGGACGTCGGGGCGCCCGGTGTCGTGCGGGGACGCGAGGGCGAGGGCGCGCCGGAGGGTCTCCCGCGCCTCGGCCGGCCGCCCGGCCGCGCGGCTCGCCGCCGCGGCCCGAAGAGCCGCCGCGACGGTCTTCTCGGCGTCCCCGGCCTCGAGGATGAGGTCGGAGAGCTCCCCCACCCACGCCTCGTCCGCCTTCCCCGCCGCCGCGGCCAGCGCCTCGGCCGCCCGACCGTGGAGCCGGGCCCGCGCCTCCGGGCGGAGCCCCCGGAGGAACTCCTGCCGGTCCTGCGGGTGCGCGAGGACGATCCCGGGGCCTCCCGTCACCGAAGGGCCCGCCGTCCTCCGCACGAGTCCCCGGATCTCCAGCTCCCGGAGCGCCCCGAGGAGCCCGGGCTTCTCGCCGGGAACGAGCGCGACGAGGACCCCGGCCGGCACGGGCCGGCGGAAGGCGGCGAGCGCCGAGAGGGCCTGGCGGGCCTCCGGCGGGAGCCCGGCCAGCTCCCGCTCGAGCACCGCGTCGTCCTCGGCCGGGGCCTTCCAGCGGGCGAGCGCCTCGCGATCGGCGACCCAGCGCCCTTCCTCCCGCCGGAGGACCCCGTCCGCGAGGAGGCTCCGCGCCGCGGCCAGGAGGGACCGCGGCCTCGCGGCCGCGCGCAGGTCCGGCCGGGCCAGGACGGGGGCCGGGAGGTCCGCGCCCCCGAGGCACCAGCGGAGGAGATCGGCGGCGGACTCGGGGTCGAGGGGCGGGAGCCCCACGAACGCGCCGAGCCCGGCGGGACGGGTCAACTCCCGAGCGAATGGCTCCGGCGGCTGGGCCGGGTCGCCGCGGACCGTCGCGACGAGCAGGAGGCGGCCGCGGGCGGACGGAGACGACGCCGTGTCGGGCGCGTCGAGCCCTCGCTCGACATAGGTCGCCCGGGCGATGTGCGCGAGGAGGGCCCGATCGGTCGGATCGAGGTGCTGGGAGTCGTCCACGAGGAGCACGACGCGGCGGTCCCCGATCGCATCGAGGAGCGTCGCGACGAACTCCTCCGCGCGCCGGATGGCGTCGTGGTTCTCGCCCTCGGGCGCGGGCGGCGGTGCGGCCGCCGCGTCCGGCTCCGACCTCCCCTCCAGCGCGGCGAACGCGGCCGGATGCCGGGCCCGGATCGCGTCCTCGGCCCCGAATCGCGCGACGGCCCCGCGGAGGAGGTCGCCCAGGGCCCCGAAGGGCCGGGGGTCTCCCTCGGTCGCGCCGGCCGCGAGGACCGGGGTCCCTCCGACCTCCAGCCGGACGCGCAGCTCCTCCAGGAGGCGGGTCTTGCCCGCGCCGGTCCCCCCGCAGAGCAGGACCCAGGGTTCGCGCGTCGGCCTCGGGCCGCCGAGCGCCCCGGCGCGTTCCACGAGGTCCGTGAGGATCCGGTCGCGCCCGACGAACCGGGGCCGCGACCGGCCCTCGGCGGCCGCCGCCGGCGCCTCCTCCTCCGGCAGACCCTCCCCCGTGTACGCGTTCAGCTCGCGGATCGCCTCGTTCGCATCGGGGAACCTCCGCGAGGGGTCGGCGTGCAGGAGGCCGCGAAGGAGCGGGTCCAGGGCGAGGGGCAGCCGGGGGTTGCGCTCCGCGAGTCCGCGCGGGATCCCCGCACGCGCCGCCGCGAGGATCTCCTCGGGCCCCTTCCCCTCGAAGGGCGGCCGCCCCGTCACGACCGCGTGGATCGTGGCGCCGAGGGACCAGAGATCGCTCGCGCGCGAGGGGGGGGTCCCGAGCAGCACCTCCGGGGCGATGAAGCCCCAGGTCCCCCGGACGGCCCCATCCACGACGGGGGGGAGGGCCGCGACGGGCGCTCCCTCCCGCGTCGCGAATCCGAAGTCCACCAGGACGGCCCGGAGCCCCTCGGAGCCCGGCAGGGCCCACCTCCCCGCCGAGGTGCACACCATGACGTTCCGCGGCGAGACGTCGCCGTGGACGAGCCCCCGGTCGTGGACGTGCTGAAGGGCCCGGCAGAGCTGGGCGACGACCCGGAGCAGGATCGGGAACGTGGGGACGAGCCCGCCCAGGACCGGCCTCTCCCGGCGGAGCGCCCGGGTCGCACGCTCGAGGGTCTCCCCGGCGATGTGCTCGGCGGCGAACCAGGCGACCCCGTCCGGCTCCACGCCGCAGTCCAGGATCTTCTCGACGTGATCGTGCCCGAGCGCCGCGAGGGCCGCCATCTCGAGCCGGGCCAGCTCCGCCTCGTCCGGCGAGGCGGGCGGCGCGAGCTTCACGACGACGCGCTTGCCGCCGGGGGCCTCCGCGAGGAACGCCCTCCCGCTCCCGCCGAGCGCCTCGAGGAGGCGGTAGCGCCCGGCGCCGACGGTCTCGCGGGGGGGCGGGGACGTCGGGGCCGGCTTCTCGGGGCTGGAGGCCGGAAGTGTCGGGAGGGCGAGGCGCTCCGGCATGCGAGACTCCTGCCCCGGGCGCGGGGCTGTTGCAGTTCGCGCCTTATACGCGCGATCGGGAGCGGGCGCAAGAACTCGGCTCGCTCGGCTCTAGGGGGACCGCGCCAGGATCCCCCGGCCCGCGAAGTCGAGGAGGGCGTCCGCGAGCTCCCGTAGGGGCCGCCTCTCGCCGGCGACCACGTAGCGGTACATCACTTCCTTCACGCAGCCGAGCAGCATCCGGGCGAGGAGCGGGGGGTCGCCCGCGCGCACGAGCCCGGCCCCCTGGCCGAGGCGGACGGTCCTCTCGAGGACCCCCAGGATCAGGTCGTAGAACCGCAGCAGCTTCCCCTCGCCGTCGGGGTCCAGGCCCACGGCTTCGGAGAGGAGGATCTTCGCGAGGTCCTCGTTCTCGATGAGGATCGCGAGCACCCTCTCGGCGTTCTCGCGGACCTGCGCGAGCGGCGGCCGGGCCGGGTCGTCGAGCGTCACGCGCCGGACCGCGCCCCGGATCGCCTCGAACAGCCCGTCCAGGAGGTCGTCGAAGAGGGCGCGCTTGCCGGCGAAGTAGAGGTAGAAGGTCCCGCGGGCGACGCCGGCGGCCTCGATGATGTCGGCGACGCCGGTGGCGTGGTAGCCCTTGGTGCTGAAGATCCGCCGGGCGCAGCGGCGGAGCTGGTCCCGCCGGTCGTCGGGAGGGAGGCGCGTGGGGGCCCCGGTCACGGCGCCGGATTCTACCGCCGCGCGACCCCCGGTTGACTCGCCCGGGCGCCGGCCTAGACTCCCGGGACCCGCGGTGCCGGCCAGGCCGCGGCGGGAGGGGCGCGTGTACACGACGGGACCCACGCTCGACGAGGACGCCGTCCGGCGCCTGGCCGGCGAGGCCGCGACCGCGGCCGCCCGCACGGCATTCGCGAACCAGGGCAAGGCCCTGCTCGAGGAGATGCAGTCGGAGGTCCGCCGCTCCCTCGGGAAGGCGCTCCTCGACCTCTCGGCCGCGTGGGGGGAGACGGGCGGGGTCGTCCCCGAGGACGTGCTCCGCGAGATGGTCCGGGTCGTGCGGGCGGAGGTGGCCGAGTCGGGCGGAGCGACAGGACTTCCCCGCGAGGCCTTGATCGAGGTCGTGCGCGCGGAGGTCGCGCGAATCGTGGCCACGCTGGAGGCCCCGTCGGCTGCCCCTGCGGCCGCGCCCGCGGGACTCGAGGAGTCGCGCGTGCGCGAACTCGCCCGCGAGGTCGCCGAGGAGGCGGCGGCCGCGGCCGTCGCGTCCCTCCCGAAGCCGGTGCCGACCCCACCGGCCCCCGCCGGCCCGGACGAGGCCGCGGTCCGGCGCATCGCCCGCGAGGAGGCGATCCGGCAGGCGGAGGGCCTCCGCGCCGCCGTGGGGAGCTCCCCGTCCGCGTCGCTCGGAGCGCCGGAGGTCCTCGGGATGATCCGCCGGGCGATCGAGGACGCCGAGCGGCTCCGGCCCGCCCCCGTCGGCCCCGTCGACATGGAGGACGTCCGTCGCGTCGCCGAGGAGGTCGCCGTCCGCGCCGCGAAGTCAGCGGTTCCGCCTCCCGCGCCTCCACCGGCGCCCCCGAAGCTCGACGAGGGGCGCATCCGGGCGATCGCGGAGGAGGTCGTCCGGGCGACCCGCACGGAGGCTCCCGCGGCAGCGCCCCGGGGCCCCACCCCCGACGAGGTCCAGGCGACGGTCCGACGGGAGGTCGCCGCCGCTATCGCCGCCGCGGAGGAGCGCCGGCCGCCGAGCCTCTCCGCCGCCGAGCTCCGTCGGATCGCGGAGGAGACCGCGGTCCGGGCGGCGCGGAGCGCGGCGGTCCCCGCGCCTCCGCCGGGCCCC
>JAKEIC010000369.1 GCA_022614695.1 Planctomycetales bacterium | reverse complement strand
GCTCTCGAGCGCCCGTGCCGCGGCGGCCGCGACCTTCGGGTCCGGGTCCCGGAGCTTCTCCCTCGCCTCGCGGACGAGGACCGCCCACTCGGGCGAGTCGGCGGCGAGCGCCCGGGCGCGGGTGCCCCAATCGCGGAGGAGCTGCTGCGCCGGCGTCGCCTGACGGCGGCGCGACCCGGCGGCCGGGGTCCCCGCCGGAGCCGCGGCGGCGGGGTCCGGGGTCCCGGGCGCCGGCGCGGTTCCCTCGGCGGCGGGCGTCCCGGCGACCTCCGGGAGTCCGCCCGCGCCCTCCTCGACCCGCTTCTCGAGCTCGCGGAGCCGGGCCTCGAGGGCGTCCTGGCGAGCCACGCACGCCGAGTGGTCGGCCGCCGGCGATGTCCCGAGCGGCTCCACCCCTATCGGCCCCCTCGGCGCGAGCGCGACCCCGCCGGCGATCCCGGCCGCCGTCGCCGCCCCCGCGATCCCCGCCACGAGCACGCCGATGGTCTTCATGTCGCCTCCTCAGGCTCTCCCGATCCTATCCGGCCCGACTTAAGGCAACATGAATCCGGGGCGGGCCAGGTTCAGCGGCCCGCGGGGGCCGCCGCCTCGTCCCGCAGCACCCGTCGGTTCTTGTCCCAGTAGGCCTCGAGCTCGGCGTAGGTGGCGTTCCCGCCCGTGAGGATCTTCTCGAGTCCCGAGGCGAAGCCCGCGTGCGCGGGCGACTTCTCGAGCCCGGCCGCCCGCGCAAGCGCGGCGGAGGCGTCCCGGGGCGCCTGGAGCCCGGCGATCGAGATCGCGTAGTAGCCGAGGCCGCGCACCTCGCCCGGAAGCCCCCCCTTGGCGATCCGGGGCTCGATCGCGGCCACGAGCTTCGGCGCGAAGTCGCGGGTCGCGGACGCGAGGATCCGGTCCTCGTCCCACGCGACCCGGAGCGCCTCGGGGCTCTCGTCCTCGGCCGAGATCCGGAGCACGAGCTGGCGGAACGGCTCCGACGGCGACCCGTCGAGCGCCCGGAGGACCTGACCGCGGACCTGGGGCTCGTCCCTCCTCGGGAGCGAGTCGAGAAACGTAGCGAGGGACGGGTCCTGGGAGAGGGCCCGCGCGACGGCGGCGGCGAGGCCCGGCCGCACCGGCGCCCCGGCGGGGAAGGAGTCGTAGTCGGCCCGGAGATCCGTCGCGTCGGCCGGGGTGAGCTTGTCGGCGCGCGCGAGCATCGCGAGCGCCTGCGCGGCCGCCGCGGCGATCTGGGGGTCCGGATCGCGGAGCCGCTCCCGCAATTCACGAAAGAGAGCCGTCTTCTCGGGCGAGTCGGCGGCGACCGACCAGGCCCTCTTGGTCCAGTCGGCAGCGAGCTTCTGCGCGGGCGTGAGAGGATCCTGCCCCGGCTGCGGGCGCGCGCCCCCGGGGCCCGGCAAGACCAAGGGGTCGGCCGCGGCCAGGGCCTTCGCTGCGGCCGGATCGGCGGGCGATTTCGCGGCCTCCGCGGGGGGACCGGCCGGCGGCGCCGCGCGCCCGCCCGTCGTCCCCTCGAGCGCGGCGAGCTTCGCCTTCAGCTCGCGGACCCGGGCCGAGAGCTCGCCCTCCCGCCGCGCGCACTCCGTGTGATCGAGAATTGCAGCCCCTGTCGGCCCCGCCCCGGGCGGCGCGAGCGAAGCCGCCGTCCCCGGGGCGAGCGCGAGCGCGCCCCCCAGCCCGGCCGCGAGCCCCACCGCGACCCCTGCCGCCAGGACGCCGGATGTCCTCATCCTCGGCCCTCCCTGCCCTCTCTGCCCTGGGGGCCCTCCGGACCGGCCCCGTCCGGGAGCACGGTGACGAAGACGCCGCGACCGGCCTCCCGGGCCACGCGCAGCGTCGCGGCCACCGCCGCGCCGGAGGAGTGGCCGACGCGCAGGCCCTCCTCGGCCAGCAGCCGGTCCCTCATGGCCCAGCCCTCCATCGTCGGCAGGAAGAGGCGCTTGTCCAGCCTCCCGGGCTCGAAGATGGGCGGCACGATCGCCGAGGCCATGTGCTTCATCCCCTCGAGCCCGTGCAGCTCCTCGGCGGGCTCGACACCCACCACGACGATCCGCGGGTCATGCTCCTTGAGCCGCCGCCCGACGCCCATCACCGTCCCCGACGTCCCCATGCCCGCGACGAAGTGCGTGACGCGGCCCGAGGTCTGCTCGAGGATCTCCGCCCCCGTCCCGTCGTGGTGGGCGAGCCAGTTCGACGGGTTCCCGTACTGGTCGGGGTAGAAGTACCGCCCCGGGTGCTCCCGGATCCTGCGCCGGCACTCGAGGATCGCCCCGTCGCTCCCCTCGGCCGGGTCGGTGAGCACGAGCGTCGCGCCGTGACGGCGCATCGCCTCGAGCCGCTCGGGCTTGGCGTTCCCGGGGACGCACAGCTCGACGCCGTAGCCGAGCCGTTCCCCCACCAGCGCGTAGCCCACGGCCGTGTTCCCCGACGACGCGTCGAGGATGGTCCGCTCCCGCGTGAGCGCGCCCGACCGGATCCCGTCGAGGAGCATCCGGAGCGCGGGCCGGGTCTTCACCGACCCGCCCGGGTTCTCCCACTCGGCCTTCGCCCAGACCTCGCAGCCGGGGGCGTCCTTCTCGACCCCCCGCAGCCGCAGCAGCGACGTGTTCCCGACGCGAGCGAGGACCGGGTCCTCGTCCCCCTTCTTCACGGCTTCCGGAGCGTGTGCGCGACGGCCGGCGGCATGTTCCAGACGACGATCTCGCGCTGCGCGCCGAACCGGCGGTGGAAGTCGTCCGTCACGCGGGCCACCTCGCGGACGCGCTCGCGGGTCTCGCGGCGGGCGGCGATCCCCGCCACCCGCCGGAGCCCCCAGTACTCGAAGTAGGAGAGCGTTCCGCCCGGCCGGAGCCTCTCCCACATCGCTCCGAGGATCCTCCGGACGAGATCCGCCGGGAAGTTGGTGAACGGGATCCCGCAGACCGCGTGGTCGTAGTCCCGCTCGTCGCATCGCTCGACGGTGTCCTCGACGATCCGCACGCGGTCCCGGGCCGGGGCGAGCCGCGGGTCGCTCTCGAACCGCCGGCGCAGGTGCTCGGCGAATGCGGGATTCACCTCGTAGAGGGTGAGCCGGTCGCCGGCCCGCAGGTGCGGGACGATCGCCTCCGTCACGGCCCCCGTTCCGGGCCCGGCCTCGAGGACCCGGATCGGTTGCCCGTCCCGGGCGGACAGGGGCCGGACGAGGGCCTCGGCGAGCCGCCGCGAGGACGGCGTGAGGGCCCCGGTGGTCCGGTACGCCGTGAGGAACTGCCAGAGGAACTTGAGCCGGCCCCGCATCCGGCTAGTTCCCCTGCCCGTTCGGGGGGGGCGTCCCCCCACCCGCACCCGCGCGCCGCCGGTCCGACGGGGTCCCTCCGGTCCCCGGGAGTCCCCCCGCCCCATCGGCCCCCGGGCCGCCCCCCGGCCCCCGCGCCGGGTTCGCGCCGCCGTCCATCAGGTGCCCGTACCTCTCGGCCGCCTCGCGCAGGTGGGTGAGGGCCGCCGAGGGCAGGGCCTCCTCGGCCTTCCCCGGGGGCGTCCAGAGGACGCGGATGTAGCTCTTCGAAGGTCCCCCCTGCCCGCCCCTCCCGCCCCCGGGTTTCGCACGGTACTCGATCACCAGCGGGTGAACGCCCGCCTCGAGCTTCACGGTCCCGACGCGCTCGGCGTCCTCGGGCGCCCCGGGATCGTCTATCACGGGCCTGTCGGCGACGACGAGGCGGATGCCGCCGCGCGTGTGAGTCCGGAACTTGTAGTCCCCGTCCTCGCCCACGACGAGGAACCCGATCCACCGGACGCCGAACGAGTCCCCCCGGACGCCGGGGAACGGCTCGCCGGTCCACTCGAAGTTCGGCGACCCGTCCACGCGCGCCCCCTTGAGGCTCGTCGAGACGAACGTGGTCCTCTGGTGGTAGAGGCCGAGGAGGCCCGGATCGCGCCCCGGCGGGCCGGAGGGGCCGCCGGACGCGCCGCCGTCCTCCCCGAGGAGGCGCGTCGCCTTCCCCCGGATCTCGATCCTCCGCGGCAGGGCGCCCTGGAACGCCTCGGCGTCCGCGAAGTCTCGCTCCAGACGGTCCAGGATCTCGTTCGCCCCCTTCCCGTCGCGCTTCCGGAGCCGCTCCTCGGCCGCGGCGAGGAGCTTGTCCACCTCGCGCTCGCGGGCGAGCCGCTCCCCGCGTCCGAGGCGCTCGGCCAGGCGCTTCCCGACCTCGGCGGGGAACCCCCCCGCGGCCAGGCGCTCCCGCGCCCGCGCGAGGTCCCCGACCGCGGAGAGGAACACGACCAGCCCCGACCGCTCCCGGCTCGGTCCCGCCGGGAGGACGAGATCGGCGAGCGAGGCGAAGTCGCCCGGATCAAGGTCCTTCACCCGGACGCTCATCTCGCCCTGGCGCCCGCCCCCGAGGGCGAGCACGACGCGGCCGCGCTCGATCCTCTTGAGGACCCCCGCCGCCTTCCCCACCTGGAACGGCTTGCCCGCCCCGGCGGCTCCGCCCTTGTCCAGGGCCTCCACGAGCGCCGCCACCGCCTCCACGTCCTCCGACTCGGCGTCGAGGGCGGCGGAGGCCGCGTCCGTCTTCACGCGCCGCCGGGCCTCGGCGACCCGGTCCCGCGCCCGCACCGTGTCCCGCGCGGCCAGAAGCGGGGCCAACTCGGCCTGCGCGGTCCGCAGCTCGGCCTTGTCGGTCGCCTCCCGCCGGGCCCGCTCCCAGGTCTCGCCGAGCCGCCGGACCGAGACGAGGATCGTGGTCGCCCGCCCGGAGACCGTCGCGACGCCCCACCCGATCGCGGCCTCGAGCGCCGCCTGGGCGTCGGCGTAGCGGCGGTCGTTCACGAGCCGCTCCACCTCCTCGCGCACCTTCTCGAACTCGTCCCAGGCCTTGCCCTCGACCATCTTGCGCAGGTCCGCGGCCGCGCGGTCCGCCTCCGGCGTCCCCCGGATCTCGGCGGGAGGCTCGGCGAGCGCCGCGAAGGCGTCGGCGAACTGCTTGTCCGTCGCCAGCGTCAGGACCTCCTTCCGCCACTCGTCGAGGGCCTTCTTGCGGGCCGCCCGGAGCCTCTCGACGACCTTCTCGAGCCGGCGCGAGGCCTCGCGACCGGCCGCCGTGTCCTCGAACTTCTCGGCGACCTCGCGGTACCTTGCCTCCTGGCCGGGGAGGTCCGCGGGGCTCTTCTCGGCGAACGCGTCGGCCCCGCGCAGGGCCTCGGCCGCCGCGGGATCCTCGGGAGGAGGCGCGGGCGCGGAAGTGCCCCGACCCTCGGGCTCCCCCGCGGACGGCTCGTGGCGGGCGGACGACTCCGACCGCCGCCCGCGGCCCCGGGAGTCGTCGCGGGCCCCCCCGGAGCCGACCAGCGCGAGGCCCACGGCCAGGACGCTGAGGACCCCGGCCGCGATGGCGCCCTGCGAGAGGAGCCGCTTCTGCCTCCGACGCGCGAAGTAGCGCCGTCGCCTCTCGATCCCCTCGGCCGTCTCCCACGGGAGCGGCTCCCGTCGGCGCGCCGCCTCGATCCCCTCGATCAGCTCCTCGGCGGTCTGGGGCCGGTCGTCCGGGTCCTTCTCGCCGAGCTTCCGGATCAGGTCCGCCGTCTCACGGGAGATCGAGGGGACGGCCTTCCGGGCGTCGGGGCACGGGTCGGAGAGGTGCCGCGCGAGCATCTCGGTGCGCGACGGGGCGGGGAACGGGAGCTGGTTCGTGAGCACGTGGTAGAGGCTCATCCCGAGCGAGTAGAAGTCGCTCCGGACGTCCACCGAGCGGCTCCCCCGCACCTGCTCGGGCGAGATGTAGGCCGGGGTCCCCAGCGCCACCTCCCGGGTGGAGGGGCCGCCGGCGGAGGACTCGGTCGTCCTCTCCTCGTCCGCGGGGCGCTCGACCTTGGCAAGCCCGAGGTCGGCGAGCTTCGGGGTGCCCTCCCGCGTCATGAGGATGTTGTCGGGCTTCACGTCCCGGTGGACGATCCCGTGCTGGGAGGCGTGGCGGAGCGCGTCGGCGACCTGCGCGAAGAGCTTGAGCGCCTCGACCTCCCGGAGCGGCCCCGCGCGAGTGAGCCGCTTCAGGAGCGACTCCCCGTCCACCAGCTCCATCGCGAAGAAGTAGCGCCCGTCCACCTCGCCCACGTCGAACCCCTGGACCACGTTCGGGTGGGCGAGCCGCCCGGCCGCCCGCGCCTCGCGGATGAACCGCGCGATGTAGCGCTTGTCCTGGGAGAACTTCGGGGCGAGGATCTTCAGCGCGACGATCTTGTCGAGGTTGCGCTGGCGGGCGCGGTAGACCGTGCCCATCCCGCCCACGCCGATCCGGTCGAGGAGGTCGTAGCCCCCGAACGCCGTCCCGGAGAGGTCGCGATCGTCTACGGGCACGCGAGCGCAGTCTAGCCCTTGGGATTCGCGCGGCCAAGGCCCCGCGCGAAGGACAGCGCCCGAGCCGGCTTGTCCCACCTCCCGGGCGGGGATAGACTTGCGTGGCGCGAGGCGCGATGAAGTCGTTCTATTCCAGTTTCCCGGCACCGTACCGGGCGGCGCTCCCGGCCGTGTTCCTCCTGTCGCTCGCGGGGCTCGTCCTCGCCGACGTGTTCCTGCTCGACCACAAGGTCCCCTGGCTCGCGATCGGCGGCGCGGCGATGTTCGGCGTCGGCTTCGTCCTCGGGTCGGCCGGGCTCCTCGCGCGGGTCCGGGAGCTCTCGTCCTACGTCCGCGCCGCCTCCGACGGCGCGCAGCCCGTCCGGGCCCCGATCGAGGTGGGAGGGGAGATGGGCTCGCTCGCGCGCGAGTTCACGCGGCTCTTCGACAACCTCTCCATGCAGGCCACCCGCGGGGGCGCGATGCTGGACCAGATCCGCGACTCGATCCGGAAGATCTCGACCTCGACCGGCAACATCCTCCAGATCTCGAACGAGCAGGCGACCGGCGCGAACGAGCAGGCCTCGGCCGTGCAGGAGGCCTCCACCACCTCGAAGGAGATCGCGGTCACCGCCAAGGAGATCACGACCACCGCGCTCGCCGTGCAGGAGATGGCCGAGAAGGCGAACCAGTCCTGCGACCGTGGGACCGGCTCGGTCGAGACGGCGATCCAGGGGATGAAGGAGCTCAAGAACCAGGTCCAGTCCATCGCCGAGCGGATGGTGGAGCTGGGCGACAACTCCCAGAAGATCGGCGGCGTCCTCGACATCATCGAGGAGATCTCCGAGCAGACGAACCTGCTCGCGCTGAACGCCGCGATCGAGGCGGCCGGGGCGGGCGAGGCGGGGAAGCGGTTCGGCGTGGTCGCGAGCGAGATCCGGCGCCTCGCCGAGAAGACGGTCGAGGCGACGGCGCAGATCAAGCGGATCATCGAGAGGATCCAGTCCTCGACCACCTCGACGATCATGGTGACGGAGCAGGGCCTCAAGGCCGTGGACGCCTCGTTCAACCTGGTGAACGTGGTCGGCGAGGCGCTCCGGAGCATTGACGAGCAGGTAAACGAGACGACGCGGGCGGCGAAGGAGATCACCTTCTCCACGCAGCAGCAGACCTCGGCCTGCGAGCAGATGGCCGTGACGATCTCCGAGGTGAGCCAGGTCGCCGAGCAGTTCGTACGCGGGACCGAGGAGATCGCCCACGCGCTGACGGAACTCAACTCGATCGCCGAGGGCATGAAGGCCCACGTGAAGGAGGACGGCGCGCCGGTCTCCACGGGCGCCCCGCCCGCGAGCCTGCGCGCCGGCGCGGAGCCGTCTCCCGCGTCGCCATTCGGGACCGGGGCCCGCCGGTGAAGGCACCATGAAAGAACAATGGACGCTTGTTCGCGCGGGCGGCGGGGCGGCATCCGCTTCGTTGCACCTCTGTCGGCGTACTTCTCCGCCAGTACGCCTCGTCGGCGACGCCTCGCGGCTGCGGCTCCGGCGCTCCGCGCGAATCGGTCCCTTGTTCTTTCATGGTGCCTAGCCCCATGGCCGGGAAGACGATCCTGGTCGTGGACGACAGCCCCACGGTGCGCAAGCTCCTGAAGGGCGAGCTGGGCAAGCGCGCCTACGACGTGGTCGTGGCCGAGGACGGCCAGCAGGCGCTCCAGCTGGCGGCCGACAAGGGGCCCGACCTGATCATCTCGGACATCAACATGCCCGGGATGGACGGGTGGGAGTTCTGCTGGAGCGTCCGGAAGCACGAGAAGCTGCGCTACGTCCCGTTCATCTTCCTCTCGGACCGGGACGAGATCTCGGACCGGGTGCGCGGGCTCGAGATCGGCGCCGAGGACTACATCACGAAGCCGTTCCAGGTCGAGGACCTGATCGGCCGGATGGAGGTCGTGATGTCCCGGCGTCGCGACAAGGCCGCCGGCCGCGACCCGGGCGCGACGCTCACGGGGATGCTCAACACCTTCAACCTGCCCGACCTCCTCCAGAACATCAACATGCTCGGGAAGTCCGGGGTCCTCGAGATTCGCCGGGACGACATGGCGCAGGTCTTCATCGTGAAGGGCGAGGTGGTGAACGCCCAGGTCGGGAGCCTCACGGGCCGCAAGGCCTTCTTCCGGATCGTCACCTGGAAGGACGGGGTCTTCGAGTTCAAGGAGGTCGTCCCGCGCGTGGCGGGCGTCTTCCAGGAGAACACGATCAAGCTGATCCTCCAGGGCCTCAAGCAGGAGGACGAGATCGGGAAGATGCGGAAGTCGCTCCCCGGGGACGAGGACCACCTCCTCATCAACTTCACCGACGCCTTCTTCTCCTACAACTTCGACCAGAAGACCCGGGAGTTCCTGGACCTGATCCAGCAGCACGGGGTCGTGCGGGCGATCGTGGACGCGAGCCCACTCGAGGACCTGAAGGTCTACAAGGCCCTCTCGCTGCTCCTCTCCGCGGGCGTGCTGCGGGTGGCGGAGACGCCCCCCGGCGGAGGGAGCGAAGGAGGAGGCGGTGAGGCCCCTCCGCATCGCCCATAACCTCGCGCGCGACGCGGGGCTGCTCGCAGCCCTCCGGGAGGCGCTCGCCGCACGCGGGGGCGACTCCCGTCTCACGGAGGTGGGGGTGGACGCCGCCGCCCAGGTGGCCCGGGACCCGCCCGACGCGCTGCTCCTGCGCGTGGCCGGCCCGGCCGTGCTCGAGCGCAGCCTGATCGAGCGGCTCGCCCGGGGCGAGAAGGCCCCTCCCGTCCCGGTCGTCGTCCTCTCGTCCCGGCCCGAGGATGAGGGCGCCCTGCCGGTCTTCGACGTCGTCCCCGAGCCCCTCGAGCCGGAGGGCCCCGGCAGCTCCGACGGCATGGATCGGCTCGTGGACGACCTCGTGGTCGCGGCGCGGCGCGCCCAGGTCCTCCGGTCGTCGCCCCCGGCGCAGCCGCCCGGCCGGGCCGTCCTCGCCCCGAGCGAGTTCCAGCGCCTCGCGGACATCGTGACGCGGCAGACGGGTCTCCTTCTCGAGAACGGGAAGGTCCAGGGCGTCGCCGAGGCCGTGCACCGCCGTGTGCGGGCCCTGGCCTACCCGCGCGCGGGCCTCT
>JAKEIC010000368.1 GCA_022614695.1 Planctomycetales bacterium | reverse complement strand
GGAGGCCCGGAAGGGGGGACGGGGAGCCCAAGCCGGATAGAACCGCGGCATAGCGATCTTCGACGCCTACGGTAGGTCGGCGACGTGGGTCCACGCGACTCGTCAACCTGACTGTTGTCGTGTCTCGATCTTCAGCTCTTCGACCGACACAGGCCCGCGGATTCGGAATGTGTCCAGATAGAGTTCGGGCAAGTGAGCGAAGAAGTTCGTGTGTCGGACCTGCTCCATGAGATCGATCGCGAGCTCGACCCACTCTCCCCGTTGCCATTTGATCGAGAATACGTGCTCGTTCGGGTTCTTGGGATGCACACCTCCGGATGGTACTTCGGATGCTGAGGGACAGTACGTAATCCAGTACGTGCTCATGGCGTCCCGGATGCCCGTGTAGAACGCCGCGTCACCCTGAGGCTCGCAGAGGACTCGGGCCTTGACCGCAACCACGTCACGGACATGGATGTCCCGGGGAAGTCGGAAGTCGATTTCCGGGTCCCATCCCCCCGTCTTGGATCGCACGGCATGTAGACCCGCCGCGGTCTTGAACACTACGAGATTGCTCTTCTCCTTCCAGCGCTCGATCAGCCGCTTGCCAACGAACCGCGCCGTATGGATCTTAGGTCCCGATTCCGTCAGCTTAGCTTGCACTTGAACCCGTGGCCCCGGCCATGATTGGTCGGACGCAAGGGAGATCCTGCGGAATCTCCTCCCGACACGCACGATGTCGCCATCGCTGAGAGCTGGCCACTCCCAGGGATCGCGCACTACGTGTGGTTCCCCACGGTGAAAGTGCGTTACGCCCTTCTGCTCGATCAGTCGCCGTGCTTCGCTCCGACTACTCGCAAGTTGCGAGTCCACCAAGAGCGCGAGCCAGGGCCCGCGGTCGGAGCGCTCCAGAACTAGGTGCCCAAGGTGATAGGGGGGGATATCCTCAGGGAGTTCTCCCTCTGAGTGCTCCCTGCGGAACCGGTCGGCAGCGTGCTCGGCCGCCTGCGCCCCGTGGTATCGAGCAACGATGATCTTCGCGAGATTCTCCTTTGCATCGCGCTGACGAACGTTGCTCGCCAGCCAACGATCCCGCTCGGCCGGAGGCAGACCAGATAGCAGGAGGTACCAGCTCGGCAAGTTCTCGTCGGGCGTGCTCATGGTCTTCCCGAACTGCTCGGTTGGAGACTCGTTGACGCCGATGTAGTTCCCGAGACTCTTCGACATCCGAGGGCTACCATCCGTCCCAGTCAGGATTGGCAGCGTGATCGCTATCTGGGGCTCCTGTCCGGCCGCACGTTGCAGGTCGCGAGCTGCAAGAAGGTTGAACTTCTGCTCCGTGCCTCCAAGCTCTACGTCGGCGCGAACGACCACGGAGTCATGCGCCTGCATCACGACATAGAAGAGTTCGTGGAGCCCCACAGGACGTTCCGCCTTCAAGCGCGCGGCGAAGTCATCACGTTCAAGGATCCTCGCTGTCGTGAACCGCGCTGCTAGCTCCAAGACCTGCGAGAACGCGAGGCCAGAGAACCACTCGCCGTTCCAGCGGACCTCGGTCCGCGCCATGTCGAGGACCTTCCCGAACTGGTCCAGGTAGGTCTGGGCGTTCCTCTTCACGGCCTCGTGCGTGAGCCGCGGCCGGGTCTCGGACCTCTCCGACGGGTCCCCGACCTGCGCCGTGTAGTCGCCCACGATGAGGACGATCTGGTGCCCGAGGTCCTGGAACTGCTTGAGCTTCATGAGCCCGATCGTGTGCCCGAGGTGGATGTCGGGCGCCGTCGGGTCGAAGCCCTGCTTCACGCGGAGCGGCTTCTTCTCGCGGACCGAGCGCTCGAGCTTCTGCCGGAACTCGTCCTCCGGGACGATCTCGACGGTGCCCTGCTTGAGGAGGGCGAACTGCTCGGCGGCGGTGGCCATGTGTGGCCCGCTCATGGGGTCCGTGATTCTACCGAGTCTTCTCTGACAGACCGGTTCGGCCGCGGGTGACGCCGCGAGCGGGCGCGCGCCGTCCACGGACCGCCGATTGACCGCAGCGCAGGGGCTTCGCCCCCGCACCCCCAGAATTCGCCGACGGGGGTTGCAGGGGGCGCGAGCCCCCTGCGATGCGGCTCCGGACTTCGAGCATGGGCGTAGGGCTGTTCGCCGCGGCAGGACCCGCGGCGCCGGTCGTTGGCCTCTCCTACTGGCCCCCGCCCCCCGAGAACATCGGCGGGGGGGGCTCCGAGTCCGCCGGGGCCCGCGGCGCCTCGACGTGCGCGTCGGGCGGCGGGGCGTTCCGGGCCTTGAGGAGATGCAGGATCTCCCGCTCCTGCTGGGCGAGCTTCCCGGCGCGGGCGGCCGTCAGGGCCGCCGCGAGGTCGCCGGCGCGGCGGTAGAGCGCCACCTCCTTCGCGCGGTCCCCGAGCAGCTTCGCCGCCTCGGCCGCGCCGCGGAGGAGCGCGCCGTCCCCTCGCATCTCCGCCGCGTTCACCAGCTCCCGCAGCAGCTTCCCCTTCTCCGCCACGCGGAACGCGTCGCCGACCGCGCCCATCCGGATGAAGATCTCGAGGGCCTCCGACCAGCGGTGCTCCCGCTCGGCGAGCTGCGCCTTCCTGAGGTCCCCGCCCCCCCCGGCAACCTTCCCGTACTCGGCCGCCGCCTCGCGCGTGAGGCCCCCCTCCTCGGCCGCGAGCGCCGCGCGCGCATGGTCGCCCGCCGCCGCGAAGGCGTGGCTCGCCCTCGTGAAGAGGCTCCGCGCCAGCGCCTCGTCCCCGCAGGCCCGCGCGAACCGCGCCGCGTCCTCGACGCCGCGCGACTTCGTGACGATCTCGACGGCTTCTCCCACGAGCCCGTACTGCTTCGCGAGCGCGATCGCCCGCTCGGGGTTCCCGCCCGCGAGGTGCTCGGCGAGGCTCTTGCGGGCCATCTTGAGGCCGAGAGAGCGGTCGAACCAGCGGCCCACCGGGCCGCGCTCGAAGAAGGCCCCCACCCGCCCGAACCGGTCCCGCCAGGCCTGCACGCGCAGGGGATCCCGGATCGTCCACAGGATCCAGCCCGCGACGAGGACCGAGATCCCCATGAACACATAGAGGCGGGGGTCTATCACCGTCCCGGATTATCGCAGACCGTGCCGCCGCGGCGACACGGAGCCGGGCCGAGCGCGATCCGCCCCCCCTCGCCGCGTCCCCGCGTCGCCGCGTCGAGCCTAGTTCTTCCTCCGCCGGATCCGCCGCGTGAACTCCTTGAGCCTCTCCGAGAGCGGCACCCGCTCCTCGCGCGGGATCCGGCCCGAGTCGGCGTTCAGGTCGAGCGCCCGGAGCGCGGCCAGCAGCTCGTCGGCGTTCCCGAACCTCTCCTCGATCCTCTTCGCCATCGCCCGCCGGATGAGCGCGCCGAGGGGATCGCCGATCTCCGGCCTCACCTCCTCGGCCGGGCGCGGCTCCTCGTGCAGGAGCGCCGACAGCACCTCGACCACGTTCTTCCCGCCGAGCGGCCGCACCCCCGTGACCATCCGGTAGAGGGTCGCCCCGAGCGAGTAGAGGTCGGCGGGCGGCCCGACCTTCCTCGAGTCGGTGACCTGCTCGGGCGCGAGGTAGAACGGGTTCTCGAGCGCGCCGCCGGCGACGCCGAGGACCGCCTGCTCGTCGAGGGCCTTCGTGAAGCCGAGCTCCGCGAGCTTCGCCACTCCCTCCTCGGTGATCATGATCGTCTCGGGCCGGATGTCGCGGTGGAGGATCTCGGCGCGGTGCGCGTAAGAGAGGGCCTTCGCGATCTGGATCGCGATCCGGGCGGCGGTCTCGATGCCCAGCGGCGATCGGGTGCGCAGGAGCTCCGCGAGCGACTGTCCCTCGACGTATTCCATCGAGAAGTAGTAGGTGCCCTCGGCCTCCCCGATGTCGTAGACCTGGATGATGTTCGGGTGCTGGAGCCGGCCGGCGGCCTTCGCCTCCTTGAGGAAGCGCTTGACGTAGGTCGGGTCCTTCGTGAGGTGCGGCGGGAGGACCTTCAGCGACACGATCCGGTCGAGCGAGAGCTGCTGCGCGCGATAGACGACCCCCATCCCCCCGCTCGCGGTCCGCTCCTGGATCCGGTAGCCGCCGAGGGTCTTCCCGATCAGCGGGTCGGGGCCGTCCTCCCCGGAGGGGGCGAGCGGGCGGGCCGGGGCGACGCCCTCCTCCAGGAGCGGCCTCTGCGTGAGCCGGACGGGGACCGGGATCTGGGTCCCGCACTTGCGGCAGGCGACCGTGGACCCGCCCTCGACGGTGAAGACGTTGAACTTGGTCGTGCAACCCGTGCAGTAGACGACCTTCCGCCCCTGCTTCTCGAGGAGGATCTCGACCTGGATCGGCGTGAGGACCCCCTTCTCGACGAGGAGGCGGTCCAGGGTGACGAGCGCCCCCTCCTTCTCGAGCCCGCGCTGGGTCTCGAGGGCCTTCGCGAGCGTGTCCTCGGACGCGAAGCCCAGGTGCTCGGCGAGGCGGGCGAGCTCCTTGTCATTCTTGCTGGGCATCAGCCGCCCCCGCCCGCCTGTCGCCGGCGGGACCAGAGGGCCAGCCATGCCGCCCGGTCGTCGGGGAGCGCCTCGCCCGTGAGGCGCCGGAGCGCCGCCATGACGGCCGGCGCCGTCGCCTCGCGCTCGAAGGGAGACCCGAGGGCGTCGAAGAGCGCCTCGGCCGCCTCGCCGCGCACCCCGTCCGGGACCAGCGCGGCCGCGAGCAGGAGCCGGACCGGCCGCTCTTCGCGCACCGCTTCCCGGAGCGCCGCGACCGGGTCCCCGGCGAGCCTCTCCCACCCCCGCGGGAGGACCTCCACGCGTACCGGGTCGAGGACGATCGGCCGGAAGACCGCCCGCGTCCCCGCCGCGAGGGAGGCGGGCCTCACCACCCCCTCGAACTCGTAGGTCCGGGCCGTGACCCGGAGCGGGGCGTAGGCGACGGTCGGGACCGCGACCGTGCCCTCGATCGCCTCGCCCTTCTTGAGCGTGGCCGACTCGGGCAGCCCCTCGATCGGGAGCCTCGCCGTCGCCAGCGACTCGACCCGTCCCGCCCCCCACTCGCGGATCGTGACCGTGAGGGAGGCCCGGGCGCCCGGCGACTCCCCCTCGGGCGCGAGCACCCACGAGAGCGGGTCCTCGGTCCTCGCCGCGATCCGGACCCGCAGCCGGATCACGTCCCCGACCGTGGCGCGGGGCGAGTCGCAGAGGATCGCCGCCTCGACCACGTCGCGGGCCACCATCCGGTCCTTGGCGCGCAGGCGGAGAGACACGACCTCGTCCTTCCACGGGAGTTCCGGCTCGAGCACGAGCAGAGCGTTCGCCATCGCGACGACCTTCTCGTCGTTCCCTCTGGCGAACTGCACCTTCGCCTCCTCCCACTTCCGCGCGAGGTAGGCGAACTCGGCCCGCCGCGCCGCCTCGGACGGCGCCCGCCCCTCCTGCGCGCCCGCCGATGCCGCGATCAACGCGGCGACGAGGCTCGCGACCCCCGCCAGGGACCGGGGACCCGGGACCAGCGACCGTGGACTCATTCCACCGTCACGCTCTTCGCGAGGTTCCGGGGCCTGTCCGGGTCGCACGCGCGCTCGACCGCCACGTGGTAGGCGAACAGCTGGAGCGGGACCACGGCCGAGAGCGGCGAGAACCTCTCGGGCACTCGGGGGAGCTCGAGCACGTGGTCCGCCGCGGCCGCGGCGTCGCGGTCCCCGCGGGTGGCGAGCAGGATCACGGGGCCCTTCCGGGCCCGGATCTCCGAGACGTTCGAGAGCATCTTCTCGCGCACGGAGCCCTCCACGGCGACGGCGACGGTCGGGAACGTGGGCTCGATCATGGCGATGGGGCCGTGCTTCATCTCGCCGCCGGGGTAGGCCTCGGCGTGGATGTAGGAGATCTCCTTCAGCTTGAGCGCCCCTTCCGCCGCCGTCGGCCAGTTGTGGCGCCGGCCGAGGTAGAGGAAGTTGTAGGCGAACCGGTACTGCCGGGCGAGGTCCGCGGCCGGGCCGTCGAGGCGGAGCGCCTCGGCGAGCGCTCCGGGCGCGGCCGCGAGGCCCTCGACGGCCGCCGCCGCTTCGGCCGGGGGAAGGGTCCCCCGCCGGACGCCCCACTCGACGGCGATGAGGGCGAGCGCCGCGAGCTGTGTCGTGTAGGCCTTGGTCGAGGCGACCCCCACCTCGAGCCCCGCCCGCGTGTAGAGGGTCGCGTCGGCGTCCCGCGTGAGCTGCGAGCCCATCACGTTGCAGACGGCGAGGACGGGGGAGCCCGCCTCGCGCGCGAGCCGCACGGCGGCGAGCGTGTCGGCCGTCTCGCCGGACTGGGAGACCGCGACCACGGCCGTGTCGGGGCCGAGCACCGGGTGCCCGTAGCGCAGTTCCGAGGCGAGGACGGCCGCCGCGGGGACCCGGGCCAGCTCCTCGAGGAGCGCCGCCCCGTAGAGCGACGCGTGCCACGCCGTCCCGCAGGCGACGAGGAGGACTCGCCGCGCGGCCGAGATCCGCGGCTCCGAGAGCGGCAGCTCCTCGAGCCGCGGCCGCCCCGCGGACAGGTCGAGACGGCCCACGAGGGTGTCGGCGACCGCCCGCGGCTGCTCATGGATCTCCTTGAGCATGAAGTGGGCGTAGCCGCCCTTCTCGGCCTCGGCGGCGCTCCAGGGGACGTGGACCGGGTCCCGCGCGACCGGCCGTCCCGCGGCGTCGGTGAGCCGGATCCCCCCGGGCCACAGCTCCGCCGACTCCCCGTCCCCGAGGTAGACGATCTCCCGCGTGTGGGGGAGCAGCGCCGGCACGTCGCTCGCCGCGATCGCGGCCCCGTCGGCGACCCCGATCACGAGGGGCGCGGACCGGCGGGCGACGAAGAGGCGGTCCGGGGCAGTGGCGTGGACCAGCAGGAAGGCGTAGGCGCCCCGGAGCCTTGCCGCCGCCTCGCGGACCGCCCCCGCCACCCCGAGCGACGGGGCGAGCGCCTCGGCCAGGTGGGCGATCACCTCGGTGTCGGTCTCGGAGCGGAACCGGTGGCCGCCCGCCTCGAGCTCGGCCCGCAGCTCCCGCCAGTTCTCGACGATCCCGTTCGTGATGACCGCGATGCGCTCGTGGCAATCGAGGTGCGGGTGGGCGTTCTGCTCGGTCACCTCCCCGTGGGTCGCCCACCGCGTGTGGGCGATCCCGAGCCGGCCCGGCCACGCGAGGCCGCGCACGCGGGCGGCCAGCTCCGAGACGCGTCCGGCGAGCTTCTCGACCCGCAGCCGGTCGCCCTCGAGCACCGCGAGGCCGGCCGAGTCGTAGCCGCGGTACTCGAGCCGCGCGAGCCCCTCGAGGAGGATCGGCGCCGCCGGCGACGGCCCCGCGTATCCCATCAGCCCGCACATCGGCTTACTCCTTCGACATCCCCACCATCGAGAGCCCGATCTTGCGGTCGGCGGGCTCCACCCGCAGCACCTTCACCTTCACCTTGGTCCCCTGCTGGACGATCTCCTCGGGCCCCTTCACCTTCTTGTCGCTCATCTCGGAGACGTGCAGGAGGCCCTCCAGCCCCGGCGCGATCTCGACGAAGGCGCCGAAGTTCGTGAGCTTCGTCACGGTCCCCTCGATCACGTCGCCGGCGTGGAACCGGCCCGGGATGTCGCCCTCCCACGGGTCGGAGGAGAGCTGCTTCACGCCGAGCGCCACGCGCTTCCGCTCCTTGTCCACGGAGAGGACGACCGCCTTCACGGGGTCGCCCTTCTTCAGGATCTCGGACGGGTGCGCCACCTTCTTCGTCCACGAGAGGTCGGAGACGTGCAGGAGCCCGTCAATCCCCTCCTCCAGCTCGATGAAGGCCCCGTAGTTCGTGAGGGTCCGCACGACCCCCTCGACCTCCTTGCCGACCGGGTACTTCTCCTCGACCTTCTCCCACGGGTTGCTCTCGGTCTGCTTGATCCCGAGCGACATCTCCTGCTTCTCGCGGTTCAGGTCGAGGACGCACACCTCGACCACGTCGCCCGGCTTCACCACCTCCGAGGGGTGGCTGATCCGGCGCGTCCACGACATCTCGGAGACGTGGACGAGGCCCTCGATCCCGTCCTCGAGCCGGACGAAGGCGCCGTAGGTCGTGACGTTCACCACCGTGCCCTTCACCCGGGCGCCGATCGGGTAGCGCTGCTCGACGTTGTCCCACGGCGACGGGGACCTCTGCTTCAGGCCGAGCGCGATCCGCTCGCGCTCGCGGTCCACGCGGAGGACGACCAGCTCCAGCTCCTGGTCGATCTTCACCACCTCGGACGGGTGGTTCACGCGGCCCCAGGACATGTCGGTCACGTGCAGGAGCCCGTCAATGCCCCCGATGTCCACGAACGCGCCGAACTCGGCGATGTTCCGGACGACGCCCTTCACGACCTTGCCCTCCTCAATCTCCGCGAGGACCTTGGCCTTCTTCTCCTCGCGCTGGCGCTCGAGGAGCTTCCGGCGGGAGAGGACGATGTTGGAGCGCTTCTGGTCAATCTTGATGATCTCGGCCTCGACCTCCTTGCCGATGAGGTCGGAGATGTCGCCGGTCCGTCGGAGGTCCACCTGGCTCGCGGGGAGGAAGGCGGGCACGCCGATGTCCACGAGGAGCCCGCCCTTGATCTTGCGGACGACCTTGCCCTTCACGGTGTCGCCCTCGGCGTTCTTGGTGACGATGCGCTCCCAGCCGCGCTGCCGGTCGGCCTTGCGCTTGCTGAGGCGCAGGAGCCCCATCTCGTCGTCCACCGATTCGACCAGGACCTCGACGGTGTCGCCCTGGTCCAGCTCGTCGGGGTGCTCGAACTCGGAGAGCGGGATCACGCCCTCGGACTTGTAGCCCACGTCCACCACCACTTCGTCACCGACGATGGTGAGGACGATCCCGTTCACGATGCGGTCGGTCTGGAACCGGCCGACGGCCGCCTCGAGGAGCTTGGTCACCTCCTCGTCGGGCAGCCCTCCCGTCGCCTCGCGGACTTCCTTGTCGAGGTCCGCTTCGGACAGTCTCGGCAGATCTCTCGAGCGATCGGTCATGGGTCAGCTCCTTCTGAGCAAGAGTTCACGGTTCACGGTTCACGGTTCACGATTCGCCGGGCCGTGGCGGGCACGCAGTTCCGCCCAGGCGGCCCGGACCGCCTCGGCGAGGGGAAGGCCGATCGCGTCCGGGCCCGGGGCGGGGATCGGCTCGCCGTACGCCACCCGGATCCTCCCGAAGGGCCTCGGGAACCGCCGGCTCCGGGGCCACACCTCGTGCGCGCCGAGGATCGCGACGGGAATCACGGGCCCCCCCGCGCGCCGCGCGAGCACCTCGAGCCCGCGGCCCACGGGCCCCGGCTCTCCGGTGGCGCTCCGGGTCGCCTCGGGGAACACGACGACGGCTGCCCCCGCGCGGAGCAGCCGCACCACCGTCGCGAAGCCCCCGCCCCCGGGGAGATCCGCGTCCCGCGACTCGCCCGCGCGGTCCACCGGGATCGCGTGCCAGGACCGGAGCATCGCGGCGAACAGCCGGCTCCGGAACAGGCTCCGTCGCGCGAGGTACCAGGCGGGCCGAGGGAGCCCCATGCCCGCGAGCACCGGATCGAGGAACGAGACGTGGGTCGCGGCGAGGATCACGGCCCCCGTCGCGGGGACGCGGTCCACGTGCAGCGTCCGGCACCCGTAGAGGAGCCGCCCGGCCGTGCGGAAGCCGAGCCGCCAGCCCGCGTACCAGGCGCGGGCGGGGAGCGAGGTCGCCGTGGGGTCCGGGCCCTCGGGTTCCCTCGGGGGCGCCGGGCTCTCCGGGGTCGGCGCCTCGATCACGGCTCCCCCCCTCACGCCCCGCCTCCGCCGCCCCGCTCCCGGACCCGCGATGCGAGGAGGTCCACGACCTCCCCCGGCTTCATCCGGCTCGTGTCCACGACGAGGGCGTCCGGCGCGGGCTTGAGGGGCGAGTCGGACCGGCGCTCGTCGCGGCGGTCGCGAGCCGCCATCGCACGGGTCGTCTCGGCGCGGAGCTTGCCCTCGCGGATCCGGCGGGCGGCGCGAACCCCCGGCTCGGCGGTGAGGAAGAACTTCGCGGGGCTCTCCGGGAAGACGACGGTCCCCACGTCCCGCCCCTCGGCCACGAGCCGCCCCCCGTCCCCGAGGGCGCGTTGCCGGGCCACCAGGACTCGCCTCACTCCCGAGACGGTGGCGACCGCCGACGCGGCGTCGGCGACTTCCGGACCGCGGAGCGCCTCGCCCGGGTCCTCCCCGTCCACGCGGAGCCCCGGCGCGTCCGGATCGGGCTCGACCGTCATCGAGAGGCGCTCCGCGAGCTTCGCGAGCGCCTCTCCGTCCCGGAGGTCCACTCCCTCGCGGAGCGCCCGCCAGGCGACGGCGCGGTACATCGCCCCCGTGTCCAGGTAGCGGTAACCGAGGCGGCGGGCGAGCTCCCGCGCCACCGTGCTCTTCCCCGCCCCCGCGGGGCCGTCAATCGTCACGACCACTCAGGAAACCCGCCGGCGCGCCTTTCGCACGGCGGCGGAAGGGGGGCGATGCTAGCCTCGCGGGAGCAGCCAGTCAACCGGCGCCGGCTTGGCGCTCCGCGCGCGCGTCCCTAGAATGCGGCCCATGGCCAGCCACCGGCGCGCGACGTCCCAGGGGCGCTCGGGCGAGCTGCGCCTGTACCTCTACGGGGACGGGGGACCGAAGCTGCCGGACTCTGCGACCCCCCGGGCGGTGTGGGACGGGAAGGGGTTCCGCGCGGTCGCGACGCTCCTGCCCGACGGCCACGCGGTGCGGGTCGAGGCGGGCCACCGGGTCCTCGTCGAGCACGTCGGCACGGCCCCCCTCGACGGGAAGCCCGCGGCGGCGACGCTGGACCTCGGCGACACCCCGGAGGGAGGCCTTTTCTACAACGACCGGCTCCTCTACCGGAGCGACCACACGTGGCGGACGTTCGACTCCCCCGAGGCCCTCGCCCGGGCGGCGGAAGAGGCGCGGCGGGAGCTCACCTCCTCCGGCCTGACCGTGGTCGAGCGGCCGGCCCGCGGGGACGGGGCGCCCTGGGTGGGCATCCGCGGCGGTCCCCACGAGCTCGAGGTGCGCGCGGTCTACAGGGTCCAGGAGAAGCTCGGCCTGCTCCTCGTCCACTCGCGGTTGGGGCTCAAGCTGAAGATGAGGCGCTAGGCCCGTGGCCGCGCGAGACGGCTGGTTCGACGGACGCGGGGTGGAGTTGAACAACTCGACCGTCCGCGCCCGCCGTGCCGCGTGGGAGAGGATCCTCCGCGAGGGCGCGGTGCCGGCCGACGCGCGGGTGCGGCTCCGGCAGGAGATCTACAAGCGGCTCCAGTCGGTCGAGCCGCGGCTCCCCGACGACGTCCACCGCGAACTCACCGAGATCCTCGTGGGCTACGAGATGCTGGTCGAGATGCACGACCGGAAGCTCTCGGAGCGGCGGGCCGGGGCGCCCGAGGGGGGGAGCCGCAAGTGAGGCGGGCGGGCCGGTTGCTCCTCCTCCTGCTCGCGGCGGCCCCGGCGCGCGCGGAGGACCCGAAGGAGGGGCCGGCCCGGGCCGAGGGGGTGCGCGCGGAGGCGATCGAGATCGTTTCGGGCCCCCCCGCGAGCGTCCCGACCCACGGGAGCGCCACCGTCGTCGCTCGCCTGCGGGGCGGCTACCGCGAGCCGGCGGTCGTGCTCACCGACCCGCTCGGGGACGTCTTCTTCACGGAGCCCGAGCGGGTCTCCGTGAAGGGGGACTCCTTCTCCGCGAGCCTCGACTTCCCGGGCGAGGACGGCCCCTGGCGGATCGAGATCTTCGCGCGCGGGCCCGACGGCGACGCGTCCCTCGTCACGTTCTTCCTCGGGGTCGGAGTGCCGCTCGCGCCGCCTCCGGAGACGGGGGCGCCGCCCCCGGACGCCGGGACCGGCGTGCCGCCGCCCCCGCCACCCCCCGCCTCGGGCGGCGGAGGCGGGAGCGAGCCCTCCGCCGGGGAGATCCTCCTGCGCGACTTCCGGGCGGCGAGCAAGGCGTGCGTCGCGGAGCTGAACCGCCAGCGCCGCGAGGTGGGCGTCGAGCCGCTCGTCCACGACGAGCGCTTCTTCATCGTGCTCAGCGAGGCCGCCCGCGACATGGCGCGCTCGGGCGCCTTCGGCGTCAACCGCGTGAGGGTCCAGCCCAGCTCGCGCGCGAGCCTCTACCACGGCTGGGGGCTCGGGATCATGAGCAACGCCACGGGCTCGTACAAGTCCATCTTCTCGCCGAAGGACGTGATAGACCGCCTCGGGTCGAACCCCGCGATCCGCTCTCTCTGGGCCAAGGGAGGGAACAACGTCGCCGCGTTCGGGTTCGCCGAGTTCGGCGCGGAGCAGGTCTTCATCTTCGAGGGGGTCGGGAAGGTGAGCGGAGTCGAGCGGATCGTCGCGGCCCAGCAGGCCGTCGAGAAGGCCCGGGGGGACCTCGCCGTGGCGGAGGGGGCGGCCCGCGCGAAGATCGTGAAGCGCCTCGCCGAGATCCGGAGCATGGAGTGCGCCGCGATCCTCGGCGAGCTCGTCTCGTCGGACCCGGAGCCCGAGGTGCGCAAGGCCGCGCTTGGCGGCCTCGTGGACCTCGGCGACTCGACGGTCGTGGACCCGCTGATCTGGGGCCTCGAGAGCGCCCCGGACGACGCCCTCAAGGCCGCGATGGCCCGCGGGCTCGCCGCGGTGACCGGCCAGTCCTTCGGCCCCGACCCCATGCGCTGGCGCGCCTGGTGGTCGGTGGAGAGGGACTACTTCCGGAGGAGGAAGTAGGCCTACCCGCCGCTCCCGATCCCCAGCGCCTTCTCCACATCCTCGAGCCTCGCGAGGAGCACCGGGCAGGGCTTCGAGGCGCCGGAGTGGCAGGCGAAGGCGCCGCGCGGGAAGGCCGGCCCTGCCGGGAGGGGCGTGAGGTCGAGACCGTCCGTCTTCCTCGCCCCGGCGACGGAGAAGGCCCCCACGAATCCGTGGGGAGACGAGCGGCGGTAGACCCGGAAGTCGTTCGCCTTCTGGTTCGAGACCACGAGATAGCCCGAGCCCCCCGGCCTCGGCCAGAGGGCGAGGCCCTCGACGTCCCCGACGAGGCCGTCCTCCCCGAGCCGGACGACGAGCTCGACGACGGCCAGGAGCTCCGGATCGGCCCCGAGGGCCCAGACTCCGTGGTCCTCGTCGGCCACGTACACGACGTCGCTCTCGTCGTCGGCGACGGCCCCCTCGCACTGGCTCCCGATCTCCCAGCGCCGCACGCGCCGGCCCGCCACGCCCCCCTTGCCGTTGTCCGCAAGCTCGTACTGCTCGACGTGGCCCGGCTTCGAGGTGATGAAGAAGTAGAGCCTCCCCGACGAGCGGCTCGCGTAGAGGCACCCCCCGTAGTTCTCGGAGGTCTCGATCCCGCCGTCGTCGAGGCGCCGGAGCTTCCGGGTCGCGAGGTCCACCTCGCAGACGACGATCCGGTAGCCTCCCTCGCGCTGGTTCCAGGCGACGATGTCGCGCTCGCGCCCGCCGAGCCGCACGCCGCGCCGGACGTCCACGTTTCCCGGCTTCGGTACCTCGAGGCTCTGGAGCGCCTTCCCGGAGAGGTCGTAGACGAAGATCCGCCCCGCGGACTTGTCCGAGACGATGACCGTGCTCGCGGAGGGGTCCGTCGGGTGGACCCAGACGCAGAGGTCGTCCTGGTCCTCCGCCCGGGGGTCGAGGAGCGTGACGGCGACGGGGACGCTGCGGACCCCGCCTTCTGCGGACCGGGTTTCTCGGGCCACCGGGGGAGGAGCGGTCGCCGGGACCTCGTGCGCGACGGGACCCGCGGGGCGGGGTGCCGGGGCCGGCGCCTCCCCGCCCGACTGGCACGCCGCAACGGCCAGGACCCCCCCGAGGGCCAGGGCACTTCGCGCCTCTCTCATGCTTTCCTCCCCCGCCGTGTCGCCGGCGTCCCCCGAGCCTGCCGGGGGTGTCCCCGCGTCGCCGCGTCGAGCCCCAGGAACCTACCGCGTCCAGCTCGCCACGTCGTCCCCGCCGCCTCGCTCGTCGCGGCCGTCCCCCCCGACCGACCAGATCCGGATCGGCCCTCTCGGGGCGACCCGCTCGTAGCGATAGGGCCGGCCCCAGGGGTCCGACCGGCGTGCGGGGTCGGGAGCGCCCTCGGGCGGAGCTTCCGCCGGCGGGAACTCGCCCCCGCGTTCCCCCGCCCACCGGGCGAGCTCCTCCAGCATCCCCTCGATCTCGAGCTGCGCCCGTACGCCGAGACTCGGCTCCCGGATCGCCACGGCCCCGGCCGCCCCGAGCCCGACCGCCGCAGCCGCCGCGAGAAACCAGGGCCAGATCCGCCGCGGGCGCCCGGCGTCGGGAGTCCCGCCCACCCCTTGAGAATGATCGTGGGGGTCCTCGTGGCCCTCCCCCGCGATCATTCTATGCCGTGCTCCTTCATCTTTTCCCAGAGGCTCTTCCGCGAGATCCCCAGGATCTCCGCGGCCTGCGCCTTGTGGCCGTCGGTCGAGCGCAGCACGTTCCGGATGTGGGCGGCCTCGACCTCCTTCAGAACCTCCCCGATCGGCCGCAGGTCCTTGAGTTGCGCGAGCACCTTGGCGTGCTGGGGGCCCGGCTGGATCAGGTGCTCGCGGCGGAGGAACTTGTGGTTCCCGGCCAGCGCGATCGCCCGCTCGACGGCGTTCTCGAGCTCGCGGACGTTTCCCGGCCAGGGATAGCTCATCATCGCCTGCATCACCTCGGGGGCGATCCGGTACTCGTGGCCCTTCCCGTAGCGCTGGACGAGGGCCTCCGAGAGGAGCGGGATGTCGTCGGAGCGCTCGCGGAGCGGCGGGAGCTTCAGCTTCACGACATTGAGCCGGTAGAAGAGGTCCTCGCGGAACTTCTGCTCCTGGACGGCGACGGCGAGGTCCACCTTCGTCGCGGCGATCACCCGCACGTCCACCTTGATCGGCTCGGTGCCCCCCAGACGCTCGAACGTGCGCTCCTGGATCACGCGCAGGAGCTTCACCTGCGTCTCCAGGCTCATGTCGTCTATGTCGTCGAGGAAGAGGGTCCCCCCCTGGGCGCGCTCGAACCGGCCGACCTTGCGCTCCCGCGCGTCCGTGTAGGCCCCCCGCTCGTGGCCGAAGATCTCGTCCTCGAGCAGGGTCGCGGGGAACTGCGCGCAGTGGAGCGTCACGAGGCTCCCGCCCTTGCGCCGGCTCGTCTGGTGGATCGCCTTGGCGAGGAGCTCCTTCCCGGTCCCCGACTCGCCCTCGATCAGGATGTTCACGTCGCTCTCGGCGATCGTCTCCACCTGGTGGAAGATGTCCTGCATCTGGGGGCTGCGGCCGACGATGGCCCCCATCGAGGAGCGCTCGCGCCAGTGCTCGAGCTCGGTGCGGAGCAGCACGTTCTCGGCGCGGAGCTTGCGGAGCTGGGCGAGGTTCTCGACCTCGGAGACGACCTTCTCGTTCAGGAACGGCTTCTGGATGTAGGTGCGGGCCCCCGCCCTCATCGCCTCGACGGCCGCCTCGACCGTCGCCCAGGCCGTGATCAGGATCACGTCCGTGTCGGGGGTCTCGCTCTTCACCTTCTCGAGGAGCTCGAGCCCCGTGAGCCCCGGCATCCGGATGTCCGAGATCAGCACGTCGTAGCGCTCGCGGGTGAGGGCGTCGGCCGCCTCGCGCCCGTCCTGGGCGACGGTCACCTGGTGGCCCGCGGCGCGGAGGTCGTCGGCCAGGGTGACCGCGATCGTCTTCTCGTCGTCGGCGAGGAGGACGCGCAGCGGCGGGTCGCCCGGCATGAGGCCCGGCATTCTACCGGCTCTATCTGGGAACCCATCGCCGTCGCGAGGCGCGCGAGACCCGCGTCCGGCAAGGCGGCGGCGACGAGCCGTACCGACGGAGAGGTACGGCGACGGAGCTGCAACGCAGCCGGGCGCGAGGGATCGCGCGCCGCAGCAGGCGAGGGGGTCCCAGACAGAGCCTACCGCGACGGCCGCTCGTCGGGGGCCCGCTTGGGATTGCTGATCCCGGGCATCGCCTGGAGGGTCCCGAGCGTCCGCGCCTCGCGCGACCAGAAGTGCCGCTCGACCGGCCCCGGCTCCCGGAGGGTCGCCTCCGAGAGGTCGAGCCGGAGGTGGGAGTTCACCATCGTGAAGGTGCGGATGGTCCCCTCCACCACGACGAGGTCGTGCCTCTGGAGACGGTGGCGGTGGCCCCCCCCGTCGCCGGCGTCCCCGGGGCCTCCCTCGTCCCCGATGGGCTCCAGCCAGCCGGCCGGGATGGAGCAGAGGACGTCCTCGGGGCTCCCGTTCGCCTCCTCGATCAGGTTCGGTACGTCCACGAAGAGCCTCGGCTCGCCGCTCCCCCCGCCCGGGGCGTCGGCGTGCAGGCCCCCGACGAGCCCGATCACGGTCGCCCGCGAGCCGATCCTCCGGCGCCGGAGGTCCGTCTCGAGCCCCGGCCGGTTGACCTCGAGGTCGCGCGGGATCCGGCGCGTGAGCGCATCGAGGATCTCGATGTAGGCCTGCTCGTGGTAGGCGCGCCGATAGCGCCCCGCGGCGACGTGGTAGGAGAGGCCTCCGAGCAGGATGAGGACGGCCAGCCCGAGGAGGGCGGCGACGATCCGGCGCGCCCGCCGCTTCCCCGCGCGCAGGCGCTCCTGGACGGCCGCGAGCCGCGCCGCGGGAGGCTCCCGCGCGGGCCCCGGGGAAGGGGGCATCGCGGCAAGATACCAGACGCCCCGCTCCTGCAGGAGTCGGTACGCCCCGCGGACCTTCCCCCCCTCGAGCGCCACCTCGACCCGACCGTCTTCCCAGCAGAGGGTCTCGTACGTCCCCGAGTCCCAGGGCTTGACCGCGCCCCGGTTCCCCGAGACCGGTCCCTCGTAGGTGAGGTAGTCGAGGCGGTGGTCGGGCTTGGCCTCCACGGCGACGACGCGACCCGGGTCGCGCGAGGGCGGCTCGGGAAGCCCCCAGGTCTTCAGGGCCTCCCCGCGGCGGAGCATGAGGTCGTAGTGAAGCGGGGGTGCGTCGTGGGCCTGGATGACGAACGGCTCGGACACGGACGGAGCCTACAAAAAAGAGGTCCCGGGTTGGGGTGCCCGCGTCCCCATGGGGAAATGGTGGCGCAGGTTGGGGAACCCGGGACCAGGTTCGATCGGGACTCTTCGGGGAGGCCTCTCGTCCCCTCCCCACGGGAAGAGGCTACAAGATCGAAAAGCCGGGCTGCAAGGGCTAGCCGCGGAAGCGGCTGACCGCCACCGTCGCATTGTGGCCGCCGAAGCCGAAGGAGTTCGAGATCGCCATCTCGATCTTCATCGGTCGCGCGGCCCCGGGGATGTAGTCGAGGTCGCACTCGGGGTCGCGGGTCTCGTAGTTCGCGGTCGGGTGGGCGGTCTGGTGGTGGATCGAGAGCGCGGTGGCGATCAGCTCCACGGCGCCCGAGGCGCCGAGCAGGTGCCCGATCATGGACTTGGTCGAGCTGATGGCCAGCTTCTTCGCGTGCTCGCCGAAGGCGCCGTGGATGGCGCGCGTCTCCGTCACGTCGTTGAGCGGCGTGCTCGTCCCGTGGGCGTTCACGTAGTCCACCTCGTCGAGCCGCCGGCCGGCGTCCTTCACCGCGAGGACCATGGACTTGGTCGCGCCGGCCCCGTTCGGGACGGGCGCCGTGATGTGGTGCGCGTCGCCGGTGGTGCCGAACCCCGCGACCTCCGCGTAGATCCGGGCGCCGCGCTTCTTCGCGTGCTCGACCTCCTCGAAGATGAGGACCCCGCACCCCTCGCCCATCACGAAGCCGTCGCGGTTCTTGTCGAAGGGCCGGCTCGCCTTCTCGGGGGCGTCGTTGCGCTTGCTGAGCGCCCCCGGGGCGATGAAGCCCGCCATCCCGACCGGCGTGACGGTCGCCTCCGTCCCGCCCGTCACGACGACGTCGGCGTCGCCGTACTGGACGGTGCGGAGCGCGCAGCCGAGGGCGTGGTTCGCCGACGCGCACGCCGACGCGACCGCGTAATTCGGCCCCCGGAAACCGAACCGGATCGAGACCTGCGCGGCGGCGGCGTTCATCATCATCTTCGGGATGAAGAACGGGGACACCTTCTCGGGCCCCTTCTCCACCATCCGCCGGTGCTGCTCCTCGAAGACCTGCAGCCCCCCGATCCCCGACCCGATGATCACCCCGATGCGGTCCGGGTCCTCCCGGCCGCCGTCGAGGCCCGAGTCCTCGAGCGACATGGAGGCCGCCGCGACCGCGTACTGGCTGAACGGGTCGAGCCGGTTCTTGTCCTTCGGACTGATCCAGCGGTCCGGAGTCCAGTTCTTGATCTCGGCCGCGAACTTCGTCTCGAAATGGGTCGTATCCCAGCCCGTGATGAGGTGAATGCCGCTCTTCCCGGAGCAGAGGTCCCGCCACCATCCCTCGAGATCGAGGGAGAGGGAGGACACGACCCCCATCCCCGTGATGACGACCCGGCGCTTTCCCATCCCGGGTTAGAGGTTGTTCTCGATGTAGGTGATCGCCGCGCCGACGGTCTGGATCTTCTCGGCCTCCTCGTCCGGGATCGAGATGTCGAAGGCGTCCTCGATCTCCATGACGAGCTCGACGATGTCGAGAGAGTCGGCCCCGAGGTCGTTGATGAACGACGTCTCGGGGGTGACCTTCTCCTTCGGGACTCCCATCTGCTCGCACACGATTCCGATGACCTTGTCGGTGATCTCGGCCCTGTCCGCCACGTCCCACTCCTTCCGCCGGCGGAACGCCGGCCCCGTCTCGGCGCGGAGACGATCCCGTTCGGGGCCGCCCCGCCGACCCGGTTGCGAGCGGGCGATTATAGGGAGGGGCCCCGGGGGATCAAGAGGCCCGGCCCGCGGCCGGTTGCGACAGCTCGACCAGCACGCCGTGCCCGGCCCTCGGGTGGAGGAAGAGCACGAGGGCCCCGCCGGCCCCCACCTGCGGCTCGTCGGTGAGGGGCTTGTGGCCGAGGGAGGCGAGGTAGCGGCCCGCCCAGGCGACGTCGGTCACGCGGAAACAGACGTGGTGGAGGCCCGGGCCCCTCGCCTCGACGAACTTGGCGATGGGGGTCCCGGGGCGGGTGGTCTCGAGAAGCTCGATGCGGGCCTCCCCGACCCGGATCTTCACGACGCGGAGGCCCATGTGGGGGAGGTCCTCGGGGGGCTCGGCCGGGAGCCCCAGGACCTGCGTCCAGAATGGGAGCGCCTCGGCGAGGCTCCGGACGGCGATGCCGATGTGGTCGAGGGGGCCGACGCCCCACTCGCCGCTCCCGGGGACGGGGGCTCGCGAGCCGGCGCTCATGCGGCGCCCGGGCCTCCCGCCGTGCCCGCGCCTCCCATGGGCCGGTGCTCCCCGAACACCTCGCGGAGGGCGTCCGAGACCTCGCCGAGGGTCGCCCCCGACTCGAGCGCCGAGACGATCGGCGGCAGGAGGTTCCCGTCGCCGCGGGCCGCCGCGCCGAGCGCGCGGAGGCCGGCCGCCGTCGCGGCTCCGTCGCGCTTGCGGCGCCAGTCCTTCAAATCCCGGGCGCGCCGCGTCCGGACCGACTCGGGGACCTTGAGGACGGGGATCCGGGTCCGCCCCCGCGCGCCTCGCTCGCCCTGAGCGAGCGCGGAGCGCGAGTCGAACGGGTCCGCGAACCGGGTCACCCCGACCTGGACGTCCTCGCCGGACTCGAGCCGCCGGTGCGCCTCGTAGGCCGACCGCGCGATCTCCTCCTGGTAGAAGCCCCTCTCGATCGCCCTCTCCGCGCCGCCCATCCCCTCGACCTTCCCGAGCAGCTCGCGGGCGCGCGCCTCGAGCTCGTCGGTGAGGCCCTCGACGAGCCAGGAGCCCCCGAGCGGGTCGGCGGCGTGGGCCACGCCCGACTCGTGGGCGAGCACCTGCTGGGTGCGCAGCGCCAGCGCCGCGGCCTCCTCGGTCGGGAGCCCGAGCGCCTCGTCCCGCGAGTTGGTGTGGAGGGACTGGGTCCCCCCGAGGACGGCCGCGAGGGCCTGGACCGCGACCCGGACGACGTTCAGCTCGGGGGCCTTCGCGGCCAGCGTGGAGCCGCCGGTCTGAGTGTGGAACCGCAGGCGCTGGGCCTCCGGGTCCCGCACTCCGAAGCGGTCTCGGACGAGCCGCGCCCAGAGCCGCCGGGCGGCCCGGAACTTGGCGACTTCCTCGAAGAGGTGATTCATCGAGGCGAAGAAGAAGGAGATCCGGCGGGCGACCCTCTCCGCCGGCACCCCGCGCGCGGCCGCCGCCGCGAGGTAGGCGCACCCGTTCCCGAGGGTGAAGGCGACTTCCTGGACGGCCGTCGCCCCGGCCTCGCGCATGTGGTAGCCGGAGACCGAGACCGGGTTCCACTGCGGGAGGGCGTCCAGGCTCCAGACGACCAGGTCGGTGGCGAGCCTCATCGAGGGCCCGGGCGGGTAGACGTAGGTCCCGCGGGCCGCGTACTCCTTGAGGATGTCGTTCTGGACGGTGCCCCGCAGCCCCGTCCAGGCGGTCCCCCGCCGGCGCGCGACCGCCGCGAGGAGACCGAGGAGGACCGCCGCCGTCGAGTTGATGGTCATCGAGATCGAGACCTCGGCGAGCGGGATACCGTCGAGGAGCCTCTCCATGTCGGCGACCGTGGAGATCGAGACCCCGCTCTTCCCGACCTCGCCCTCGGCCCGGGGATGGTCGGCGTCGAGCCCCATCTGGGTCGGGAGGTCGAAGGCGACGGAGAGCCCCGTCTGCCCGCGAGCGAGGAGGGCCCGGAAGCGGGCGTTGGTCTCCGTCGTGGTCCCGTACCCCGCGTACTGGCGCATCGTCCAGAGCCGGTCCCGGTACATGCGGGGGTGGATGCCGCGCGCGAACGGGAACTCCCCGGGGTCCCCCAGGCTCGCGCGGTAGCGCTCGTCCGGCGAGCCGGGCCGGGGGACCGCCGGGATGGGGATGCCGGAGCTGGTGCGGACCTCCTCGCTCACGGTCCCCCCTCGATCCGGACCAGCAGGTCCCCCTTCTCCACCGGCTGTCCCTCCCGCGCCCGGACCTCGGCGACGGACCCGCCGCACGGGGCCCGGATGTCGTTCTCGACCTTCATCGCGTAGAGGACGACGAGCGGGGCGCCCGCCGTCACGCGGGCGCCGGGGGCCACGTGGACCTTCACGACCATCCCGGGGATGGGCGCCGCGACGCTGCCGCCCCCGGCCGCACCGGCGGGTCCGGTCGCGAGGCTGGCGGACGCGCCCGGGTCCGCGATCGCGACGACGCGGGGGACCCCCTCCCACACGATCTGGTACCGGCCGTCAGCGAGGCGCGCGAAGCCCACGAGGCGCCGCCGGCCCCCGACCTCCACCGGGACGAGCGCACCGCCGCCCGGGCCGGGCCGGACCTCGACCGAGGACACGGGCGCGCCGGCGAGGGCGGCGCCGGGGCGGATCCTCAGGCGGCCGTCCCCCAGCGGCTCCACCCAGAGCTCGAAGGACCCGCCGGGCCCCTCGGGCCCCTCCAAGACATAGCGGTGCGCGGCGGTGGGCATGCGTCGGGCTAGGGGGTCCGGAGCCCCTCCCTCAGCGCCTCCCGACCCCAGAGGCTGCGCCCGTCCGCCGAGGGAGCGGCCGCCCCGTTCGGCGCGGATCGCCGGGCATGGGCGAGCGCCGTCACCACGGCCTCGGCCTCGGGCGACCGGGTCGGCCGGAGGGCGGCGGCGACCCAGGGCCGCGCGACGAAGCCGATGTCCAGGTCGCCGCGGGCGAACTCTTCCGAGGCCAGCACGGCCAGATGGAATGGGACGCACGTCGTGACGCCTACGATCGTCAGCTCCCGCAGCCCCGAGAGGAGCCGCAGCCGAGCCTCCTCCCGGGTCTCCCCCCACGCGATCAGCTTCGCGAGCATCGGGTCGTAGTCGTAGGTCACATCGCTCCCGACCTCGACGCCCGAGTCCCAGCGCAGGAACGGCCCCCCCGGGACCCGCAGGGCCTCGATCCGGCCGGTGGAGGGGAGGAACCCCGCCCCGGCGTCCTCGGACGTGATCCGAGCCTCGATCGCGTGGCCCCGGCGCGCGGGCTTGCGCGCCGCGGGGGAGAGCTTCTCCCCCGCCGCGATCCGGAACTGCTCGGCCACGATGTCCACTCCGGTCACCATCTCGGTGACCGGGTGCTCGACCTGGAGCCGCGCGTTCACCTCGATGAAGTAGAACGAGCCGGCGGGCCCGTCGCGAGGAATCAGGAACTCGACCGTCCCGGCGTTCTCGTAGCCGGCCGCCTCCGCGACCGCGACCGCCGCCGCCTCGAGGCGCTTCCGGAGCGCGGGCGTCACGGCGGGGGACGGGGACTCCTCGATGAGCTTCTGGTGCCGCCTCTGCACCGAGCACTCGCGCTCGCCGAGCGCGACCGTCTCGCCGCCGCGAGACCGGAGGATCTGCACCTCCACGTGGCGCGGCCGATCCACGAGCTTCTCGAGGTAGACGGCCCCGTCGCCGAAGGCCGAGGCCGCCTCGGACGAGGCCTCGCGGACGGCGTGGGCGAGGTCGGGCGGGTCCGTCACCCGGCGCATCCCCTTGCCCCCGCCCCCGTGGCGGGCCTTCACGAGGACGGGGCCCCCGAGCGCGCGGGCCGCGGCCTCGAGCGCCTCGGGCGGCGTCGCGGGCGAGATGTCCTCGACGCCCGGGACCGTCGGGACCCCGGCCTTCGCGGCGAGCTTCCGCGCGTTCACCTTGTCGCCGACGGCCTCGAGCGCCTCGGGGGGGGGCCCGACCCACACGAGCCCGGCCTCGCGCACGGCCCGGGCGAAGGCGGCGTTCTCCGCGAGGAACCCGTAGCCCGGGTGGACCGCCTCGGCCCCGGTCGCGCGCGCCGCCTCGAGGATCGCGGGGATCCTGAGGTAGCTCTCGCGAGGGGCGGGCGGCCCGATCCGGACGGCGGCGTCGGCGAGGCAGACGTGCGGCGCCCAGGCGTCCGCGTCGCTGTAGGCGGCGACGGCGCGGAGCCCGAGCCGCCGGCAGGCCCGGATCACGCGCAGGGCGATCTCGCCCCGGTTCGCGATGAGGACGCTCCGGAACATGCGGGCCGGGGGAGTGTAGCTCGACCGGCGGCGCCTTGCGACCGCCGCGGTCGGGTGCTACGGTAGCCGGAGCGCCCGTGAGGACGCGGGCGCCGGGGGGAACCATGCGGAAGCCTCTCGTCGCGGCGACCCTCGCCGCCGTGCTCGGGGCGGTGCTCGGGGCGATGACCCTCTCCGTCCGCGCCCAGGACACGGATCCGGACAACCCTCCCGAGACCCTCGACGAGGGGACCTTCTGGTTCTTCGTCGAGCTCTGGGGGAAGGACCCCGGGAAGTACCTGAAGATCTGCGCGGAGCAGTGCAAGAAGTACAAGGAAGTGGGGAAGGACAAGAACAACTTCGGCGTGCGCGTCTTCAACGCGATCTGGGAGAAGATGCGCGACGCCGAGGCCAAGCAGAACGCGGAGCTGCTCGCCAAGTACAAGGGTGAGACCGAGGTGCTCGCCCGGGCCATGCAAGAGGCCTTCCAGATGAGCGAGCCCTACGAGCGCTTCAAGAACTTCTTCTCGATGCCTCTCAAGGACCGGGAGGACTTCGATCGGGCGCGCGGCCGCTATGACGCCGGGAAGCAGGCCATCGAGCACGAGAAGGACTACAACTCGGCCCTGGCCCGCTACGAGGTAGGACTGGAGATCGTCCGGAGACTGGGGATCAAGGACTGGGTGGCCAAGTTCCTGATCGCCATGGCCGAGTGCCACGTCGCGCTCAAGAACACGCCCGCCGCCGCGAAGTGCCTGGAGGAGGCCGTCGCCGTCGCGAAGGAGGTCGGGGCCTCCGACCTCCAGAAGGAGGCCGAGGAGACGCTGGGGAAGCTCAAGGCCGCGGGGGCGGCCCTCGAAGAGTCTCCGCTCCAGAAGTACGACGAGAACTTCGAGAAGGACGACAAGACCAAGAAGCTCAAGTGGGTGAGCTTCCCCATGATGCCGGGTCCGAAGGGCGACAAGCTCCCCGTCCGAACCCCGAGCCCCTACCTCCGCGAGAACCCGTTCTTCTGGAAGCAGATCTACCTGGAGGACGGGAAGCCGGGCGTCGTGGGGGGTAAGCCGGGGGCCGAGAAGCTCCCCATCCCGGGAGACCAGTGGCTCGTCAAGACCAAGGACGAGCACGAGATCACGATGACGACGGACCCGAGCAAGAAGGGCGAGAAGTTCAAGGCGGGCTTCTCGCCCTCGGTCCAGGAAGTGGACGCCACGTACGACCCCCTAAGACCCGGCTTCCCCAACATGCAGAAGTTCTTCTTCCAGGTGGTCCACCCGAACCAGGTCCTGATATTCAACGCGAAGCGCACGATCAACAACCCCAAGAACATGGTGGACCTGCGCGTCCGGTGCACGTCCTACCGGCAGGGGACCGGCCCCGGCGGGCAGAGGATCCTCCTCATGGACGGGAACTTCAACGGTCATTTCGGCACGAGCTGGAGCGGGGCCGTGGACGAGGCCGTGGACATCCTCAAAGACGGCTTCTGCGCAGGCGGGGGCAACGTCGGGACCTACTTCAGCCCTCTCGTCCGGGTGGGGCGGGACTACTACCTGTGCCAGCCGGCCAAGACCTCGCTCTCGGCGGACTTCCTCAAGTACACGGGACCCAAGGGCAAGATCCGGGTGAAGAACCAGGGCCTCAAGGGGAAGTTCCTCTGGCTCATGGTGAAGACCACGTTCAAGTTCAAGCGGGAGAAGGCGGGGGGCGGCGCGTTCGAGGAGGTCGTCTTCGGGGCCGTGGACATCGCCGACGCCCAGGGGGCCGAGGTGGAGCTCCCCATCGGCGACTGGACCCTCCACAACGGGCTCCTCCACGACGGGACCACCGACGAGGAGCGGGCGACCCGGCTCGAGATGGAGAACGAGTTCGTGCTGGCGGGGAACGCCTACCGCTACCCCTCGTTCAAGGTCGTGAAGGGGCAGACGACCGAGCTCCTCCTCGGCGGGACGATCGAGCCGACGGTGGAGGCGGTCTTCGACGAGGTGAACAAGGAGATCCGGGTCCTGCCCGACAGCCTCAAGTTCTACGGAGCCAAGGGCGAGAAATACCACCGTGCCTGGCCGGAGGCGGTCACGTACGACTTCCAGGTCTTCGACTCGAAGAACCAGCTCGTGGACAATGCGAAGGCTCGGAAGTTCGGCGAGAAGGACCCCCTCCCGGCCCACAAGGACCTGGGCTTCGCGAAGCCCGTGAACATCAAGTGGAAGCCCCTCTGGACGGCGCCCTACCGGGTCCACATCACGAAGCTCGAGCACCCGCTCTTCGCCGCGCTGCTCCACTCGAAGCCCCCGGGCGCGGCCGAGCCGCCGAAGGAGCCGCCGAAGGAGCCGCCCAAGGACTCGGGGAAGGACGCGGACGGGAAGAACGGGAAGGAAGAGAAGAAGTCCGGGTAGCGCGGGGCAGCGGGGCGAGGACGGGCACGAGCACGAGGACGAGCACGAGAGCGGGCTGGGTCGCCCTTCTCGCGGCAGCGGCGGGCTGCCCGAAGCCGCCGCCGCCGGAGCTGGCGGCCCCCCCGGCCACGGCCTCTTCCGGGGCGCCCGCCGCGACGGACGAGGGCGACGCGGCCGGGGAGCAGGCCGGCCTCACGCCGGAGCAGCGGGAGAAGCTCCGGTCGGCGATCGAGCAGTTCGAGGCCGGGCGCGTCGCCGAGGCGCTCCCGACGTTCCGCGAGTTCGGCCAGAAGCGGTGGGTGATGAAGGCGCTCTGGAAGGGGGGCCTCGCGCGAGCCGAGGCGAAGGACACCGAGAAGGCGATGGCGGAGTTGGAGGAGGCCCTGCGGATCGCCGAGGAGCTGAACGTCCCGACGGCGGCGCGGGAGATCCGGAACAGGCTCGCCGAGATCCGCCCGAAGCCGGCCGTGGCCCTCGAGCAGCCGGGACCGACCCTGACGGAATCGGAGTACTGGGGGTGGGTGGAGGTGTTCGCGCAGAGGAAGGACCTGGCGGGGCTCACGGCGGAGACACGGAAATACACGGCGCCCCTCCACTACGGGCTCCGGGTGTTCAATGCCCTGTGGGAGAGGCTGCGCGAGGCGGAGAAGGCTAACGATGGAGCGAAGCTCAGGAAGTACAAAGCCGAGACCGAGATACTCGCGAAGGCCCTCAAGGAAGGATGTGGGATCTCCGAGCCCCTCGAGCGTTGGAGAGCCTCGTTCACGCTCGACCCAGCCACGAGGAAGGTGATTGAGAAGGTCACGGAGGAACTTCAGGCCACGCTCGACGCCGCCGAGAAGAAGCCGGAGAAGACGCTCCCGGCGCTCCTGGCTCTCGTCGAGATGCTGCGGGCTTACGAGGGCGACTCGAAGACCCCGCTCTCCAAGCTCCTCCGTGCGACGGCCCGCTGTCACGCGGAGTTGAAGGATCGAGCCAAGGCGGAAGAAGCCCTCCAGGAGTCCATCCGTCTCGCCCACGAGCTCGGCGACCTGGACGCCGTCCGCGAGATGGACGAGGAGCTGGCGAGGATCCGGAAGGGTTGAGGCCCCGTCCCGCCCCTCCCTCGCTCGCTAGCGAGTGGGGCGCGCCCGGCCCGCCGAGCGCCCGTCGGAGTTGAGCTTGGTGAGGGTCTAGACCCTTAGACAGCCGGATCCGTGTTCCCGGGCGGCGCCGGCACCCGGAGGAATCGCGAGACCCCTTGACACGCTAGTCTTCTAGTATTATAGTCCACCACAAGAATGATCGAGTTCAAGCTCGACGAGAAGAGCGGGGTCCCGATCTACCGGCAGATCCAGGACCAGGTCCGGTTCGGGATCGCGTCGGGACTCCTGAAACCCGGCGAGCAGCTCCCGACCGTGCGCGCCCTCGCCGTGGGGCTCTCCGTCAATCCGAACACCGTCATCAAGGCCTACTCGGAACTGGAGCACGAAGGGCTGGTCGCGACGGAGCAGGGGACGGGGACGTTCGTCTCGCCGGAGCCGCCGCCCGGTCCGTCCGAGAAGGAGCGGCGCCAGAAGCTCGAGGCGCTCGCGACCGAGTTCCTCTCCCAGTGCGCCCGCTACGGCTTCTCGCCGAAGGACGTCTCTCGCGCCGTGGCCGCGCTCGCCGCGAGGGGAGGGAAGTAGTGTTCGTCATCCCGATGCCGCCGAAGGGCGGCGAGGAGGGGTCCGCCATGAAGAAGCCCGAGAGCCCGGAGGTCTACAAGGACACGTACTGGCTCGAGAAGGAGCACCAGCGCCGCGAGGTGCAGCGCGCGGGGATGTTCCTCCTGAACTTCGTCCTCGCGGCCGCCCTCGTCCTGCCGGGCCTCCTCCCGGTCTTCTGGCAGGGCAAGCCCGTCCCCTGGCTCCTCTGGGCCGGCGGCGGGGCGGCGGCCCTCGTCCTCCTCTCGCTCCGGATCTCCCTCCAGTGGGACCGGGCCGTGGTGTTGCGGCTCGGGAAGTTCCGCTCGCTCGAGGGGCCGGGGGTGTTCTGGCTCCTCCCCTTCGTGGACCGGGTCGCCCGCTACGTGGACCAGCGCATCCGGTCCACCGACTTCCAGTCCGAGAGCACGCTCACGAAGGACACGGTCCCCGTGAACGTGGACGCGATCTGTTTCTGGCTCATCTGGGACGCGAAGAAGTCTGTCCTCGAGGTCGAGAACTACTACCGGGCGATCATCCTCTCGGCCCAGACCGCCCTCCGGGACACGATCGGAACGCACACCCTCGCGGAGATGCTCACCCAGCGCCTGGCCCTCGGCCAGCACCTCCAGGAGGTCCTCGACAAGAAGACGAACCCGTGGGGGATCACGGTCCAGTCGGTCGAGATCCGGGACGTCATCATCCCCGAGGCGCTCGAGGACTCGATGAGCAAGCAGGCCCAGGCCGAGCGCGAGCGCCAGGCCCGGATCATCCTCGGCACGGCCGAGACCGAGATCGCCGCCAAGTTCGTCGAGGCCGCCGAGCCCTACAAGGACAATCCGGTCGCCGTCCACCTCCGCGCGATGAACATGCTGTACGAGGGCTTGAAGGAGAAGGGCTCGATCATCATCGTCCCCTCGACCGCCGTAGAGACGATGAACCTCGGCGCGGTCGGGGGGCTCGTCGGCCTCGGCCAGGCGGACGCGGAGGGGCGCGGCCGGGGCGGGAAGGCGAAGGGCGAGAAGTAGCGGCCGGCGCCGCCGGTGGGCGACGCGCGCCGCTGGCCAGTCGTGGCAGGGGCCCGAGAGCCCCCAATCCCGGGCGCGTAGCGCCCGTGATACCGGCACGATCCTTGCGCTTCTCCGCGTCGTGGGGGCTCTCGCCCGCGAGTTCGAAAGATCCTTGCAGGAACACCGGCAGGGGGACGTTTGGGTTGACCGTCCCGAAGGGTTCTCGTGTACACTCCGGCCGGGAGGGGAGGTCGGGGTGGGTGCGAGCGACAGTCCCCCGGAGACAGGGACGCGGGTGACGCGCGCCGAGGCGCGGCGGCGCGAGGAGACCTTCCTCGAGAGGTTCCGCTCGCAGGCGGCGAGGATCCGGGAGCTATTCCACCCGGCCGAGAACCGCTACTACCCGGTCGCCCCTTCGGACCTCCCGCCACGCGAACGCGACGGGGGCGAGGCCCTGCGCCGCGCGATGGACAGGCTCGGGCTCGCCGACCGCTCGGTTCTCGGCGAGATGCCGCGGGACCGCTCGCTCCGGGTCGAGGTCGGGACCCGCGGGTTCCTCGGCCGCGGCCAGCGGAAGCTGGCCGTGGTGGCGCAGTCGCTCTCGCCGATGGACGCGCTACTCCGCGACGCCGACCCGGGGGGGACCGAGGCGCCTGTGACTCTCGCGGCCCTCCGCGAGGCGATCGGCGAGATCGTCCGCGAACCCGGGGTCTTCTACTACGTCGGGGTCTGCGCGACGACCCGCTTCGCGCCCGAGTGCGCGGCGGAGCCCCCCGTCGCCCCGAACCTCCTCCTCGCGCGCGTCGAGCGGGACGGCGGAACCTCCTGGCGCGTCGCCCTCGGGGACCCCGACCGGTGGCGCGGGCTCGCCGAGTGCTTCGACCCCGAGAGCGGAGACGAGAAGGTCGCCCGGTGCCGGCGCGCGATCGAGGAGAGGACCGAGCTGCGCCTCCGGGGCGGACACGTCCTGCTCGAGGATCTGCACCGGGCCCCCGGATTCGCCCGCGAGATCGTGGAACGCGCGATCGAGTCGCTGGTCTCGGGGAACGGGGCCGAGTGGCTCGTGCGCGACGTGGGCGAGCGGAAGATCCTCCAGAGGGCCCGGTTCCCGGCCGAACGGAGCGCGAAGTGAGCCTCCTCGAGCGCCTCCGGCGCCTCTTCTCCCACGGCGCGCTCGCCGAGGACGCCCGCCGCGCCTACCTCGACTCGCGCTCGACCCAGGACCTCCTGCGGAAGCTCGACGAGGTCCTCACCCGGAACGAAGTCGAGCTCGGCGACGTGCGCAAGGAGGTGGACCGCGTCGAGGGGAGCGAGAGGGAGGAGACGACGAAGGTCCGCGACGGGAAGGTGGACGGCCGCCAGAAGCGCTACACGCTCCAGACGATCAAGCGCCTGCGCCGCCAGCTCGACAACCTCGAGTCGCGCATGGCGATCTACGACCGGAACATCACGCTCCACCTGAATCTCATCGCCAAGATCCAGGACATGCAGGCGATGGCTCTCCGAGGCGTGACCGAGGAGAAGATCGACGAGATCATCACCGAGTTCGAGCAGCACCTCGCCGAGTTCTCCGAGGTGGTCCGGGCCGGCGAGACCGCCCTCGAGGGCGTGACCGGCCTCGCCGCCGAGGAGAACCGCGAGCTCGACGCCCTCGAGCGGGAGATCACGGCCGGGGACAAGCAACGGGCCGGCGAGAAGTCCCGCGAGGACAAGGAACTCGCGAAGATGGAGGCGGAGATCAAGGCGGCGCCGGCCGCCGAGAAGAAGACCAAGGTCGAGTCCGAGGCGCCCGCCCCCGCCGAGCCGGCACGCAAGAAGAGCCGCGAGGCTGAGGAGCCCGAGGGCTAGTCATGGGCCTCTTCCGGGACCTCTTCAGCCGGCCGGTGACGCTCCGCGACCTCAAGGTGGCGCTCTTGCGCGTCGAGCGCGAGCGCCGCAAGAAGCAGCTCGAGCTGCGCACCACCTCCGAAAGGCAGGGGACGCTCATCGAGGAGGCGAAGCGCGCGCGCAAGTCCGGCTCCGACCTCGAGCTCGACTACGTGTGGGAGGAGGTCTCGCAGGTCCGGACCGAGCAGGGGTTCCTCCGGCGGGAGCTGCGGGTCCTGAACCTCGAGGGGATCGGGCTCAAGCGCTACGTCCGGGGGATGGAACGGCTGCAGCGCGAGAAGAACCCGGGCGGCGTGAAGAAGCTGATCGAGCGGATCCGCCGTAGCGACCTGGATACGAAGCTCGCCGCGCAGAACCTGCGCGAGCGCGAGTACTTGGACGAGCTGGGACAAATCCTCGAGGACGCGGGGCTGGAGCTGGAGGAGATTGGGACCGCCCCGGACGACCCGGCAAAGGCCAAGTTCGTGGCCGATCTCGACGAGATCGTGAAGGCGGAGGACGCCGGCAAGAGCGAGGTGGCGGCCGAGCGGGCCGCCTCGCTCCGCACGCGGCTCGAGCGCGAGGCCGAGGGCATGGCCTCGGCGGACGGCGAGGACACGTAGTGGGCCTCTTCAAGAGCCGGGACGAGCGGCGGATCGAGAGGGACCTCGAGGTCCGGAAGGGCCTCGCGGCCATCAAGCGGAACATCAAGTCGCTCGAGAAGAACGAGCGCGACTACCTCGTGAAGGCGCGCCGCGCGAAGAGGATCGCGGCCCCCGACCAGCTCGAGTTCCTCAAGAAGACGCTCAAGCGCACGGCCGCGCAGCGCCGGATGCTCGAGCGGCAGCTCCTGAACCTCGAGACGGCCATGCAGATCAAGAACCAGGCCGAGGCCCACGCGCAGTTCGCCTCCTCGATGGCCGCCATCAGCCGCTCCATCGGCGAGATGTTCGCCGCGACCGACATGGCCAAGACCCAGCGCGACTTCGAGGCGGCGCTCGCCAAGGCCGAGACCATGGAGCAGAGGATGGAGATCTTCCTCGACATGTCGGCCGCCTCGATGACGGAGGGGGCCGAGACGACCGCGGAGGACGCGGCCTCCGACGCCGAGATAGACCGGATGATCGAGGAGGAGGCGGCGGCCGAGGAGGGGAAGGGACTCGACGAGGAGATCTCGAAGGGCTTGAAGGAGATCGAGAAGGAACTCGGGAAGTAATCCTCCGGCGCACGCCTTCGGCTCGCGCCGGAGGATTACTGACGGGATGGGCGTAGCCAATGCGGAATTCCTCGGGAAGCACGTGGGAGACGCCGGCGCCTGGGAGGGAGGGGACTAGGAAATCCTCAGCGCCTCCCCGTCCCCGGCGCTGAGGATTTCCTATGCGCGCGCTGGTAGACCGATTCGAGACGGAGAAGGCCGCGGGGCTCGCGGCGGCGCGGGGGGGGAGTCCCGCCGAGGCGCGGGTCCACCTCCTCCGGGCGGCCGAGTGCCTCTACCGGCTCGCGCAGGGGTCCACGGGGCGGCTCCGGGAATCGCGCGTCCAGAACGCGGAGAAGCTCCTCGCGATGGCTCGGAAGCTGCCCGCCTCGGCGCCGGCCTCGGGCCGCGCCGCGGCGAGCGACGCCGGCGAGGCCGGCGGGGACGGGGCCGCGGCGTGGCTGCTGCCCGAGCGGCCGCCGGTGCGCTTCGCGGACATCGCGGGGCTCGCGGACGTGAAGGAGGAGATCCTCGTCAAGATGGTCTACCCCTTCACGCACCCCGAGGCCGCCGAGCGCTACAAGGTGCCGCGCGGGGGCGGGGTGCTGCTCTACGGGCCGCCCGGGACTGGGAAGACGCTCCTCGCCCGCGCGGTCGCCGGCGAGCTGGACGCGCCGTTCTACACGGTCCGGCCGTCCGAGATCATGAGCAAGTGGGTGGGCGAGGCCGAGCAGAACGTGCAGAAGCTCTTCGACGCCGCCCGGGCCCACCCGCGGGCCGTGATCTTCATTGACGAGGTGGACGCGCTGCTCCCGCGCCGGAGCCAGGACACCTCGTCGGTCATGCGGCGGGTCGTACCGCAGATCCTCGCGGAGCTCGAGGGCGTCCGCGGCAAGGGGCCGGGGGCCCTCCTCTTCGTCGGGGCGACCAACGAGCCGTGGGCGCTCGACCCGGCCGCGCTCCGGCCCGGCCGCTTTGACCGCCGGATCCACGTGGGGCTCCCCGACCCTCCCGCGCGGCGCGAGATCCTCCGGATCCACCTCTCGGGGCGGCCTGTCTCGCAGGAGGTCTCGCTCGATTCGCTCGCCGACGGGACCGAGGGCTACAGCGGGGCGGACCTCCGCGCCGTGGTCGAGCGGGCCGCGAACCGGGTCTTCCTCGAGGCGGTGGGCGGGGCCGAGCAGAGGGCCATCGGCGCGGCCGACCTCCGGGAGTCCCTCGCGGACGTGCGGCCCTCGGTCTCGCGCGCGCAGCTCGAGAGGTTCCGGCGGTTCGAGACGGACACGCGGGCGGGCCGCGAGGCGGCGCCGGCCGCCGCGGGGGGAGGAGAGGCGTGAGCGCCCGCGCCGTCGCTCCCCGCGTCCGGGAACCCTGCCGCGCGGGGTCGTTCTACCCCGCCGAGCCCGGCGAGTGCCGGCGGGAGGTCGCGCGTTGCCTCGAAGAGGCGCGCCGCCCCGCGGCGGGAGCGGCGGGCGCGACGCCGGCCCCGGCGAACCCGGTCGCCGGCCTCGTCCCGCACGCCGGCTGGGCCTACTCGGGGCCGACGGCCGCCCGGGTCTTCCTCGCCCTCGCCTCCGCCTCTCCGCGGACGGTCGTGTTCCTCGGGACCGTCCACGTCGGATGGGTCCGGCGTCCCTCGCTCTGGCCGGGGGACGCCTGGCGGACGCCCCTCGGGGACGTCCCCGCGGACCGGGACCTCGCGGCGGCGATCCTCGACCACGCGGGGCGGCGCGCCGGAGGGCTCCTCGCCGAGGACGCGCGCGCCCACGAGGGCGAGCACGCGATCGAGGTGCAGGTACCGTTCGTCCAGCAGCTGCTCCCCGAGGCCCGGATCGTCGCGATCGGCGTCCCGCCGGGCCCGGAGGCGCCCGCGGTCGGCGTCGCCGTGGCGGAGGCGGTGCGCGAGTCCGGGGTCCCCGCCGTCGTCGTGGCCTCGTCGGACCTCACTCACTACGGCGCGGACTACTACGGGTTCGCGCCGGAGGGGGAGGGGCCGGAGGCGCTCGCCTGGGCCCGGGCGAACGACCGGCGGCTGCTGGACCTGGTCGTGTCGCTCCGGGCCGCGGGGATCGTCGAGGAGGGCGAGGAGCGGCGCAGCGCCTGCGGGCCGGGAGCGATCGCCGCCGGCGTCTCCGCGGCCCAGGCGCTCGGGAGCCGCGGGGGGGTCGTGCTCGCGCACACCAACTCGCACGAGGTCCGGGGGGAGGGGCCGGCGGCGAACTTCGTCGGATATGCGGGGGTGGTGTTCTGATGATCCGGCCCGCAGCGGGCACGACGGTCGGCGAGTGGGTGCTCGAGGAGCGCCTGGGCGTGGACGCCGTCGCGGAGCTCTGGCGCGCGCGCCACCGGTTCCTCCCCGAGGACCGGCCCCTGGTCCGGGTCCCGACCAGCCGCGAGGGGGTCGAGGCGATCCGCGCGCAGGGGCTCGCGTGGCACGCCGCGGCGGGTCCGGGTTCGCCGAAGGTCCGCGGGCTGGACCCGGATGCGGATCCCCCGTACCTCGCGTTCGAGCCGGCCCCCCGGGGGGCGCAGGGCGAGGCCCCGCGGCCAGGCCCCGCCGAGCCGATCCGGTTCGTGGGCGAGGTCGGACCGCCGCCGCCCGCGGCTGTCCTGGCAGCATCCCCGTGCGGTCGCCCGGCGGCGTGCGGCGCGCCCGGCCGCCGGCTGCCTCTCCTACTCTGGCCGTTCGCGCTCCCCCTCGTCCTCGTGCGGGGCCTCCGGCGGTGCGCTCCCGTCGCCGTGCCCCTCGCGGGCGTGGGCCTCCTCGCCGCGGCGCTCTTCGTCCTCGGCGGCGACGACGTCTCGCTCCCGCGCCCCGCCGGCGGCCTCCCACGCACCGGTGCCGCGAGCGCCGACGAAGCCGAGATCCTCCGCGAGCTGGACCGCCTCGGGTCCCCGGCGGGCGCCCCCCGGCTCACGTTCC
>JAKEIC010000367.1 GCA_022614695.1 Planctomycetales bacterium | reverse complement strand
GTCGAAGCTCGCGGGCGCCCTCCTGCGCGTGGACGCCTGGAGGCCGAGCCGCTGCCGGAGGGAGATCGTCCGGGGCCCGGGGACCTCGTCCTGCGGCACCGACCTGCCGGTGCCGTCCGCCGAGGGCGAGAGGATCGTCTGCCCGAACTGCAAGGCGGTCCACGTGGCGACGCGGGCGCGACTCCTCGTCATGGTGTCGCGGGAGTACCTGACGGTGTTCGCGCTGGCGGAGAAGTGATACCCTCACGTCCCGATCGGAGGTGATCCCATGAGCGAACCGAAGCCCGCCTCGGCGCCGCCCGCCGGCGCCGACCTCGAGCTGGTGAAGCGGCTCCGCGAGGCGCACGACAAGATCAAGGGCGAGATCCGCAAGGTGATCGTCGGCCAGGACGCGGTCATCGAGCAGGTGCTCATCGCGATCTTCGCCCGCGGCCACTGCCTGCTGGTCGGCGTGCCCGGGCTCGCGAAGACGATGCTCATCAAGACGCTCGCGCAGACGCTCTCGCTCTCGTTCAACCGGATCCAGTTCACACCCGACCTGATGCCCTCCGACATCACCGGGACGGAGGTGATCCAGGAGGACAAGGGGACCGGACAGAGGATCTTCAAGTTCCTCCCAGGGCCGATCTTCGCGAACGTGATCCTCGCCGACGAGATCAACCGGACGCCGCCGAAGACCCAGGCGGCCCTCCTCGAGGCGATGCAGGAGTACCAGGTGACGGCGGGCGGGCGGAAGCACCCGCTCTCGCTCCCGTTCTTCGTGCTCGCCACCCAGAACCCGATCGAGCAGGAGGGGACCTACCCCCTCCCCGAGGCGCAGCAGGATCGCTTCATGTTCCACGTGAAGGTGGACTACCCGACCGAGACGGAGGAGCTCGAGATCATGCGGGTGACGACGGCTCCGACCCGCGCCGAGGTCTCCATCGTCCTCTCCGGAGACGACATCCTGGCGCTCCAGGACATCGTCCGCCGGGTGCCGGTCGCCGACGAGGTGCTCCGGTACGCCGTGCGGCTGGTCCGCGCGACGCGGCTCCGGACCCCCGAGGCGGCGCCCTTCGTGAACGAATGGGTCTCCTGGGGCGCGGGACCGCGCGCGACCCAGTACCTGATCCTCGGGGGGAAGGCCCGCGCGATCCTCGAGGGGCGTCCGGCCGTCTCGACGGAGGACATCCGGGCCGTCGCGCACCCGGTGCTCCGCCACCGCATCATCACCAACTTCCACGCCGAGGCCGAGGGGATCACCTCGGACACGATCGTCACGAGACTGCTGGAGACGGTCCCCCGCACGGAGGGGAAGGGGCTCGCCGATGCCGGAATCCCCGCGGTACTTGGATCCGCGGACGCTCAATAAGATCGCGTCCCTCGAGCTGCGAGCCCGCACGGTCGTTGAGGGCTTCCTCTCCGGCCTTCACCGGAGCCCCTACCACGGCTTCTCGGTCGAGTTCGCCGAGCACCGCGAGTACGCGCCCGGGGACGAGCTGCGCCACCTGGATTGGAAGGTCTTCGGCCGGACCGACCGGTTCTACGTGAAGCAGTACGAGGAGGAGACGAACCTGAAGGCCGTCCTCGCGGTGGACACGAGCCGCTCGATGGATTACCGCTCGGACCCCGCGGGCATGACCAAGCGCGACTACGCCGCGACCGTGGCCGCGAGCCTCGCCTACCTGATCCTGCACCAGAGGGACGCCGCCGGGCTCGTCCTCTTCGACCGGGAGGTCTCGGAGGAGCTTCCCAGCCACTCGAACCCCTCGCACCTGCACACGATGCTCTCCGCCCTCGAGGACGCCGAGCGGCGGCCCTCGACCGACATCGGGCGGATCCTCCACGACCTCGCGGAGAGGCTGCCGCGGCGGGGCCTCGTGATCCTGCTCTCGGACCTCCTGGACGATCCCCAGAGGACGCTCACGGGGCTCCGCCACCTGCGCCACCGCGAGCACGAGGTGATCCTCTTCCACGTGCTCGACCCCCACGAGACGTCGTTCCCCTTCGACTCGCTCACGCTCTTCGAGGGGCTCGAGGTCGCCCCGCCGCTGCTCGCCGACCCGCGGGCGCTGCGCCAGGCGTACCTCGCCGAGATGGAATCGTTCCTCTCCACCGTGCGGGAGGGCTGCCTCGCGAACCGGGTGGACTACGTGCCGCTCAAGACCGACCAGCCGCTCGACGTGGCACTCGCCACCTACCTCGCGACCCGGGCGGCGAGGAGGGTGAGGGCATGAGGGAGACGTTTGTCGTTTGTCGTTTCAGGTTTGCCGTCGGGCACGAACGACAAACGCCAGACCACAAACGACAAACGAGGCGTCCGTGACTGAGTTCTTCCTCGCCCCGACCTTCCTCTGGGGGATCCTCGCGGCCTCCCTCCCGATCCTCATCCACCTCCTCGCGCGGCGGCGGTTCAAGCGCGTCTCCTGGGCGGCGATGGAGTTCCTGCGGCGAGCCCTCCAGAAGACCCAGCGGCGGATGCGGATCGAGAACCTGCTGCTGCTCGTCCTCCGGACCGCGGCCGTGGCGCTGCTGGCGCTCGCGCTCGCGCGGCCCGTCCTCACGCAGGTCCCGGTGCTCGCGGGATTCGGGGAGGAGGAGAGGACGGTCTTCCTCGCCGTGGACACCTCGATGAGCATGGGCGTGCGCTCGGGCCCGCGGGGCGCGGAGACCGCCATGGACCGGGCGAAGGCGCTGGCCGGCGAGATCCTCTCGGGCCTGAAGGCCCGGGACGAGGTCTACCTCCTGTGGGTCTCCGACCGGCTCGACGCGCCCTTCGACCTGCCGACTCCCGAGAAGCGCCGGGCCCGCGAGGAGGTCATGGCCGTCGAGGCCGGGGACGGGGGCACGCGCTGGGAGCCGGCGCTCCGCCACCTCGCCGAGGTCCTCGCCCGCCCCGAGGTGAAGCAGCGGCCCAGCCGCCAGGTCTTCTGCATCTCCGACATGCAGGCGACGGGATGGCTCGGCGGAGCCTCCGCCCCCGCCGCCGCCCCCGCCGCCCCCGGAGAGGGGGGGGAGCCGGCCCGCGCCGGAGAAGGCGCCGCGGGCCCGGCCGAGCCGGCCGGGTCGCCCCCGACGGAGCGGAGACCTCGGCCCCACCACGACGCGCTCGCCTCGGTCGCCCGCCTCGCCGGCGAGGTCGTCCTCCTCGACGTCTCCTCCGGCGAGCGGGAGAACCTCGCCGTCACCGAGGTCTCGACCGGGGACCGCGTGGTGGGGGTGGGCGCCCCGGTCCGGATCCAGGCGACGATCGCGAACTTCGGGACGGCCCGCGCCGACCCCGTGACGGTGCGGCTCCTCGTGCAGGGACCCGGCGAGGCGTCGCTCTCGCCGCAAGGCACGGCCAAGATCGCCGTGGACCCGCGGGGGAAGGCGACGGCCGATTTCCACCACACCTTCGTCCCGCCCCGGGAGCGCGACCGCGACCGCGAGGCCTCCTACCGGGTCCAGGTAGAGCTTGTCGAGGCGGAGGACGCGCTCGCCCGGGACAACCGCCGCGAGCTGGCGGTCCACGCCCGGGACCTGATCCGGGTCCTCCTCGTGGACGGGAACCCCCTCGAGAGCGACCCGGTCGAGCACGAGGCCCATCACCTGCGGTATCAGCTCTTCCCGGCCAAGGACGCCGATTCGGACGACCCCTCCGTCCCGAGCCTCATTCGCCCGACCGTTCGCGACATGACCGACCTCGGGAGCGTCGCCTTCGGCGACTACGACCTCGTCCTCCTCGCGAACGACGGCGAGGGGTGCCTCCGGCCGGAAGTCCGCTCGGCCCTCGACGCCTACCTGCGGGACGGCGGCGCGCTCCTCGTGATCCCCGGCTCGCGCGTCTCGCCGGAGGACTACACGCGGCTCCTCTTCCGCGAGCCGCGGAGGCCCGACGGGACCGCCGGGATCCTGCCGGCGCCCCTCGGGGCGCCGGTCCGCGTCGAGGGGGAGGCGCTCCGCATCGCGCCCGCCGACTGGCAGCACCCGATCTTCCGGGACCTCTCGGACCCCGCGTGGCGGCTCATGATGACCAAGCCGAGCGTCCGCCGCCACTTCACCGTCCCGGGCGCGCTCGCCCCGGGGGCGCGGGTGCTCGCCCGCCTCTCCGACCCGGCGGAGACCCCGGCCCTCGTCGAGCGCCGGGTCGGCGAGGGGCGCGTCCTCCTTCTCACGACGGGGTGGGCCAAGTCGTGGGGGGCGCTCTTCGTCCGGGAGACCGGCCTGATGCTCCTGAACGAGATCGTCCTCTACCTGGCCCGCGAGAAGGCCGAGGGGAGGAACGTCCCGCTCGGCGCGCCGCTCCGGTGGGTGATCCACGAGTCGCAGTACGCCGAGAACGTCTGGGTGGTGACGCCCCGGGGCGGGAGCCCCCACCTCGACTCCCCCCGGAAGATCCGGGAGGGCTGGTACGCGGTGGAGGTGAGGGAGACGCGCGAGGCGGGGTTCCACGAGATCCACCTGAAGCGCGAGTCGGGGAAGGAGGTCGTGGAGGAGACCGCGCTCTTCGCCGCGACCCTCGACCCGATCGAGGGCGACCTGACGATCGTCCCGGCCGCGGACCTCCTCTCCGCGATCCCGGCCGACCTCCGCAAGAAGGTCCGCGTCGCCCGCGCCGTGCGCGCCTCCGCCCCGCTCGAGACGTCCCCCGCGAGCGAGGTGAGCCGCCCGCTCCTCGGCCTCGCGCTCCTCCTCCTGCTCGGCGAATCCCTCCTCGCGCGGAGGCTCTCGAGGCGAGGGGAGTGAGTCACCCGTTCCGGGCGATGTCCTCGAGCCGCAGGGCGAGGAGCGCGTAGCAAGACCCGCAGGCGAGCGGCTCGGGATCCCGACCCGACGAGACCGCCAGGGACCCGCAGCGGGCGCACGAGGTGGTGGGGGCCGTCGGGTCACACGGCGGGCCGGCGGAGAGCCCGGCCCGCTCGGCGAGAGGCACCTCGCCGCCCGCCGGAACCGTCGAGATCGTGAAGCTCGCGCGGCAGGCGGCGCAGACGTGGTTGAAGCAGCAGGTCGGGACGCAACTGTAAGCCACGTCGGTGGATCCGCACGCCGGGCAGGCAACGCTCAGCGGTCCGAACGGCACGCCCCGAGTATAGACCGGACAGTGCGCGGGATCTCTCCATTCCTCAAGCAGGAGGAGAGCCCATGCGCACCCCGGCGGCGATCTCGAGGGTTCTCGGCGCGACGCTCGCGGCGGCGGCCCTGGCGGCCTCGGCCTGCTCCCGCGGCGGGAAGAGCGGAGGGGCCACTCCCGAGCCCGCGCCGCCGCCTCCGCCGCTCACGCCCGCGATCTCGTCCCTCGACCCGACTTTCGGGCCGACATCCGGCGGGACCACGGTCACGGTCACGGGCTCGTCCTTCCAGGCTGGCGCGACGGTGTCGGTCGGCGGGAGCGCCGGGACGGGCGTCGCGGTCCTCTCCTCGAGCACTCTCACCGTCGTGACGCCCGCCGGGACGGCCGGGCCCGCCACCGTGGTCGTGACGAATCCGGGCGCCCTCTCGGCCACCGTCGTGAACGGGTTCACCTACGGCTCCCCGGCCCCGTCGGTCACGGCGGTCGCGCCGACGTCGGGCTCCGTCGCGGGCGGGACGGCCCTCACGATCACCGGGACGGGGTTCCAGAGGAGCGGCGCCTCGCAGGCGGCGGTCGCGATCGGATCCGCCTCCGCGACCGGAGTCCAAGTCCTGGACGGCGCCCGGATCCTCTGCACCACCGGGGCGAGCGGCGCCGTCGGCCCGCAGACCGTCGTCGTCACGAACCCCGACACGCAGACGGGGAGCCTCGCGAGCGGGTTCACGTATCTCGGGCCGGCGCCCACGATCTCGGCCGTCTCTCCCACGGCGGGGACCCAGGCGGGCGGCACGACGGTCACGATCACCGGGACCGGATTCTTCCCGGGGACGACCGTCACGATCGGCGGGGCGCCCGTCACCGTCTCCTCCGTCACGTCCACGACGATCGTCCTGACGACCCCGGCCGGAACGATGGGCCCCGCGAGCGTCGTCGTGACGAACGCCGACGGGAACTCGGCGACCCTCGCCGGCGGCTTCACGTTCCAGGGCCCGGCGCCCTCCCTCTCGGGGGTCTCCCCGAACACCGGTCCCACCTCCGGCGGCACCCTCGTCACGCTCTCCGGGACGGACTTCGCCGCCGGGGCGACCGTGACCGTCGGAGGGAGCCCCGCGACGACGGTCACCGTCTCGGGCACGACCACGATCACCTGCGCGACCCCGGGCGGCGCGGCGGGAGCCGTCAACGTGAGCGTGACGAACGTGGACCTCCAGACCGCCACGGCCGCGGGGGCCTTCACGTACGTGCCGCCCCCCGACTCGACGCCCCCGACGTTCGGCGGCGCCGCCTCGGCCACGGCCGTCTCCACCTACGCGATCGAGCTGCGCTGGATCCCCGCGACCGACGACACGAGCGCCTCGGCGAACCTCCGGTACGCCGTCTACGGCGCCACCTCCTCCGGGAGCCAGGTCTTCACGCAGCCGCCCTGGTTCCTCACCGACGCGGGAGTCCCGGTCTTCACGGCCGGCGGGCTCCGCGCCGGGACGGCGTACTTCCTCGTCGTGCGGGCCCGCGACGAGGCGGGGAACGAGGAGACGAACACGACCGAACGGTCCGCGACGACGCCGGCCGAGCCGGCGGCCCCCGCCTGGGTCGCCACGGGCTCCCTCGCCGCGGCGCGCGACTCCCACGCCCTCGTGCGACTCGCCGACGGGCGCGTGCTCGCGGCCGGAGGCGAGGCGGGCGGGACGCCGCTCTCGTCGGCCGAGGTCTACGATCCGGTCGAGGGGACGTGGGCCGCGACGGGGTCCCTCGGGACGGCGCGCCGCGAATTCTCCGCGGTCCTGCTGCCCGGCGGGTCGGTCCTCGCGGCGGGGGGCGACTCCGGGGCGGGGGTCCTCTCCTCGGCGGAGGTCTACGACCCGACGAGCGGGACGTGGACGACGACGGGATCCCTCGCGGCCGCGAGGTCCCTCGCCCCCGCGACGCTCCTCGGGAACGGGAAGGTGCTGGTGGCCGGCGGCTCGTCCGGGTCGGGGTTCCTCTCGTCCACCGAGGTGTACGACGGCGCGACGGGGACGTGGAGCTCGACGGGCTCGCTCGGGGCGGCCCGCGACCGGCACGCGGCGACCCTCCTCCCGAACGGCCGCGTCCTCGTCTCCGGCGGCGGCGACGCCTCGGGCGCGCTGGCGGGGGCGGAGGTCTACGACGCGGGGTCCGGCACCTGGACGGCCACCGGCTCGATGGCCGGGGCCCGCCTCGCCCACTCCGCGACCCTCCTCGCGGACGGCCGCGTGCTGGTGGCCGGCGGCTCGACCGGCTCCGCGCCGGTCTCCACCTGCGAGACCTACGACCCGGCGACCGGGACCTGGACGGCCACGGGCGGCCTCGGGACGGCCCGCGAGGCCCACACGGCGACGCTCCTCGCGAACGGCCGGGTCCTCGCGGCCGGGGGGCTCGGCGCGGGCGGCTCGCCGCTCGCCACCTGCCAGCTCTTCGAGCCGGGCACCGGGATCTGGTCCACGGTCACGGCCCTCCCGGCGGCGCGCGCGCGCCACGCGGCGACGGTCCTCCTCGACGGCCGCGTCCTCGCGGCAGGAGGGGACAACGGAGGGGCCCTGGCGACCTGCCTCGTCCACCCCGGGCCCCTCGGCGCCGCGGCGAGTATCACGGGCTCGCTCGGGACCGCCCACATGCCCCTCTCGATGTGCCCGCTCCCCGACGGGCGGGTGCTCGCGGCGGGCGGGAGGAACTCCGTGGGCGGACTCCTCTCCTCGTGCGAGGTCTACGATGCGGGGACCGGGACCTGGACCGCGACCGGCGCGCTCGGGACGGCACGTACGGAGTTCCCGCTGCTGCTGCTGCCGACGGGGCGGCTGCTGGCCGCGGGGGGGATGGGCACGGCCACGCTCGCCTCCTGCGAGCTCTACGACCCCTCGACGGGGACCTGGACCGCCACGGGCGCCCTCGCGACGGCCCGCTACGCCCACACGGCGACGCTTCTCACGGACGGCCGGCTCCTCGCCGCCGGGGGACGCACGGGTTCGAACGCCCGCTCGAGTTGCGAGCTCTACGCCCCCTCGACCGGCACGTGGACGGCGACCGGATCGCTCGGAGCCGCGCGCTACGACCATGCGTCGGTGCAGCTCTCCGATGGGCGCGTGCTGGTCGCGGGCGGCTACGACTCCGCCGCCTTCCCCTCCCAGCTCCGGAGCTGCGAGATCTGGGACCCGAGCACGGGCACGTGGACCTCGACCGGCCTGCTGCAGAGCGGGCGCTACGAGTTCACCGAGTCGCTCCTGCCCGACGGCCGCGTGCTCGTGGCCGGGGGGCGGGGAAGCTCGACCGAGACGGCCCTGTGCGAGGTGTGGAGCCCGGCCACGGGAACCTGGAGCTCGACCGGGTTCCTCGCGAACGCCCGGCGGGCGCACACGGCCGGCCTCTTTGCGCCCTCCGGCAAGGTGGTCGTCGCCGCCGGCACGGGGAGCGGAGTGCTCAACACGGCCGAGGTCTACACCCCCTCGACCGGGGCCTGGACCACCGTCCCGCTCACGCGTTCCCGGACCTACCACGCGGCGGCTCCTCTCCCGGGGGGCCGCGTGCTCCTCGCCGGGGGGGGAGGGGGTTCGGTCCTCACCTCCGCCGAAGTCGTGGACGAGGGGGGCGGGGCAGCCGACTCGTGGCGGCCCGTCGTGACGGCGATCGCGGGCTCCTCGGCGTTCCCCGTGACGCTCTCTTCCGGCGCGACGGTCTCGGTGGCGGGGCTGCGGCTCCGCGGGGCCTCCGGGGACCTGCCCGTGGCGATCCTCACGGGCCCGCTCGGCGGAGAGGCGCGGAGCTACCAGGGGGGCACCGGGAGGACCCTCGTCCTCCCGGCGTCGGCGTCCGCCTCCGGGACCTCCCTCACCTTCTCGACCCCGGCCTCGGGCGCGATCACGCGCGGCCACTACTCCCTGCGCGTCGTCGCGGGCGGCCTCTCCTCCGAGGCGCGGGTGGTGCGGTTCCCGTAGAATCCGCCGGCCGTGGAACCGGGCGCCGGGGCCTTCCTCGCCGACTTCGGCCTGGCGAAGTCCGTCGCCACGGGCTCGAGGCTCACCCGTACCGGCCAGGCCCTCGGGACACCGGCCTACATGTCCCCCGAGCAGGCTCGGGGGGACGTCTCGACGCTCACGCCGGCGACGGACGTCTGGGGGCTCGGGTGCGTCCTTTACCAGATGCTCGCGGGGCGGCCGCCGTTCGAGGGAGAGTCCCCCGCCGCGGTGGTGGGTCACGTGCTGCTCTCGGAGCCCCCCCCCGCGCGCCGGATCCGTCCCGACGCGCCTCCGGGGCTCGAGACCATCCTGCGGGTCTGCCTCGCGAAGCGTCCCGGCGCGCGCTTTCCCGACGCCGCCGCGTTGCGGGGCGACCTCGACCGGGTGCTCAGGGGCGAGTCGCCGCGAGCGCGGTCGCCCCGGCGGGTCACGCTCACGACCGCCGCGCTCGCCGGCGCCGTCCTCGTCCCGATCGCCGCGGCCTCGACGATCCTGGGCAGCCGAGCCGGGACGGTTCCGGGGCCGCGGGGCGGCCGCGGGGCCGCCGAGACGGACTCCCCGGACCCCGGGCGCGCGGAGGACCTCGCCGCGGCGGCCCGCCGCATCCGCACGACGGATCCCCGGGAGGGGGCCCGGATGCTCGGGGAAGCCCTCGGGCTCCAGCCGCAGCGATGGGCGTGGCGCATCGAACGGGGGGCTCTCCTCGCTGCGACCCGGGATCTCGCGGCGGCCAAGGCCGAGTGGGCGCGGGTCCCAACGGACGCGCCGGAGTGGGCGGAGGCGAACGCCTACCGGCTCGCGGCGGCCCTGCTCGACGTGCCTCCCGAGGCGGAGGCCTTCCATGCCGTCGTCGTGGTGGAGGATCTCCCGCGCCTGCTGGAGTCCGGGACGAGGGCCGGCCACGTCGCCCGCGCCCTGATGGCGGTCTCCACCGGCGACTGGGAGTCGGCCCGGGAGCAGCTCCGGGACCAGACCGGGTGGATCGCGGCGCTCTTCCGGGTCTTCGGCGAGGAGAGCCGTCCCTCCGGCAAAGCGGCCGAGTGCCTCCGCGACGCGACGGAGGTCCTCGAGACGGGGATCCCGCACCCTACGGTCTGGTACCTCCGGGGCCGTGTGCGCCAGAGGATGGGGGATCTCCCAGGGTCGGAGGAGGACCTCTCGGCGGCCCTCCGTATGGAGCCCCGGAGCGCCGCGGCGCGCCTCCTCCGGGCCGGGGTCCGGCAGGGCCGAGGCGATCTCGAGGGCGCCTGGGCGGACGCCGAGGCGTACCTCTCGGACTACCCGGACCGACCCGCGGGATACGAGCTCCGCGCGAAGCTCCGGATCCGGACCGGCGACCGGCCGGGCGCCCGGGCCGACCTGGTCGAGGCGGCGCGCCGCGCGCCCGCCGATCCGGATCGTCGCTACGACCTGGGGACGCTCCTCCTCGATCTCGGGGAGGCCGCCGAGGCCGAGCGGGAACTCTCCGAGGCGATCCGACTCCGGCCCGAGCACCCCGAGTCGTGGCTCAATCGCGCGAACGCGCGGTCCGCGCTCGGGGACGACGCCGCGGGGGCCGACGACTGCTCCCGGGCGCTCGGTCTCCGGCCCGGTTGGTTGGACGCCCGGATCACGCGCGGCTCCCTGCGACGCGCCGCCGGCGACCCGCGCGGGGCGATCGGCGACTTCGACGTCGCGATCGAGGCCCGACCCGACTGGGCGGAGCTCTACTCCCAGCGGGCGCTGGCGAAGGAGGAACTCCAGGACCTGGCGGGCGCCGAAGCCGACTACTCCGCCGCGATCGCCCGGAAGCCCGACCTCTTCGCAGCGCTCCACAACCGGGCGATCCTCCGGCGGAAGCTCCAGGACCTCGCCGGATCGCTCGCGGACTGCGAGGCAGCCCTCCGGGCCCGACCGGGGGACCCGGACGCCCTGGGGCAGCGCGGGCTGGCGCGCCGCGACCTGGGCGACCTCCCCGGGGGCCTTGCCGACCTCTCCGAGGCCGTCCGGCTGCGGCCCGAATTCGCCGGCGGCCACGCGAATCTCGGGCTCGCGCTGAAGGATGGCGGCCGCTGGAAGGAGGCCGCGGAGGCGTTCCGCGAGTGCCTCCGGCGGCAGCCCGAGCACCCGCTCCGGGTCTACTACGAGCGGGACATCCTGGAGTGCGAGGAGAGGCTCGCGGGCCGGGCCGCGGAGGAGCGCTGACTTTCCGTTGACGGGCCTCGCCCCCCCTCCGAGAATCCCGCCCGCATCCGGTCCGTCCTCGAGAGGGGGTCCCCCATGCCGAAGCTCGTCTTCTCGTTCGGTCCCTCCGGCGTCGAGGGCGATCCCTCGGACAAGCAGCGCCTCGGCGGGAAGGGCTCCGGGCTCGCCGCGATGACGCAGCTCGGGGTGCCGGTCCCCGCGGGGTTCACGATCTCGGCCGAGATCTGCGAGATCCGGAAGCGCACGGGCGGGAATCCCCCGGAGATGCGCGGACAGGTGGACGAGGCGCTGCGCAGGGTGGAGGGCGCGATCGGCATGAGGTTCGGCGACCGTGAGAACCCGCTCCTCGTCTCGGTCCGGAGCGGCGCCGCGGTCTCGATGCCCGGGATGATGGACACGATCCTGAACCTGGGCCTCACCCGGCCGGCCGTGGACGGGCTCGCCCGGAGGACGAAGAACCCCCGCTTCGCCTGGGACTCCTACCGCCGGCTCCTCCAGATGTACGGCTCCGTCGTCCTCCGCGTGGACCACCACGCGTTCGAGGAGGTGCTCGCCTCGGCCCGCAAGGCCGCGGGCGTGAAGGAGGACTCCCAGCTTACGGCCGAGCAGCTCCGATCGGTCGTGGACGGGTACGTCCTCGCGATCAAGCGGGGCGGCGACGAGTTCCCCGACGACGCGCGGTCGCAGCTCGACGGCGCGATCGAAGCGGTCTTCAAGAGCTGGGACAACGATCGGGCGGTCACCTACCGGAAGATCAACAAGATCACGGGCCTCCTCGGGACAGCGGTGACGGTGCAGGCCATGGTCTTCGGGAACATGGGCGAGAGGAGCGCGACCGGAGTCTGCTTCACCCGGGACCCGGCGACCGGCGAGAACCGCATCTTCGGGGAGTGGCTCCGGAACGCCCAGGGGGAGGACGTCGTCGCGGGGATCCGCACGCCGCGCCCCATCTCCGAGATGGAGCGGGAGCTGCCCGAGGTCTACGCGCAGCTCGTCGCGACCAAGGACAGGCTCGAGGCCCACTTCCGCGACCTCCTGGACCTCGAGTTCACGGTCCAGGAGGGGACCCTCTACATGCTCCAGACCCGTTCGGGGAAGCGGGCCGGGCTCGGCGCGGTCCGGATCGCCGTCGAGATGGTCGAGGAGAAGCGGATCTCGCCGGCCGACGCGGTGAAGCGCGTCGAGCCCGAGCACGTCGAGCAGCTCCTGTTCCCCGTGCTGGACCCGTCGGCCAAGCGGGCGGCCGTCGCGGCGAAGCGCCTCCTGGCGACGGGCCTCGGCGTGGGGCCGGGGGCGGCCTCGGGGCGCCCGGTCTTCACCGCGGCGGAGGCCGAGGCGGCCGCCAAGGCCGGCGAGAAGGTGGTCCTCGTCCGGAAGGAGACGACCCCCGAGGACATCGGAGGCATGAACGCGGCGGCCGGGATCCTCACGACCGTCGGCGGCCGGACGAGCCACGCGGCCGTGGTCGCGCGAGGGCTCGGGAAGTGCTGCGTCGTGGGGTGCGGGACGCTCGAGGTGGACCCGGGCCGGAGGCTCGTCCGCGGCAACGGCGTGACGGTCGCCGGGGGCGAGCCGATCTCCCTCGACGGCTTCACGGGGGAGGTCTTCTCCGGGACGCTCGCCACGCGGGAGTCTGAGGTCCTCTTGGCGGTCGTGGGCGGGGCGGCCGCGCCGAAGGGCGGGACAGCCGACCTCTACCAGCGCCTGATGGGGTTCGCCGACGGCGCGCGGAAGCTGGGGGTTCGCGCGAACGCCGACACGCCTCTCGACGCGACCGTGGCACGGAAGCTCGGCGCCGAGGGGATCGGCCTCTGTCGCACCGAGCATATGTTCTTCTCGCCCGAGGAGCGGATCCACGCGATGCGCGAGGTGATCCTCGCCCGGAAGGCCGGGGGCGCGGAGCGCGCGCTCGCGAAGCTCCTCCCGATGCAGCGAGAGGATTTCCACGCGATCTTCCGGGCGATGGAGGGGTTCCCGGTCACGATCCGGCTCCTCGATCCGCCGCTCCACGAGTTCCTCCCGTTCGACGTCCCGAGCCAGGAGAGGGTGGCGGCGGACATGGGCATCCCCGTCGCCGAGATCGCGCACACGGTGGAGGTGCTGCGCGAGGCGAACCCGATGCTCGGCCACCGGGGATGCCGGGTCGGCGTCACGATGCCCGAGATCTACGAGATGCAGGCGCGCGCCGTGCTGGAGGCCGCCGCGGCGGTCGCCCGCGAGGGAGGCCGGGTCCACCCCGAGATCATGATCCCGCTCGTCGGGGAGGCCCGGGAGCTCCGGTTCCTTCGCGAGAAGGTGGAGAGGATCGCCGCCGAGGTGCAGGCCGCGACGAAGGCGGATCTCGCGCTCTCGATCGGGACGATGGTGGAGGTGCCCCGGGCCGCGGTCACCGCCGGCCGCATCGCCGAGGTGGCCGACTTCTTCTCGTTCGGGACGAACGACCTCACGCAGACGACGTTCGGCATCTCGCGCGACGACGTCGGGAAGTTCATCGGCGCCTATCTCGAGAGGGAGATCTACCCGCAGGACCCCTTCCGGACCCTCGACGTCGAGGGCGTGGGCCAGCTCATGCGCTGGGCGACGGCGGAGGGGCGGAAGACGAAGCCGGGTCTCAAGGTCGGGATCTGCGGCGAGGTGGGCGGCGACCCCGCCTCGATCGCCTTCTGCCACGCGCTCGGACTCGACTACGTCTCGTGCAGCCCCTACCGGGTGCCGGTCGCGCGGCTGGCGGCGGCGCGCGCCGCCCTCGCCGCCGACCCGCACGCGGGAGCGGGGGGGTAGCCGAGCCTTGCGCCGCTTGGCACCAGGCACGCCGCATCCCGATCTCTTGAGAAGCAGCGCCACAATCCGGATAATCCCGAGCCGGAAGTGGTGAACGGTCAGCTATGCCCATAGAGCTCGAGCGATTCAAGGCGGCAAAGGAGCCGCTGCCGAGGCGGATTCTACGGCTGCTCGAACAGGATCCCGCGAGGGCCCTGAAGCTCCTGGAGATCATGATCGAGTTGGAGACAACGGACAAGAAGGCCGACAACAAGCTCGTGATGACTCTTGTTCTACTCACACTGCGATCTCGCGGTGACACCTCGACCTGGGACAAGTATCAGCAGGCCATCGAGGGGCTCGTGAAGGAGGGCAAGGTAGCCTCCGCCGAAGTTGGGGGCGACACGTACTACGCTTCCACAAAGAACCTATGATTGCAGTCGAGACAGCTCTCGAAGTCGGCCTTCGGTGCGGCGCTTCGCCAGAGGAGGCTCAGGAACTCGTCGTCGCCGTGCTCACGCGCCTCCCCGAGGCGCGACGACGACGTGTCGCCCGCCTCCTATTGGAGCGGATAGATAAGCCTACGCTCGGTGCCGCCCCCCCCGAGGCCCACGCTGTGGCGACCGACGAGCCCTGGACATCCTGGCTGCGATTCTGCCGGGAGTTCCCGGCGGCTCCCCATGTGCGATCTCACCGGGACCTCCTGGACAGTCGCTCCGGCTAGCGAATCATGGAGTCTTGGTACTTGGATACCGGTGTCTTCGCGACACCGATGCTCAAGAACCGCGAACCGTCGGTAATTGCAGGTTGCGAGGGTTGGTTGGCCCGCGCCGCGGCAGGGTCCATCGAGGCCGTGACCTCCGCGGCCACGTGGGAAGAGGTGGTATTCGTCGCGGGAAGCGCGCATGGAGGCTGGGATCGCCGGCTCGCGGACGGCGCGGGAGACAGGTTTCTGGCTCTGGGCAACCTCCACCGACTTGCGGTGACGGAGACCGAGATCCGCAAAGCTCAGGAACTCCTGCTGAAGACCGGGCTCAAGTCCTACGATTGCTTGCACCTTGCTTCGGCCGTCTTGCACAACGCGATTGGACTCGTGACGGTAGACGGTGAGCTCGCGACCGAGAAGACAAGGGCCGCAGTGGGAAGCCTCCGAGTCATCTTGCTGGGCGCTTCCTAACTACAGTCTCCACGATCTTCCCCGCCGCGCGGCGGAGGGCGGCCAGGGGGAGGCCCCGTCTCCCCGCGACCCCTGGGCCCCGGATCGGGGGGAGGTGGACGAAGCCGGCGGCGCTCGGACCGCGGGCGTGCGCGGCGGCTTCCATGAGCCGGTAGAAGACGTGGTTGCAGAGGTAGGCCCCGGCGGAGTTCGAGAGGCGCGCGGGGAGCCGCGCGCGGCGGAGGGCCCTCTCGAGCGCGCGGAGAGGGAGCCCGGAGAGGTAGGCGACAGGTCCCCTCGCCGAGATCGGCGCGTCCCGGCGGCGGCGGCCGTCGTTGTCCGGGTGGCGGCTGTCTTCCAAGTTCAGCGCCACGCGCTCGAGGAGGATCCCGGACCCCGCGTGCATCCCGAAGGCGACCGCCACGCGGGGCCTCGACTCCGCCAGGAGACGTCGGAGCGCCCTCCCGGCCCGGGCGTAGGAGACCGGGAGCCGCCGCGCCACGACGCGGGCCCCCGCGACCGTCCTCCCGTCGAGGGGCGCGATCGCCTCCCACGAGGAGTTCATCCGGTGGCGTCCGAACGGCTCGAAGCCCGTGAGGAGGACGACCGCGCGTCGGGCGGGACCCCGGCGGATCAGCGGCCGGCCCACCCCTTCCACTCGGCGTCCAGCAGCCGGACCTCGGAGCCGAGGACCCGGGACATCGCCTCGGCTCCTCCGCCCTCGATGAGGGCGTCGAGCAACGTGCGCCACCGGTCGGCGCGGGTCGCTCGGAGCCAGGCGACGACGGAGCCGGCCTTCGCCGACTCGGCCCCGTCGAGGTCCGAGGGGAACGCGGGAACGAAGAGGCTCTCGAGCGGCGGGTCGTCCCCGCGTCGCACGAGGTCGGCGAGCGCCCCCGGCCAGTCCGGGCGGGACTCGAACGCGCCCCGCCGGTCGGCGGGCGTGCAGGCGTGATCGGCCCCGGGGACCGCCGCGCGGTCCACGGCGCAGGCGATCCCCTCCTCGAGGAAGGCCGGGAGCCTCGCCCCCGCCCGGCGCAGCGCTCGGCCAAGCAGCGCATGGGCCAGCCCGTGGGCGAGCCGGGCGCCGTGGGCTCCCTCCCCCGCCAGCTCCTCGAACCGCCTCTCGACGAGGACGAGGGGCTGGACTCCCCCGCGGACGAGGACGCCCGCGGAGGCGAGGGCTCTCTCCGCCGCGTCCAGTTCGCCGGCTCGGAGGCCGGCGGCGCCGAGGAGGAGCCGCACGAAGTTCCCGGACGGGAGGCTCCAGACGGCGACCGGCTGGAACCCGACCGGCCCGCGGTCCCCCGGAGGGGCCGGGACCGCGTCCCGGAGCGCCGCCTCGACCCGGACCGCAACCGCGGCGAGGGCCTTCGCCTCCTCCGCGTCCGCCTCCGTGCCGCCGAGGGTCGCCACCACGCACCCGGGCGTGTCCCGCGCGACGACCGGAACCCCCAACGCGTGGGCGAAGGGAGGGAGGTCCGTCCGCTCCCGGCCCCGCCGGGCCTCCTCCTCGGGGGACGCCGGCGGGGGCTTCACCGGCGCCTCCGGCGGCGGCGCGTCCTCTGCGGGCGCCTCTCCCGCCTCGGGCTCGGGCGGCTCCGCGCCCGCGGGGGCGTCCGGGACCCGGAACGTCCTCCGGTTCGCCTTCCACCAGTCCCGCCACGCCTCGTACTCCTCGAAGGCCTTCCCGGTGAGCCTCCGGAGCGCGTCCCGCATCGGACCCTGGAGCGTGCTCAGCCGCGGGCCGCGGTCCCAATCGCGCCTCTTCTCCCCCGCGTCCCACTTCGCCGCCCCGAGGAGCCACTCCCAGTGCTTCAAGATGGGCTCGACGGAGTCCCGGTGAGGCGCCCGGCCGAGGGCGACGATCGCCGCGGCGGCGAGCGCGGTGGACGGGTCGGCGACGAGGTCGCGCAGGACCGGGAGCGCCCGCCTCTCCCCGAGCGCCCCCAGGGCCGAGACCGCCTCGGCGCGCACGACCGGGCGGGACTCGAGTCCCTTCTGCAGCGCGAGCAGGATGTCCCCCACCCCGGCCCGTCCCGCGGCGCCCCGGGCCTCGCCGATCGCGCGCAGCCCCCGGAGCGCCCCCATCGCCACGGCGTCCCTGGGATCGGAAGCGAGGCCCCGGAGGGCCGGCACCGCAAGCAGCGACCGGGTCGCGCCGAGAGCCTCGCAGGCTCTCATGACGTCGTCCTCGAAGCCCTTTCCGAGGGCGGCCCGGAGAGACGCGACGGCCGTCTCGACCGCCCGGCGCTCCTCGGCGGCCGGGACCTCCGCGCCCGGCGCGGCATCCTGGGCGGTCGCCATGCGGGCGAGGGCGAGGACGCCGAGCACGACTCCGCTCGCCACGAGACGCGGGGGGCTCATCGCTGGACCCAGGCCCTCCACGCCGCGTCGAGCGCGTCGGCCGTCTCGCCCAGGGCCTCCGGGAACGCCTCGGGCGAGCGGGTCGCCGTGAGGTTGTTGACGAGCGCGCGGAGTTTCTCGCGTCGCGTCTCGAGCAGCCAGGAGACGAAGGACGTCGCCTTCGCCGCCTCGGCCCCCCCGAGGTCGGCGGGGAGGGCACGGGCGAAGAGCCCCGCGAGCGGCGGGTCCGAGGAGGCGCGGGCGAGAGGGACGAGAGTCTCCGCCCAGCGCGCGCGCTCCGCGAAGTCGGCCCGGGCCTCCGCCAGGACGCAGGAGTGGGACGCCCCCGGGAGCGCGGCCGCGTCCGCGGCGCAGGCGAATCCCTCGTCCAGCCACGCCGGGAAGCCCTCGACCGCCCAGCGCGAGACCCGGGGGAGGAAGGCGTGCGCGAGCGCGTGGGCGAGCCGCCCCCCGTGGGCGCCCGTCCCGACCGCCTCCCCGGGGCGGCGCTCGACGAGGACCAGCGGATCCTCCGTGCGGCGCCACCAGACGCCCGCGGCCGCGAGGCGCCTCGCGGCCGCCTCGGCGTCGGCCGGCGCGAGCCCCGCCGCGGCGAGCACGGCCGCCGCCTGCGGGCCCGGGGCGACGACCAGGACGACGGTCTTCAGCAGGTTCTCGTCCTCGTCCGGCGGGAGTGGGACCCGGGCCCGGATCGCCGCCTCCACCTGGCGGGCGATCGCGCCGAGCGACTTCGCCGCCTCCCGGTCGGCGGGCTTCCCCCCGGCGAGGGCCACGATGCACCAGGGAGTCTCGCGGGCCGCGAGCGGGGCGCCGAGTGGGGCCGCGAGCGGGATCGGCTCCGTCCGCTCGCGGCCGAACTTCGCCTCTTCCTCGGGACTCGCGGCCCGGGCGGGCGTCTTCGAGGCGGGCTTCGGGGCCGGCTTCGGGACGGCCGGGGCCGGGGGCGCGCCCCCCGGGGCCGCCGGCGGCGGCGGGTCGGCCGCGGCGGCGGGAGCGGCGGTCTCGCCCGGCGCCGGCACGCGGAACGTCGCCTTGTTCGCCTTCCACCAGTCCTTCCAGGCTTCGAGGGTCGAGAGGTCCTTCTTCCCCGTGATGGCTCCGAGAGCGTCCTTGATCGTGTTCTGGAGGGCGTCCAGCCGCGCCTGATTGGGCGAGGCCTGCTTCTTCGCCCCGGGGGCGAACCGCACGGTCCCCGAGAGGCCCTCCCAGTGCTTGAGGAGGATCTCGATCGAGGAGCGGTCGGGGATCTCTCCGAGGGCCACGATGGCGGCAGCCGCGACCGGGACCTTCGGGTCCTGGACGAGATCCTGGAGCGTCGCGAGCGCGCGCCGCTCCTTCAGGGCCCCGAGCCCCGCGATCGCCTCGACGCGCACGGGCGGGCGCTTCTCGAGCCCGCGCTCGAGCGCGAGGAGCGCCTCCGCGGCCGGCGCGCCCCCGACCGCACGGATCCCCCGCAACGCGCCGAGGGCGACCACGTCCCGCGGGTCGGAGACCAGCGGCGCGAGCCGCGGGATCGCCTTCGGGGACCTCGTCGCTCCGAGCTCCTCGCACGCGCGCGCGATGTCGGGGTCCATCCGGCTCGCGAGGGCCTTCTTAAGGGCCTCCAGGGCCTTCTCCAGCGCCGCGGCCTCCGCGGCGGCTGGGTCGCCCGCCGGCGCGGGGGCCGGGTCCTGGGCGCGGGCCGGGACCGGGGAGGCGACGAGGCCGGAGCCGAGGAGGAGGAGCGCCGGGGCGACCCCGACCCCCCGGCTCACCGCCCGCCGCCGCCCGGGGAATCCGGCTTCTTCTCCTCGCCCGGGGACTGCTCCCCGGGCGGGGGGCCTTCCTTCTTCTCCTCGGCCGGCGGCGCCGGAGGCGGCTCGCCCGGCGGGGGACCTTCCTTCTTCTCCTCGCCGGGGGGCGGGCCCTCCTTCTTTTCGTCGCCCGAGGGGGCCGCGCCCTCTTCCGGAGGCGGGCCGGCCTCCTCGGGGGGCTTCTCGGGCGGCGGGGCGACCGTGAGGGTCGCGTCGAGGCTGACCAGCATCCGGATCAGCATGACGCAGTTCCGGACCTCCCCCATCTGCCACTTGAGCTTCTCCGCGATGTCCTTGAGGTAGCCTTCCTCGTTCAGCTTCTGCGAAGACCAAGCCTCCTTGAGCGGCTTCTCCTTGACCGGGAGGTCGGGCCGCTTCAGATCCGGTTTCGGTTGCACCTTGTCGTTCCACCAGTCCCACACCCCCGTGAAGCGGTGCGGGGACTCCTCGCTCTCAGGCACCAGGCTCTCACGGTGTGTCTCCTCCCCGATACGCAACTCGGCAGTGGCGGAACGCGCCTTCACGGACTGCAGGCCCGCGGGCCGGGACCGCAGGTATCGAGCCACGATACGCAGGATCTCGTGCTTGGCCCGGTCGCCGTACTTTGTCTCCCATTCCTTCCAGCGCGCCCCGTTCTCCTCGTCCTCCTTGGCCCACTTGGCCTTCAGCTCCTCGGTCGGCCCCTCGGGAGGGGTCTCGCTCTTCCGCGCGGCCTCCAGGGCGGCCTTCTGGGTCGTGATCACGTCCTCGATGCTCCAGCGCTCGCTCCCCGAGCCCTTCACGATCCTGTAGGCCGCCTGGGCGAGGCCCGGCAGCAGCTTCTCGCGCCGCATCGGCTTCGCGACGTGCTCCTCGATCATGAGCGCCTTCAGGTCAACTCCCTGCTCCTTCGGCACCTCGAGGAGCCACTTCTCCATCCTGTCGAATCGGTCAATGGCCTCGAGGAAGAGCGGCCAGGTTTCCTCGGCGCGGCCGGACTTCCCCGCCTCTTCGCCGCTCTCCATCGCCTTTTCGACGTGGGCCACGAGGGCCTCGATCGCGGCCGGGATCGCGAAGAGGATCCCTGCGGCGAGGCCCAGGACGAGGCCCAGGAAGCTCCGCATGAACGCGCCGAAGCCGCCGGTCCCGCCCGTCAGGAGCACGAACTGGACCAGGAGCCAAAGCACCGTGCCCGCGATCGCCGGGGCGTTTTCGGCCTTGTTCATGAAGTACGACATGAGCGTCAGCGCGACCATGAAGACGGCCGTGACCACGGCGATCAGGCGGCCCATCTTGAGGTGCGCGTAGAGGAAGAGCATCGCGAAGAGGCCGAGGACCCCGAACATCACGTCCTGGAGCAGGAGCTTCTGGCCGGGGGTGGCGCCGTAGACTGAGACTCCGAACTCGCCGCCGAGGAGCGCCACGAAGTAGAACCAGAGAAGGATCGCGAGGAGCACCGGTCCGCGCTTCTGGACGAGGATCGCCTTCCTCTTCTTCTCGGCGAGCTTCGCCGGGTCCGTGGGCGCGGCCGCGCCCCGCTCGGCGCGGCTCGGGCGGCCGGGCCGGCCCTCGCCGCCCTCCCCGCGCGCCGCCCGGCCCTCCGAACGACGCTTGCCAGGGATCACCTCGCCGATCCCGCTCCCGGGCTCCTGGGCTCGCCTCTCGGCCCGCTCGCGACGGCGCGCGGCCCGCTCTTCGTCCTCACCCCCGGCCGCTCCGGCATCGGCCCCCGGGTCGCCCGCGCCCCCCGACGCCTCGGGAGACGGGGCCGCGCTCGGGAGCGGCTCCTCGGCCAGCCCGCCTCCGGGCGGCTCGTCCAGGAGCTTCGGGGCCACCGGGGGAGCCGCCGCGGGACCCGCGAGGGCGCCCGCGCCCCCGCCGGCCTCCGGGCCGCCTGCCTCGGGCGCCCCGCCCTCCTCGCCGCCGACGACCTCGTCCACCGGGTCGCCGCAGTGCGGGCAGTTCTCTGTCCCCGCGGGGAGCTCCACCTCGCAGTTCAGGCAAACGGGCAGAGGGCACCTCGCTTCCCGCGGAGGACGCCCGGCGCGGCGCGGGAGTCGGGATTATTGAGGGCCCGGGCTGGGGCGTCAACGGCTGGCGTGGCGCCTAACGGGAGGGCGTCTCCAGGCAGAGGACGCTCATGGCGGTGGCGTAGACCCGTCCCCCGATCTCCCCGTAGCGGTCGCGTGGCGCCCAGGAGCCGTCCGCCTCCTGAGAAGGCACCAGGGCCTTGCCCAGCGCCACGCGCCAGGTCGTCCAGGCGGCGCGGGCGCGGGCCTGCGCCGACTCGTCCTCGCCGACCTCGGTCGCCCGGTCGTGGAGCCAGGTCGTCGCGTGCCACCAGAGGTAGCGGTCGGGGTCGGGGGAGGACGCCGGCAGGGCCCGGAGCAGCAGCGCGGTTCGCCCCTCGGCCGCCCCCTCCGGTTCGGGCTCGGCGAGGAGAGCGGCGGCGACGGCCCCGGCCGCCGCGAGCGCGGCCGCCCCCCGAGGGTGGTCCCCTCGACGGCGGTAGCCGAACCGGCCCGTGGGGTCCGCCACGGATCGCAGCCACGCGCGGGCGCCGTCCAGGACCCCCGGCGGCGGGTCCACTCCCAGGATCCGGCACGCGGCGAGCGCCTCCACCTGCCAGGCCGTGACGGACGTGTCCGCGGTCCGCGCGCCGGGCGCGTAGCCCCAGCCGCCTCCCGGGAGCTGCGCCCGCGCGAGCGCCGCGACCCCGCGCTCGAGGGCGGGCCGGAGAGCCATCGTCCCGAGCGCGTGCCTCCGAGCCAAGTCGAGGCCGTGGACCTCGGCGAGGGCGAGGAGGGCGAGCCCGTGGTTGTAGAGGCGGTGGGCGCCGGCCGGCCCGAAGAGCCCGGTCTCGCGGTCCTGCGACTCGCGGAGGAACGTCGCCGCCCGGCGGGCCGTGACCGAGTTCGCGTCCTCGCCCACCGCCCCCGCCCCCTCCGCCGCGAACGCGAGGAGCGCGAGGGCGGCGAGGCCCACCCGGTACTCCGCGGAGCCCCCGTGGGCCGCCGGGTCCCAGGAGCCGTCCTCGACCTGCGTCGCGCGCAGCCACGCGAGCCCACGGGCGATGGGCTCGGTCCAGGCGTCCCCGCCCGCCGCCGTCCGCCGCCCCATCCGGGACTCCGTGGTCAGGCGGCGCCCGATCCAAGCCATGGCGCTCGCGTGCGGATCGGACCGCCTCGAGAGCGGGAGGCGCTCCCACTCCGGACGCGGCGGCCTCGTGCGCGCCCCGGGCCCGACCGGATCCGGTCCCACGGGAAGCGGCGGGCGGTCCGCCGGCGACTCGAGTTCCGGGATAGGGGGAGTCGGGAGCGGCCCACGCGGCGCGTCCGGGATGGGAGGTTTCTCGATCGGGGGGATGGGCGTCTCCTCCTCGAACTCCGTTCCGGACTCGAAGCCGCCCGCCACGACGACCGTCCTCGGCGCGACGACCGTCGTGATCGCGATCCCCGCGAGGACCAGGAATACCGCCGCGTGCGCGACGATGGCGGCGGCCCAGATGGGGGCGTTCCGGATCCGGTCGCGCAGGTAGACCCGCACTGCCGGACGGCGCCCCGAGACGATCCCGGCGGCCCGGAGCACCCGCGCCCGGAAGCCGGGCCCCGGCGCGGGCTGCGGCAGCCGCCGCACGAGCGCAAGCACCTCGGCGGTCGCCGCCACCTCGGCGCGGCAGGCCGGGCACGACGCGGCGTGGGCGGCGATCTCGGGCTCGGCGCCGCCCGGCGCGCCGCGGGCGAGGTCCACGAGCCTCTCGCGGACGTCCGCGCAGGTGGGAGCGGGAGCGCTCACCGCACCCTCCTCGGCGCGAGGATCTCCCGGAGCCTCTGGACCGCGGCGTGCATGCGCGACTTCACCGTCCCCACCGGGATCTCGAGGATCTCCCCCACCTCGACGTAGGGAAGCCCCTGGACCTCCCCCAGGACAAAGACCAGCCTCTGCTCCTCGGGCAGGCGGGCGATCGCCCGCTCGATCTCCTCGAGGAGGTCCCGACGCTCGTCCTCTCCGCCGGCGGCCGGGATGCGGGAGGCGAGATCGGACGGCTCTCCCTCGCCCTCGACGGGCGCGTCGAGCGAGACGGGAGCGGGCGAGGCCCGGCGGGCGCGCACGACGTCAATCCAGTGATTCCGGGCGATGCGATAGAGATAGGTCGTGAACTTGGCCCTCGGCACGTAGCCTTCCCGGGCCCGATAGAGCTTGACGAAGACGTCCTGGGTGCAGTCTTCGGCCTGGGCCGCGTCGGCCCCGAGCCGGACGAAGAACCGCAGCAGCGGCGCTTGGTGGCGTTCGACGATCTCCCCGAAGGCGCTCTCATGGCCCCCACGGACGGCGAGCATCAGGTCCTCGTCGGACCGGGGCATCCCTCCGTCCCTCCTCAAAACGTGCCCGGCGCGAGCAAAGTTCACGGAATCGCACGCCCGGCACGTCTCGAGGCATCAATCTAACATACGGTGGCGCAATTGGTTGCTCGCGGGCGACTGCCAAGTTCCCGCGGACGGCTCAGGATCCCCGCCGGCCGAGACCGAACAAGATGCTAACTCTGGCCGCTGGCCCACCGATCCGCGCCGTCCGCGAGGAACGGCCGCTCGGTTGCATCTCGATCCGGACCGTCCTCGAGGGGAGCGCGTCCCGGACGCGGTCCGCCCACTCGATCACCGTGGCCGAATCCGCCGGGAACAGCATCTCGTGGCCCAGGTTCCGGAACTCCTCGGCCCCCTCCAGGCGATATGCGTCCACGTGCACGAGCGGGATCCGGCACCCGGCCGCGTAGCGGGTCGCGAGGACGAACGTGGGGCTCACGACCTCCGCCGGATCCCCGCCGAGGGCTTCGACGAGCGCGCGCACGAAGGTCGTCTTCCCGGCGCCGAGCGGGCCCACGAGGGCGAGGACGTCGCCGGGCCGGAGCCCCTTCGCCACGCGCGTCGCGAGCCGCCGGGTCGCCGCCGGGCTCGGGAGCGCGATCGTCCGGGGCATCCCCGGCTTCACGAGCGTGAAGTTAACCCCTGGGGGGTCGCTCGTGGTGAGCCGGAGGGGTCCTGACGCGAAGCGTCAGGACTTCCGTGTCGAACCACTAGTCGTTCACCATGCTCTTGCGGACGATCACCATGGTGCTCCGGATCTCCGAGAGACCGTAGTCGCCGTACTCATAGCGGGACTTGCTCTTCTTGTCGTCTATCAGGACCTGGTAGGCCGCCTCGCATCGCCCCAGCAGCTCCTTGGCCTCCTTCAGCTTGGGCTTGTCGCCGGACTGGATGATCTCCACGACCCGGTCCCAATCGGACCGGACCTTGTCCATGGTCGCCTTCTCGAACCGGACCTGCTCCCACCAGGGCTCCCAGCCCTGGCCCGCGATGCTGCTCGCGTTGCGGAAGTTGGAGCGCTGCTCGAACGACCGGAGCGCCCCGGCGGCCGCGGTGGCCAGGTCGGGGTCGCCCTGCTTGAGGCACGAGAGCAGCCGCGGGACAACGGGCTTCTCGACGAGGACCCAGGGCTCCTTCCCCATCTTCCTCTTCACGTCGAGATCCAGGTAGGCGACGAGCCCGGCGGCGGCTGTCCGCGTGACGAGAGATTCGGCATTGAGTATGCGGAACAGCTCCTCCTCGGGGACCTGCACACCCACCTCCTTCAGGTCGCGCAACGCCCTCTCCGCGGCGGCGACCACCTCCTTCTCGGGTCGCTCCAGGAGGGCGACCAGCCTCCCGCCCTCCTCCTTCGCCCGGCACG
>JAKEIC010000366.1 GCA_022614695.1 Planctomycetales bacterium | reverse complement strand
GGAGGCCCGTCCCCGAGGGGGAGATCGAGTCCGGAGCCGGCGCGCTCGCGGCGGGCGAGTGGGTGCGGGTTCTCGGCCCGGACGGCGACCTGGTCGCGGTCGGCGGAGCGGCCACCGCGTTCGGCCGGGCGGCCGAGCTGCACGGGCGGGTGGTCCTGGTCGGTTGAGGGGGCGCCCGGCGGTCGCTAGAGTGCCTGGCTGAGGGGGTGCGCATGGGCCGCGACCGCGAGGAAATCGTCCGGGCGGGGGGGAGGCTCCGGGGGAAGGGGCTGGTCGCGCAGGCCGCGGCGACGGCGCGGCTCCTCGCACGGGACCGAAAGGCGCTGGCGGAGTTCGGAGTAGGCCGGGACGCGCTCGACCGGCTCGCGACGCTGCGGCGAGCCGTCGAGAAGGGCGCGCGGAACCGCGCCCTCGCGGCGGCCGAGGCGCAGTCCCCGGCCATCGTCCAGGGGCGGGCGGTCGCCGAGGCCAAGACGTGGCTCCGGCAGGCGATCCTCGTGGGAGAGATGGCCCACGACGGAGAGCCCGAGCGCGCCGCCGACTACCGGGCCGGGCCGAAGATCGGGACCTCGGTCCACTGGCTCACCGAGAAGGTGAGCCGGGTCGTGGACCTCCTCCGGGGGGACCCGGCCGCCCCCCTCTTCGGCGCGACGCCGGCGTTCATCGGGCGCGGCGACGCCCTGGCGTCCTTCCTCACGGGGACCGGGTCGTCCCCCCAGGACGCGGTCGCGCGCCCCCAGGAGGCCGAGGACTACGACTCCGCGAAGGGCGAGATCTACTTCCACCTGAAGCAGCTGAATCGGGCCGGCCGCGCGGCGCACGCCGGCGACCCCGTCCGGGCCGGCGCCTACAACCTGCTCGTCCTCCAGCGCAAGGCCGGCCCGAAGGCGCAAGGGGCCCCTAGGGGAAGGCCCGCGGGGCGGCGGGGGTAGGGCTTCCCCCCCGTCCTCCGGCTGTTTCGTCGGGGGCGCCGAGAAGGTATCCTTTCGACGATGAGCAGCCGGGTCGTGGTCGGGCTCCAGTGGGGCGACGAGGGCAAGGGCAAGGTCATTGACGTCCTGGCCGGGGAGGCCGACCTCGTCGTCCGCTACCAGGGCGGCGGGAACGCGGGCCACACCGTCCAGGTGGGCCACGAGCACTACGTCCTCCACCTCGTGCCGGCCGGCATCCTGCGCCCGGGCACGACCTGCGTGATCGGCGGGGGGTGCGTCGTGGACCCGGAGCTGCTGCTCGCCGAGATCGCGCAGCTAGAGTCCCGGGGCCACCGCGTGCAGGGACGGCTCGTGGTCTCGGCCCGGGCGCACCTCGTCCTCCCCGCCCACAAGCGGTGGGACGTGCTCCGGGACAAGGGGGCGAACCGCATCGGGACGACGGGCCGGGGCATCGGCCCCTGCTACGCCGACAAGGTGGCGCGGACCGGGGTCCGGGTGGGGGACCTCAGGGACCCGGACCTCTTCGGGAACCTGACGCGCGCGAACGTCGCCGAGAAGAACACGATCCTCTCGGCGCTCTACGGCGAGCCGCCCTCGGACCCCGAGGAGGTCGTGAAGCGCTACCTCTACTTCGCCGAGAGGCTCCTCCCCCACGTGGGCGACGCCGAGGCCCGTGTCCGCGAGGCGCTGGGGTCGGGCAAGCGCGTCCTCTTCGAGGGCGCCCAGGGGCTGCTGCTCGACGTGGACGCGGGGACCTATCCCTTCGTGACGGGCTCCTCCGCGGGACCGGGCGGCGTCGCGACCGGCGCCGGGGTGCCTCCCTCGCAGACCGGGGACGTCGTCGGCGTGGTGAAGGCCTACGCAACCCGCGTGGGGGAGGGGCCCTTCCCGACCGAACTGCCCCCGGAGGAGGCGGCGCGGCTGCGCGAGAGGGGGGCCGAGTTCGGGGCGACGACCGGTCGCCCCCGCCGCTGCGGCTGGTTCGACGCCGTGGCGAGCCGCTACGCCGCGGCCGTCTCGGGGGCCGACCACCTCGCCGTCACCAAGCTCGACATCCTCGGGGGGGAGAAGAAGCTCCGCCTCGCGGTCGCCTACAAGCTCGACGGGCGGGAGACGACCGAGTTCCCCGGGGACGCCGTGGCGCTCCACCGGGCCGAGCCGGTCTACCGGGAGCTCCCCGGCTGGACCGAGGACATCACCGACGTGACGAGCGAGGCGCGGCTCCCCGAGGCGTGCCGCCGCTACCTCGACGCGATCGAGGAGGAGGTCGGGGTCCCCGCCTCCCTGGTCTCGGTCGGGCCCGAGCGCCGCCAGTCGCTCGCCCGGGGGGTCGAGGTGGGCCGGGAGTGAACCGCCGGGTGGCTGAGAGCCGCGCGCCCGCCGGAGCCCCCGGGGCGGCACGGGAGGCCCTGCCCTCGCCCCACGAGGCCCTTCCCCCGCCCCGCGAGGCCCTTCCGAAGAGCGTCGCGATCATCATGGACGGGAACGGCCGATGGGCGGAGGCCCGCGGCCTCACGCGGGTCCAGGGCCACCAGGCCGGGGTGAAGACCGTCCGCGAGGTCTCCGAGGAGTGCGCGCGGCTCGGGATCGAGCGCCTCACGCTCTACGCGTTCTCCGTGGAGAACTGGAAGCGGCCGCAGGCGGAGGTCGCCTTCCTGATGCGGCTCCTCTCGGACTTCCTCGTCGCCGAGCGTCCCACTCTCGTCCGCAACCGCGTCCGCCTCACGAGCGTCGGGAGGATCGAGGGGCTGCCCCCCGAGGTCCAGCGGGACCTCCGGGCCACCGAGGAGGGGAGCCGCGGCCACGACGGGATGGTCCTCTGCCTCGCCCTGAACTACGGGGGACGAGCCGAGATCGTGGATGCGGCGCGCACCCTCGCGACCGAGGTCCGGGCCGGCCGTCTCGCCCCCGAGGAGATCAACGAGGAGCGGATGGCCTCGGCGCTCTACGCGCCCGGGGCGCGGGACCCCGACCTGCTCATCCGGACGGGCGGGGAGATGCGCGTCTCGAACTTCCTCCTCTGGCAGATCTCCTACGCGGAGCTCTACGTGACCGCGGTCCTCTGGCCGGACTTCACGCGCGCGCACCTCGCCGAGGCCTTCCAGGCCTACGCCGGCCGGGAGCGCCGCTACGGGGGGCTGCCAGAGGTTTTCCCCCCTCTCGAGGTTCCCCCCCCTCCCGAGGTCCCCCCCCGGTGAGCGCCCTCTCGCGCGGCCTCCGGATCCGCCTCCTGCTCGGCACGGCCCTCATGGCCGCCGTGGCGGGGGCCCTGCTCGCGGACGGGCTCCTCGGGACGTCGCTCGCCTTCACCGCGGTCGTCCTGCTCGGCGCGCTCGCGGGGTGCGCCGAGTTCTACGCGCTCTCGCGCCGCACGGGGCTCGCGCCCTGGTCGCGGCTCGGGACCTTCCTCGCCCTCGCGATGGTCGCGGCGGAGGGGCTCCGGGCGTCGCCGCGTCCGCTCGGCCTCCCGGGGATCCCCGGCGCGCCGGCCGCGCTCTTCGCGGGGCTCCTCGGGCTCCTCGCGCTCTGGCTCGCCCGCGGGCGGGGCCCGGAGGACCTGGCCGACATCGGGGCGACCCTCCTCGGGGCGCTGTACGTCGGCGGGCTCGCGTCGTTCCTCCTCTCGACCCGGGGGCTCCGGTTCGGCGGCGCGGCCGGGGACCCGGGGCTCCAGGCGCTCGTCTGGACGGGGCTCACGGCGAAGTCCGCCGACATCTTCGCCTACTTCGCGGGGAGGAGCCTCGGGCGGCGCCCGCTCGCGCCGCTGCTCTCGCCCAAGAAGACGATCGAGGGCGCGGCCGGGGGGCTGCTCGGTAGCCTCGCCGTGGGCCTCGCGCTCCTCCCCGCGGCGCCGGCGGTCCGGGAAGCGCTCGGCCTTGCGGGGGCCCTCGCCGTCGCCGCCGCCCTCTCGGTCGCCTGCCAGGTGGGCGACCTCGTCGAGTCGCGGCTCAAGCGCCGGGCCGGGGTGAAGGACTCGGGCGTGCTCTTCCCCGAGTTCGGGGGCGTCCTGGACGTGGTGGACGGCCTCATCTTCTCGGCGCCGGTCGGGTACGCGTGCCTGAGGATGGCGGGCGGTTAGGATGCCCGCCCGCGTGTTCCCGATCGCCGACCCGACCGAGGCGCTGCTCCTCCTGGGGGAGCGCGACCGCCACCTCCGGCTCCTGCGGGAGTCCTTCGGCGTGAAGGTCTCGGCGCGCGAGGGGGGGCTCCGCATCGAGGGGGAGGAGGGCCCCGTGGCCGCCGCGGCCGGGATCGTGGAGCGGCTCCGGCGGCGCGCGCGCGACGGTCGCCCCACCGCGACCGACGAGGTCCTCGAGTGGGTGGCCGAGTCCAAGGCGACGCCCGCGCCACCCCGGACGCCGGCGGGCGCGGCGCCCGCCGGCGGGGCCGTCCCGGCCGTCCGCGAGCTGGTGACGCCGCGCTCCGATGGGCAGGCCCGCTACCTCGAAGCGATCGAGGAGCACGACCTGACGTTCGCGCTGGGGCCCGCCGGGACCGGGAAGACCTACCTCGCGGTGGCCGCCGGCGTTCGGGCGCTCCGGGCCGGCGAGTTCCACCGGCTCGTCCTCACCCGCCCGGCCGTGGAGGCGGGCGAGAGGCTCGGGTTCCTCCCGGGAGGCTTCGAGGAGAAGGTGGACCCGTACCTCCGGCCTCTCTACGACGCGCTCGCCGACTTCCTGCCCCCGGCCGAGATCCGCCGGAACCTCGACCGCGACGTCTTCGAGATCGCGCCGCTCGCCTACATGCGCGGGCGCACCCTCAACGACTCCTTCATCATCTTGGATGAGGGGCAGAACACGTCCGTCACCCAGATGAAGATGTTCCTCACGCGGCTCGGGGCCCGGAGCAAGACCATCGTGACGGGGGACGTGACGCAGGTGGACCTCCCGCGGGGCGCCGTCTCGGGCCTCGTGCACGCGGTGGAGATCCTCGACGGGATGCGGGGGGTCTCGGTGGTCCGCCTCTCCACCGCCGACATCGTCCGCCACCGCCTCGTCCAGGACATCGTGGACGCGTACGCCGCCGACCGGGCGGGGAGGAAGGTCCGGTGATCCTCCTGCGCCGCCGCCGCGGCCGGCTCCCGGGGGATCGGGTCCGGGGCGGGTTCCGGCCGTGGGCGCCCGGGGACGAGGCCGCCGAGGGGAGGACGACGCTCCTCCTCCTGTGGGTGCTCGCGACCGCCGCGACCGTCCTCATCCTCGACGTGGTCCCGGGGGGACTCCCGGGCGCCGGCGCCGGGGCCGAAGGGGGAGCCCGCCGCCTCCTCGGCACGGCGGGGGCGATCGGCGCCGGCCACGCGCTCGTCGCGCTCTACCTCGCGCGCCTCCACCCGGAGGTGCTGCGCTCCACGCGCCGCCTCGCGCTCGCGATGCTCCTGGGCCTGGGGACGCTCGCCGCCGCGCGGCTGCTCGAGGCAGCGCCGCCGGCGCCGTTCCGTCTCGTCCTGCACACGCCGGCGGTGCTCGCCACCTGCGTGGTGGCGATCGCGATGGGGCCGCGCTTCGCGGCCGAGTCGGCGGCGCTGCTCCTCTACGACCTGGCGGTCGCCTGGCGCGCGCCGGGGATCGGCGCGCCGGGGGGCGTCGCGACCGACCTCGAGGCGCTCGCCGTGCTCGGGGCCGGCTGCGGGGTGGCCGTCCTCGGAGCCCGGCGCGTGCGGAACCGCGCCCGGCTCGTGAAGGTGGGCCTCGCGGCCGGGGCGCTGGCGGGGCTGGTCCACCTGGCGCTGCATCCCCCGGCGGCGCTCCCGGGCGGCCTCGCCGACGCGGGCGCCCTCCTTGCCCACGGCCTGCTGCTCGGCTTCCTCGTCTCGGGGGCCCTCCCGTTCATCGAGGCGCTCGCGGACGTGGTGACCGACATCAGCCTCCTGGAACTCTCCGACCAGAACCACCCGCTGCTCCGCCGCCTCCTCCTCGAGGCGCCCGGGACCTACCACCACAGCGTCGTCGTGGGGAGCCTCGCCGAGGCCGGCGCCGAGGCGATCGGCGCGAACGCGCTGCTCGCCCGCGTCGGGGCCTACTACCATGACGTGGGGAAGTCCATGAAGCCGGAGTATTTCACCGAGAACGAGGGGAAGAAGGGGCTCCGGCACGGCCGCCTCTCCCCCACGCTCTCGACCCTCGTGATCAAGGCGCACACGAAGGACGGGGTGGTGCTCGCGAGGGAGTACGACCTCCCGCAGGCGATCGTGGACTTCATCCCGCAGCACCACGGGACGAGCGTGATCGAGTTCTTCTACCAGGAGGCGGTCTCCCTCGAGGGCGACTCCTCGGTCCCCCGCGACGCCTTCCGCCATGACGGCCCGAAGCCTCAGGTGAAGGAGACCGCGATCATGCACCTCGCCGACTCGGTCGAGGCCGCCTCGCGGAGCCTCTCCGACCCCACCCCGGGGCGGCTGCGCGACCTCGTCCACACGATCATCTGGAAGAAGCTCGGGGACGGGCAGCTCGACGAGTGCGACCTCACGTTCCGCGAGCTCCGCCGGATCGAGGAGGCGTTCGTGCGCGTGCTGGTCGGGGTCTTCCACAGCCGCATCCGCTACCCCGACGCGCGGCCGGGGGCGAGGGCCCGGTGATGACGAAGAGGAGCCCCCCCGTCGCCGTCGCGAACCGGCAGGGCCGGCGCGTGGACGCGCGGGGCCTCGCCCGCCTCTGCGGCCGGGTCCTCCGCGAGGAGGGCGTCGCCGCGGGGTCCGGCGGGCTTTCGGTCGCCTGCGTGGACGACCGGACGATCCGGGACCTGAACCGCCGCTTCCACGGCGAGGACCGCGCGACGGATGTCCTCGCGTTCCCGCTCGGCGACGGCCCGGACGGCCCTCACGGGCCGCGGGGCGGCGGCGTGGGCGGCCCCGCGCTTCTCGGCGAGGTGGTCCTCTCGGTCGAGACGGCCTATCGCGAGGCGAGGCGACGCTCGCTCCCCCGCGGGCGCGAGGTGGCCCTCTACGCGGTGCACGGGACCCTCCACCTCCTCGGCTACGACGACCACCGTCCCGCCGACCGCCGCCGGATGCGCGCCCGGGAGAGGGAGATCCTGGGGGACGCGCGGAGGCGCCCGTGAGCGACGCCCCCGTCGCCTCCGGCGACCTCCGCTTCGGCCAGATCGCGCTCCGGAACAACCTCGTCACCAAGGCGCAGCTCCTCGAGTGCCTCGAGATCCAGAAGAAGATGGCCGGGCTCGGGATCGTCCCGAAGAAGCTCGGGGAGATCCTGGTGGACAAGAAGTACCTCACCGAGGCGCAGGTGAGGACCATCTTCCGCCTCCAGGGCCAGGAGGGCGGCCACCGCTCGATCGCGGGCTACCAGATCCTCGAGAAGATCGGCGAGGGCGCGATGGGGGCGGTCTTCAAGGCGAAGCAGGTCTCGATGGACCGGCTCGTCGCGATCAAGGTCCTCACGCCGGACCTCGGGAAGGACTCGCGCTTCGTCGGGCGCTTCCTCTCCGAGGCGCGGGCCGTCGCGAAGCTCTCCCACGTGAACATCATCTCGGGGATAGACGTCGGCGAGTCGAACGGCGTCCACTACTTCGCGATGGAGTACGTGGACGGTGAGACCCTCGGGGCGAGGCTCAGGCGCGAGGGGGCGCTCCCCGAGGCGCAAGCGGTCGAGATCGCGCTCCAGATCGCGCGGGCGCTCGACCACGCCCACAAGCACGGGCTCATCCACCGGGACATCAAGCCCGACAACATCATGATCGCGAGGAACGGGGTCGCGAAGCTGCTGGACCTCGGGCTCGCGCGGATGGAGACGCCGACGTCCCCGGCGCGGACGGAGCAGGGGACCGCTCTCGGGACCCCGAACTACATCTCGCCCGAGCAGGCCCGCGCCGACTCGAGGGTGGACATCCGCGCCGACCTCTACTCGCTCGGGGCGACCTTCTACCACATGCTCACCGGGGAGGTGCCGTTCACGGGGGCGGCGACCGTCGTGATGACCCGCCACATCTCGGAGCCGCCGGTGCCGCCCCACTTCCGGCGGCCGGGGGTGGGGGCCGGCGTCTCGGCCGTGACGCTCAAGGCGATGGAGAAGGACCCGGCCGACCGCTACCAGAGCCCCACGGAGCTGATCGAGGACCTGGACCGGGTGAAGCGCGGCGAGTGGCCCCAGGGCTCCGGCCCCCCGCCCGAGGCGATGCCCGCGTCCTCGGCCGGCGACGCCCCGCCCGCGGCGCTGCCTGCCGAGGAGGCGGGGGACTCGGGGCCGCACTTCCCGAGGCGGAGGAGGTTCAGGAGAAGGAGGAGGTAGGGCGGGCTCGATCGGGCTCCGAGCACGCCCACGAGTACGGGCACGGTCACGGGCACGAGCACGAGTACGGGCACGAGGACGGGGCACGGTCACGGCGGATGACGAGCTCCTCTCCGTCGGGGCGACGCGGCGAAGAGGGGGCCCCGCGTCTACCGGGCGTCCGCCGAAGGCGGCTTGTAGGGCGTATCGTCCCCGGCGATGTCGAGGCCGAACCACCCCAGGGGGAAGTCACCGACAGGCACGCACGGTCTCCCTCACGGGGCGGTTCGCGGTCTCCCGGCGGGTCCGCCGGGCGTCCGGGTAGGGAGCCGCCATGCCCAGCGAGCCGGACACTCTTGTCCCGTTCCGCCCCATCCCGATCCTACCCGAGGGACGACCCGGACCGCAGCAACTGCTCGAAGCCTTCTTCGCCGGGAGGAACCCCCGTACCCTCCTGGCCTACCGGGCCGACCTGGAGGACTTCCGGGCCTCCCTCGGCGCCGGCGACCTCTCAGAGGCCGCCAGCCGGCTCCTGGAGCGCGGCCTGGCGCCCGCGACCATCAACCGGCGGATCACGGCGCTCCGGTCCCTCGTCCGGCTCGGCCGACTGCTCGGGCACGTCCCGTGGACCCTGGAGATCCCGAGCGTTCGGGCGGAGGCGTACGGGGACACCCGAGGCCCGGGGCGCGAGGGGTTTCGGGGACTCCTGGCGCAGCTCGTGGACCGGGACGACCCGAAGGCCCGCCGCGACCGGGCGGTCCTTCGCCTCCTCTACGACCTCGCCCTCCGGCGAGCCGAGGTCGTGGGACTCGACGTGGAGGACCTCGACGTGGCCGCGGGGACCGTCGCGGTCCTCGGCAAGGGCCGCACCCAGAAGGTGCGCCTCACCCTCCCCGAGCCGACAAGGGTCGCGCTCGCCGCATGGCTGACGGTCCGCGGCGGCGCTTCCGGGCCCCTGCTCACGAACTTCGATCGGGCCCGGAAGGGGACTCGTCTCACGGGGACGAGCGTCTACCGGATCGTCCGCGGGCTCGGGGAAGCGGCTGGGGTCCGGGCGCGCCCCCACGGCCTGCGGCACGCGGCGATCACGGAAGCCCTCGACGTGACCCGCGGCGATGTCCGAGCGGTGCAGAAGTTCTCGCGGCACCGCGACGTGCGGGTCATCGAGCGTTACGACGACAGCCGGGTGGACCTCGCCGGAGACGTCGCGCGGCTGGTGGCCGACGGCGCGGCGGACCCGCCGGCGAGCGCGAGCACGGACGGTGCCCCTGCGGAGGCCTGCCCGCCGCCCGAGGCGGGATCAGCCACTCCGCGCGAATGACCCGGCCGCGACTGCGCCGGTGACCGACAGGCCCGCGTCGGGTGCTGCGACTTGAGGACGCCAGAACTCCATCTCGTACGCTCGGGCCCCGGTCGCTGGGCTGCAGACGGACTTGGATCCTTGACCGCCTGCCCCTCTCTCCGGAAGCTGGAAGTTGGCGGAGGCGCGGCATGGGTCCCCAGATGATCGGTCCTTTCGAGATCCTCTCAGAGCTCGGTCGCGGCGGGTTCGCGACGGTCTACCGGGCGCAAGACTCCCGCGACGGCCGCGAGGTCGCGCTCAAAGTCCTCCGGTCCCGGGAAGGGGGTCCTGGCCTGGACGAGATCCGCCGCTTCCGCCGCGAGGTGGAGGCAGCGAGCTTGTTGGACCATCCGGGGATCGTGAAGGTGTTCGACGTGAGCTCGGAGGGGATCGAACCCGCATGGGTGGCGCTGGAGTTGATCGAGGGGGAATCGCTCACGGCACGGATCGCCCGCGAGCCGCTCCCGTGGCGGGAGGCCGTCGAGATCGCGCGCGACGTAGCTGATGCCGTCGCCCACGCCCACGGCCGCGGCATCCTCCACCGCGACCTCAAGCCCGGGAACATCCTGCTCGGGCACGACGGCCGGCCGCAGGTAGTGGACTTCGGCTTGGCGAAGCTCGCGACTCACGGCTCGAAGCTCACGACGACCGGCCAAGCCCTGGGCACTCCGGCCTACATGTCCCCCGAGCAGGCCCGCGGCGAGGTCTCGTCGCTCACCCCCGCGACGGACGTCTGGAGCCTCGGCTGCGTCCTCTACGAGATGCTCGCCGGCCACCCTCCATTCGAGGGCGAGACGGACGCCGCGGTGGTCGGGAGGGTCCTGCTCGCGGGTCCGCCGAAGCTGCGGACGCTGCGCGGGGACGTCCCGGAGGGCGTCGAGCGGGTCGTGTGGGTGTGCCTCGGGAAGCGCGTTCGAGACCGTTACCCGGACGCAGTGAAGCTGCGGGACGACCTGGATCGTGTGCTCCGCGGCGAGAGGCCGAAGGCGCGCCTTCGCTGGCACTGGGAGTGGAAAGCCGCAGCCGCCGCGCTCCTCGGCGGCGCGGCGGCGTGGGGCGGCGTCGCGGCTTGGCCACACGAGGGAGCGCCGGCGCCGGTCCCGGTGGCCCCGGTTCCCTCGGCCGTCGAGGCGCTCGTCGCGAAGGCCAAGACCCTGCGGCAGACGGACCCCCGCCGGGCGGCGGAGATCCTCAGGGAGGCGCTCAACCAGGATCCGGCCCGGGGCGACCTCCGTATCGAGAGGGGCCTCCTTCTCTGGGCGGTCGGGGAGAACGCGGGAGCCCGGGAGGAATGGGGCCGGGTCCCCTCCGGGTCGTCCGAGCAGCCGTGGGCGAGGCTCTTCCTGGGCCTCGAGGCGTTCTTCCGGCTGGAGGGGGAAGAGGCACGGCCGCACCTCCTGGCAGTTCGAGAAGCCCGAGGCCGCGTGGGCAGCCTCGTCCGCGGGGCGATCCTGGCACTGGAGAAGGACTGGCTACGTGCTCGGGAGGCCCTCGCTGGAGTGGAGGGCTGGGAGGCACACCTACTCCGCGGCTACATCGAGAGCTCGGATTCCGCGGGCGACGGCACCGTGTCTATCCGGGAGTACGGGTCCGCCCTGGACTCCGGGATCTCCTTCGCTTGGGCCTGGAACAACCGCGGAGTCGAAAGGGGAGATCTCGGGGATCACGCGGGGGCGGTTGCGGACTACGATCGCGCCCTCAAGGTGGACCCACGGCACGCGGGCGCCTGGCACAACCGCGGTGGCGCGAAACACGACCTCGGGGATCTCGCGGGGGCGGTGGCAGACTACGACCGTGCCCTCGAGCTGGACCCGCGGCTCGCGCAAGCCTGGAACAGCCGCGGCCTCGCTAAGCAGAGCCTCGGGGACCATGCGGGCGCGGTGGCCGACTTCGATCGCGCGCTCGAGCTGGACTCGCGGTACGCCAAAGTCTGGAATAACCGCGGCACCGTCAAGCAGAGCGCGGGGGACCACGCGGGGGCGGTCGCGGACTATGACCGCGCTCTCGAGCTAGACTCGCGATATACGAATGCGTGGTACAACCGCAGCACAGCGAAACGGTGCCTCGGAGATCTGGCGGGGGCGGCCGCGGACTTGGATCACGCACTTGACCTGGACCCGCGACTCGCGCCGGCCTGGAACAGCCGCGGCGTCTTGAAGTGGGCCCTCGGGGACCACGCGGGAGCGGTACTGGACTACGACCGCGCGTTGGAACTGGATACGCGATACGCGGAGGCACTGAGCAACCGCGGCGCGGCGAGGTGGAACCTCGGGGACCTCGCTGGTGCGGTCGCTGATTGCGAGAAGGCACTCGACGTCGCGCCGCCCGACTGGCCACAGCGCGCTGTGATCGAACAGCGACTCGCCGAGGCCCGCGCGCGGGTTGCCCCTGGCGACGGCAAATAGCAACCTCCCCTGCCGCCTGCGAGTGCCGACCCACCCGACGCCCCAGCCACTCGGAACCTGAGGCATGTGAACTCGAGTGGCCCCTATCGTCCTCATGCCTATGCCCCCTCAGCACGAGATCGAAGGGTGCCGCCCAGGCGGGCACAATCTGTCAAGCGAAAAGGCGTCCCCGATCCCCCGTGTGACTCCCCGAGAAACCACCCGAACGATACTCGGAACGAGACGCGCGTCAACCGACGCTCAGGAACGAGATGCTGAACGAGACTCCCACGACGGGGAACCCGAGAACGAGGAAACGGGGGAACTATACGCCGAGGCTTCCAAGGTCGGCGACGCGGGAAACCAGGAGCCGATGGACGTCCCGAAATCCGCGCAACTCATGAACTGAAGGACGTCTCTGAGCCCGTGCCGTGCGCGGGGTGGCGGTCGGGACGAAGAACTGGCTCTTCGCGGGGAGCGACGAGGGCGGGAAGCGGGCGGCGATCCTGTTCAGTCTCGTCGAGACGTGCAAGGCGCACCGAGTGGATCCCTTCGCGTACCTGCGGGACGTGATCGCGAGGATCGCGACGCACCCGGCGAAGAGGATCGCGGAGCTGCTCGTGCCGGAATGGGCCGCGGCGCACGCGACCACGACCGCGACGACGTAGCCGCCGGCGCGCGGCCGGGATCGCCAGAATCCCGGCTTCCCAGGCGTCCTACGGCGTTCCCGGCGACGTGTGGTTCATCGGCCGATTACCGTGGACCGGACCCTGCACCCTCCGCCCTGGAAACGCTTCGCCGCCCATCACCCGCGGCAAGAGCCGGGTGCGGTAGTACCGCCCGCCCGGATCCGTGCGGGGGACGAGCCGTGAGGTTCGGACCTACCGCGACAGATCCCCGAAGGAACGTACCCTTTCGATTCTCAGCCCATTCCCTGCGGGAGCGCCTCCCACGGAATGCCGGTATTGAGCACAAACAGGATCGCGGTGAGGGCCCGGCGGTTGTCGAGCGGGTTCCACCCCGGGAATCGGAATCGCCGCCGCTTGGGCGGCGGCAGGCGCGGCTCGATGGTCGCCCCCCGGGCGTCGTCGAGCAGCGGTCTCGCCATGGCGCTCCCCTCCGGCGCCCGGCACGCCAGAGGAGACATCGGCCGATCCTGGCCAGTATTTGATCATGATGTTAGGCGCTCATGGGCGCTCTAAGGGTTCGTGCCATCCTCGTGGTCCATGAGGAGACGCTCCACCCTGGACAACGGGGTCAGGCGCACATTGGATACTCGTTGCTCCTCCACCATCCGCTTGAAGTCGGTGGTGACCAGCGTGATTCCCGAGCCTTGTGGACTAAAGACATCGCTCCCGTCCCAGGTCGCCTGGTCGAAGTAGAGTCCCCGTCGTACGCGTCCAGGGCCTCCGGGGAAGCTCACAATCATGATCTCGGACCGGGCATAGTCTATAGGGCCGCACCGTCCAGAGACGATGAATCGGCGAAGTCCCTCTACGATGCGTCCGCCCTTCCCTGTGACGCGCGCCTCCGCAGTCATCCAGCCCGTGAGGTTGGCACTCGTCAGTTGCGAGACGAGGCGCTCCGAAATCAGGTGTAGTCCAGCGAATCCCGTACCCACAAGGTCAAAGACGTGGCTACCACTGGCCCATTCGAAGTCGAGGATCTCCCCGGCAGCAACCTCACCCCTGATGAGACCGAAGATCTGTCCAGAAACGGGAAGTGACGAGTGAGCAGGCCGTACCTGGAGTGCCCCCTTCGCGTCCCCGAGGTGAAGGAAGAGGAACTCTCTCGATGTTGAGGGGTGCCGCATCTTAGTCATGCCGCACGAACGGTCCTCTCGTTGCTAGAGCACATTATGCCAGTAGAAGGATGCCGTCTCAACCCTGGGAGTCCACTTCTCACGGGCCGGTGGATCAAGCTCCCCGCGAACGCCTACCCTTGGCAACTCGCCCTTCACTCCTGCAAGCTGTCAGAGACGGCCGGGACCGTGGCGCCTAGTCCTACTCCGATAAAGTTCCACGGCTGATCTGCCGATCTTCCTCCACGAGAGGGAGGTCGGCATGACGACCGAAGAGATCGTGGCCCTGG
>JAKEIC010000365.1 GCA_022614695.1 Planctomycetales bacterium | reverse complement strand
GCCTCCGGCGCTCGCGCCACGACCGGCGCCATCGGCGCCGGGGGAGCGGGCACGAGGGCGGGAGCCGCCGCGGCCGGCGCCGCGGGCGGGGTCTCCCGGCGCGCCGCGGCTGCCGCGGTCCTCTCGGCCTGCACCACGAGCGGGGCGGGCAAGGGGCGCGCGGGTCGGCGCGCCGCGGCCTCACGCCGGTATGCGGACGAGGGGCTCGAGGGGACCTGCCTCGCGGAGGCGGGCCGGGCCCCCGCCGCGGCGACGGCGCGCCGCGGCTCGCCGCCGGCTTCCGGTGCCGGCGCGGACGTCCCGTCGCGATACTCCGAGAGGCGGAGAGGCCTCTCCTCCCCCCAGTCGGTCGCTTCGAGAGACGCCACGAGCCGGGGGTTCCGTCCGGACGACTCGATCCCCGTCGCGCATCCCCCGGCCGCGAGGCACACGAGCGCCCCAGCCGCGAGCGTTCCAGAAGTCTTCATGGACCCACCCCTTTCCCTCCGAGAGGGAATCCCGGTTTCCCGTTCGCACCCCGGGGGGAGGGCCGCCTACCCCAGCACCCCCGAGGATACAAGACTCCTCCGCGCGGAGCCCGGAAAACCGTGCGGTTTGTCTTGGTCGGAGCCTGTTCCCTGTCCCAAGGCTGCGACACGGCTTGTCCCCGCGCCTCGAGCCCGGTCTTCGGGCGAGGCGGGTCGTGGGAGCCCGCCGACATTACCAATTGGGGTCCGGGAGGTTCCGGCGTCGCGTCCCTCCGGGGCCCGATCCCCGGCGTCACGCCGAAGGACGAGAGCAAACCGGGGGCCGAGGCCTGGCGCTAGCGCGCCTCGGCGGGCTCTTGGGGCGATTCCGCCTCCCGCGGAGGAGTGCCCGGAGCGTCCTGCTGCAGGGCACGGTGGATCTCCCGGTCCCTCCAGGCCGTCGGGCCGCCGCAGCCAGCCGCCAGCAGAAGGAGAAGCCCGACCCGGAGACGTCGCGTCCAGCCGATCCTCACGGTCCGGACTCCTCCCCGCGGAACGCCGCGGCCGCCTCCGTGATCAGAGCCTGGAAGTCGGGATGATAGCGGCGCGAGAAGTGGAACGTCCGGAGTTCGCGGGCGCCGACGAGCCGGCCGAGCCTCCCCGCGTCGCGCGCGGTGAAGTGGCGCACCTCCCGGGCCCGCGCCTCGTCCGCCGTCCGGAAGTTGCTCTCGCAGTAGAGGAGGTCCACCCCTTGGAACAGGCTCCCGAGCCGCGCAAGGTTCGAGTCGTGCCAGGCGACGTCCGTGACGTAGCCGAGGCTCGCTCCCGGAACGCGCTCGAGGAATCGCGCCGCCAGCTCCCCGAGTGGGACCGCGCCTCGCCCCTCGACCTCGATCGGCGCGCCTGGATCGTCCCCGCGCGCGGCGGACTCCTTCAGGCGCGCGAGCCACCTCCCGGCCGGGAGCCCCGCCTGCTCCACCGCGTCCATCCGGACCCGGTGGCGGTCCTTCTCCGTCGCCCGGTACGCCACCGACGGGATCCCGTGGTCGCAGACCGCGGCCGTGACGGCGAGGAGCGGCTCGTCGAGGAGCCGGTTCCCCGCGCGTCCCTGCACGGGTCCCGCGGCGAACCCCTGCGCGCAGAGGAACTCGCGCGAACGCACCGGCCCGCCTGCGTCGCCGACCTCGATCGCCTCGACCGCGAGGGACTCCTCGGTCACGAGGTTCCACGTGTAGCCGCGGAGGCGCCCCTCGACGTTCTCGAGGATCCCGGCCGGGCCGTAGATCCGGATGCGGGAGGGTCGCCCCAGGTGCCAGCGCACCAGGTCGTCGAAACCGATGAAGTGGTCAATGTGAGTGTGCGAAACGAACACGTCGGTGACGCGGAGGACCTCGGACGGAGCCAGGCCGTCCAGACGGCCGAGGTCGAACAGGAGGGCCCGCCCCTCCCCTTCCAGGTCCACGTGAAGGGCCGGATCCCCGGTGGGTCCGTTGACGAGCTTTGGTTGGAGGATGGCTCTCGACACGTGCGGAGATCGTAAGGGTGCTGCCAGTCCGGCACAAGCGGGGCCGCCGGTCCCTCCGCCGGATGCTAAGTTAAACCTAACGCGATGGAACCGGTTGGCCGATAATAGGTTGTCGGGGCGCTCCCTCTCAGGTATCGAAGTCGGAATCGCCGCATCCCGGGGCCCGTCTTTTGACATCACTCCGCGAGCGCTGCTAGAATTCCCCTCGTCCGAGGGGAATTCTCGTAGGAAGGTTCGCATGGATCGAACGTTGCAGCGCGTCTGTAGGCTGGCCCAGGCGGGGGACATGGAGCTCCGCTGTGCGGCTCTCCGAGTGCTGGGGGAGCTGGATGAGTCGGGGAAGCCGGTCCTCGACGTGGTGCGCGCGGCGCTCCGGGAGGGGCCGGAGGCGCTCCGGGTCTACGCCCTGGCGGCCGCGGAGAGACTGGGGGTGATGGAGGTTCTGCCCGACATCCTCCCCTTCCTCGGGGACCGCGCCCAGGTCGGGAGGAAGGCGGGAGAGGTGGTCGCCGGACTGGGCGTGCGCGCGCTCGCGCACCTGCTCAAGGGGCTTGAGACCGCCCGCGGGGAGACTCGGCAGGCGATGCTCGGGGTGCTCGGGGGGGTCCCGGGCGCCAAGGCCGAGCAGGCGCTGATCCGGTCCCTGGGCGATTCGGACGCCGAGGCGGTGGAGGGGGCCGCACGGGCCCTCTCGATCCGGCTCGGAGGGCTGCGCGGACCGGGGCGGCGCACGCTCGGGGACCAGGTGGCTGCGCTCCTCCGGACCCGGAAGCGCCTCACCCAGGAGGCCGCCGGCTCGTCCCTCCGCGTTCTCGGCCGGGTGGGCGACCCGCATTACCGGCCGCTCCTCCTCGACTTCGCCGCGCCCGACCAGCCGCCGCCCGTGCGGCGCGAGGCGCTGCTAGCGCTCGCGGCGCTCCCGGCGCCCCCCCACGGCGGCGACCGGCTGATGCGCCAGCTCATCAAGTACGTGGACGAGCCCGACTTCGTGCACGTCGTCCAGCCGGCGCTCGCGGCGATCCAGCAGATCCCGACGCCCCCGTCGCTCGCCGACTCGCTCCAGAAGCTCCTCGACCACGGCTCGCCGGCGGCGCGCCGGATCGCCGCGGAGAAGCTCGGCGAGGTGGACAGGACCCCGAGGGCGAAGGCGCTGCTGCGCTACTTCGACGACTCGGACACCGCCGTGCGGGAGGCCGTCTCGGCGGCCCTCGGGAAGATGGTCTCGGCGCTCGCGCCGCTCCTGCAGAGCCTCGAGAGGGTGGAGGACTCCGAACAGGCGTGGCGGATCGTGCGCGTCCTCGAGAAGCAGGCCGGGAAAGTCCCCACCTCGGCGGCGCGGAGGCTGCTCGCCGTCGGGACGGCCCGTGTGGAGAAGGGCCACCCGACGGCCCGGCCGCTCCTCTACCTGCTGCGGGCGGTGAACCCGCGGAGCTTCCGCGACACGCTGCTCGGACGCGCGCGCCAGCTCCTCAAGCAGAGGAAGGCCGCCGCGGCGGACGCGCTCTGCTCGCTCCTCGCCCGGGAAGACCTCGACTCCCCGGTCTCCCGCTACGAGATGGCGGTCGTGAAGCTGGCGGTCTCCCGGCTCGACGCCTCGTTGCCCTACCGGGAGACAGACCCGGCGCTCCGGGAGTTCACGGAGCTCCTGCGGAACGGCGGCCAGAAGGTCGCGGGCCGCGTGCGGACGGACCGGGCGCTCGGGCCCCAGCACCTCCTCTACGTCGGGTTCCACTTCGCCGAGCGGGGCGGGGACGAGCGGAACTTCGGGGCCGAACTCCTGCGCCACGTCGTCAAGCGCTACCCGCGCTCGCCCGAGGCCCAGGTCGCCAAGAACAAGCTCCTCTCCGAG
>JAKEIC010000364.1 GCA_022614695.1 Planctomycetales bacterium | reverse complement strand
GCGGAGGCGGGGCGGCGCGCGGCGGAGCTGCGGCGCGAGTTCGAGAGGGGGGCCGAGGAGGAACGGGCCCGCTGCGAGAGGGCGGCGAAGGCGGCCCAGGGCCCGAGGGGGGCGGTGGCCGCGTGGGAGGCGTTCCCGGTCTCCCGTTTCCCGGGGACCGAGGCGGCGAGGAAGGCCCAGACGGCGCTCAGGGAGGCGAGGGCCGCCGAGGCCTGGACCGAGGCCCGCGCCCAGGTCGAGGACCTCGAGAAGCGGCGCGCCTTCACCGACGCGAAGGCCCGGGCGGCCGGGATCGCGGGGACCTGGGCCGGGACCGCGGCCGCGCGCGAGGCGCAGGAGGCGGCCGAGCGATTGGGCGCGGCCGAGGATTCGTTCCGGGCCGACGCCGAGCGGGCCCTCGCCGCCGCCGATCGCTTCGCGAAGGAGAAGCCGGAGTCCTACGGGGAGATCCAGGCCCGGTACGAGGCCGTGGCGGAGTCCTTCCCGCAGACCCGCGAGGCCGAGACGGCCCTGAAGCGCGCGGCGAACGCCCAGGCCGCGAGCCAGGCCGCCAAGGGCCCGCAACTCGCCTTCTCCGACGCCCAGGACCACGCGGCGACGCACCCGGAGGACTTCGCGGGGATCCGGCTCCGGTACGAGACGGTCGTGAACCGGTTCCCGAAGACGGACTGGGCCTCGAACGCGAAGCTCCGGCTCGCGGACCTCGAGAGGCGCCGCGAGCGCGAGGCCGAGAACGAGGCCGCGCGGACGGCCACCCTCCTCAAGGAGCTGAAGCTTGACGAGCCCGAGAAGTCGAGGCGCCCGCTCGAGGCCGCGAAGCGCTGGGAGGCCTTCCCCGCGAGGTTCGCGGGGACCACGGCGGCCGGGCGCGCGACCGCCGAGGCCGAGGCGCTTCGCGGGAAGGCCGCCGCCTTCGAGGTCGAGGCGAAGGCCGCCCTCCAGGAGGCCACCCTCGCCCGGAGCGGGATCCGTGACCCGTGGCCCCGGGACGTCTTCGTCCGGATCCGCGAGCGCTACGGCGAGGTTCACGCGCGGTGGCCCGAGACGGCGGCCGGGACCTCGGCGGCCGAGACCCTCGGGGGCCTCGAGCGGGACCGCGCGGCGGCGGCGGCGGCGTCCCTCCGGGAGGCCCGCACCGACGCCAGCAAGCTCGCCGGGAAGAAGCAGTTCGACGAGGCCGAGAGGGTCCTCCGGGAGAAGGTCCTCGAGCCTTTCGGCGACCTCCCGGTCGCCGAGGAGGCCGAGCGCGAGCTCCGGGGGCACCGCGAGACCCGGTTCTTCGAGGAGTCCCAGGGGAAGTGGCGCGAGAAGCTCGGGGGGATCCGGACCCTCGCCGCCCGGAACCCCGACGCCCACGACCAGATCCTCGGCGAGCTGGACCTCTTCTCGAAGCGCTGCCCCGACGAGGCTCTCCGCCGCGAGGCGACCGCGCTCGCCGCCGAGGTCCGCGAGCGGCGCCAGCGCACGGCCTCCGACGCCGCCGAGGCGGCCCTCGCGCTTGCGGAGGGGCGCGCCTCCGAGGGCGACTGGCTCGGCGCCCTCGCCCAGCTCGCGAAGTTCCCGGCGGCCTTCGCCGACACCGACGCCCACGAGCGCGTGGACCGGGAGATCGAAGCGGTGACGGGGCGGCTCCGCGAGGAGATCGCCCTCCTCCTCGAGATCGCGCGGGACCGGCCGGGGTTCGTCGGCGCCGCCCGGGCGCGGAGCCTGGACCTCGAGGGGCGCTACCGGGGCACCCCGTTCGAGCGCGAGGCGCGCGAGGCGCGGGACGAGGTCGCCCGAGCGGCGGACGCCCGGGCCTCGGGGCTCGTCTCCGAGGCCGAGGCGCTCGAGGGGCACGGCGACTGGGCGGGGGCGGCGGGGAGGTGGGCGCTCGCCGCCGAGTGCGGGAGCGACGAGGTAAAGGAGCGGGCCTCGAGCCGGCGGGCGGTCGGCCGGGCGAAGGCCGCTCTCGCGGTCATCCGCGGGAGGCTCCGGAGCGGTGACGTGAGCGGGGCGCGGGAAGCCGCGGAAGCCGTCGGGAAGGACGCGACCCTCGCGTTCGTCCACGAGGAGGCTCGCGCGCTCCGCGAGCACGCCGAGACGATCCTCTCGGGCACCGCCTACGTCCCCGGGGCGAAGCTCCCCCGGCCGGGCGGCGCCGACGTCGAGGTGCCCGCCTTCTACATGGACCTCCGCGAGACGACGAATGAGGAGTTCGCCGAGTTCGTCCGCGCGGGAGGCTACGCCGACGAGCGCCTCTGGGACCCGGAGGCCCCGCGCTACGACCGCGAGACGGGGCTCCGCGGCGAGGTCCGCGGCGAGCTGCGCCGGGAGTACCGGGACCGGACGGGTCGGCCCGGTCCGCGCGGCTGGTCCGACGGCGCCACTCCCGCGGGGCAGGGGCTCCACCCCGTCCGCGGTGTGACGTGGTACGAAGCGCGGGCCTACGCGCGGTTCCGCGGGAAGGACCTCCCGACCGAGGAGCAGTGGGAGGTCGCTGCGGGGCTCGACCCGGCGACCGGCGCGCTCCGGGCCTACCCGTGGGGCGACGTCTTCGAGAGGTCCCGGGCGTACGCCGGGGTGGACGAGGGGGGGCCCGCCTCCGCCGAGGTCGGGACCTACCCGTCGGGTGCCAGCCCCTGGGGGTGCCTCGACATGGCCGGGAACGTCCGCGAGTGGACGCTCTCCTGGGTGGACGGAGCCACGAGGCGCGAGCGCGCGACCAAGGGCGGCGGGGCGTTCCTCCTCGACGCCGCCGAGGAGACGCGCGTCGCGTCGCGCCACGGGAAGCCGCCGGAGCTCGACGGCGACGACATCGGGTTCCGCTGCGTCCGGCCGGCGCCGCCGCCCGAGCTGATCCTCGGCGCGAGCGGGCGGTAGCGCCGCTCTCTGCTAAGATGCCGCGCGAGGAGGCCCGAATGGCCCGTCTCTTCCCCACGATCGCTCTCCTCGCCTGTCTCGCCGCCGGCTGCGGCGTGACCCGCGAGGAGCTCAAGAAGGAGCTGGACGGCCTCTGGGCCCGCGCCGACACCGCGGACCGGCGGGCCGCCGACGCGGAGTCCGCGGCCCGGGACGACCTGGCCAAGGAGCTGACGGCCGTCCGGGTCAAGTCGGAGCAGGAGGCGCTGAACCTCGCGCGGAAGTTCGAGGAGCTGGGGCAGAGGATTGATCAGCTCCGGATCGAGGTCGCGAAGGTCGCCGCCGTGACGACGCAGGTCGACAAGCTCCGCGAGGACTCGCAGAAGATCCTCGACAAGATGAAGCAGTCGTACGACACGTTCGTGAAGGAGGCCGGTTCCATCCAGGACAAGGTGAAGGATGCCCAGGACAAGACGAAGGAAGTCATCCGGTTCAACCTCCGGGTCGTGAAAGAGCAGTACACCTACCTCTCGAACCTGCTCCAGGAGCTGGAGAGGTCGCAGGCCGGGGGCGGGGGGGCGCCGCCGGGGGGCGGGGGCGCGGGGAACTCGGGGGGGCAGGGCGGGAAGTAGGCGGAGGAAGGACCGACCTCGGGCACGAGGGCGAGCACGAGCACGAGGACGAGCACGGGGACTTTGGACCGCCGGGCGCGGGACTCCTCGATCTCGATCGAGGACCTCCCGGGCCTTCCGCCTCCGCGGGAGGCGCTTGCGGCGCTCGCGGCGGGGCCCGGCGGCGCGCGGCTCGGGATCGCCCTCCTCGAGACGGTCCCCGGGGCCCCCGGAGGCGGGCGCTTCTCGATCCTCGCGTGGGCGCCGCGGGCGGCGCTCGTCGCGGACGGCCGGGGTGCGCGGCTCCTCCTTCCCGGCGGCGGGGAGGAGCCCCTCGGACCCGACCCGCTCTCGGCGCTCGATCGGGCCCTCGGGCGGGCGAACACGCCGCCCGCGCCGTGGCCCTTCGCGGGGGGCGCGATCGGATACCTGGGCTACGGGCTGCGCCGGACCATCGAGCGCGTGCCCGACCTGGCGCGGCCTTCCCTCGGGACGCCGGAGCTCTGGCTCGGGCTCCACGACGGGGCGATCGTCTGGGATCACGCGTCCGGTCGGGCGGTCGCGATCGGCCGCGGGCCGCGGGGCGCCGCCTTCGCGGAGCGGGTCGCCAGGGCCGCGCGCTCCGCGACATCCCTCCGGTCCGCCTGGCCCGACGGCGAGTTCGTGGAGTCCCCTGACCCGGCCCGCCTCCCCACCCCTCGCGTCCTCCGGGAGATCCCCGAGGCGTCCGGGGTCACGCCCGGACTCACGCATGGACTCACGACGAGCCTACCGCGCGAGAAGTACCTCGCGGCCGTCCGGGGGGCTCTCGACCGGATCGCCGCGGGCCGGGTCTACCAGGTGTGCCTGACACGGCAGATCCGGTGCCCGGCTCCGGGCCAGCCGACGGCGCTCTACGAGGCCCTGGCCGCCCGCGCCCCCGCGCCCTACGGCGCGTTCCTCCAGACCGGGGCCGGGACGCTCCTCGGAGCCTCGCCCGAGAGGTTCCTCTCCGTGCGCGGGGACCGGGTCGAGACGAGGCCGATCAAGGGGACCCGGCCGCGCCACGCTGACCCCGACGCCGACTGCGCCGCGGCCGAGGAGCTCTCGGCGAGCGCCAAGGAGCGCGCGGAGCTGGCCATGATCGTGGACCTCTGCCGGAACGACCTCGGTCGTGTGGCGGTCACGGGGACGGTCGAGGTGGTGGAGCCCCGGATCCTCGAGAGCCACGCGGCGGTGCACCAGGCCGTCGCGACGATCCGCGCGCGGCTCCGGCCGGACGCGGGGATCGCGGCCCTCCTGCGCGCGACCTTCCCCGCCGGTTCGGTCACGGGCGCGCCCAAGATCGCCGCGATGGGCGCGATCGAGGAGCTGGAGCCCGTCGCGCGCGAGGTCTACACCGGCGCCTACGGCTGGCTGGACGCTTCCGGCGACCTGGACCTCGCGATGACGATCCGGACGGCGCTCCTGCGGGGGGGCGTCGCGGTGATCGGCGCGGGGGGCGGGATCGTCGCCGACAGCGTCCCCGAGGCCGAGCACGAGGAGAGCCTCGTGAAGGCGAGGGCGCTCCTCGAGGCGATCGGGAGCACTTCACCGCTCGCGGTTCCCGGTTCGCGTTTGGCGGCGTCGCAATGAGGTCGCCCGTGGGCCATCGGAAGCGACGGCTCTCCCCACTCCAGTGCGCGATACTCTGGTTCCTCAACCACGGCGGCCAGGAGCCGCTCCACAGCGTTCCCATCAATCTCCGGTGCGGCGGGCTCTTGAGCTGCGCGCCGCCATGGGTGCCGAGGGGCTTCCCCGACCGCGAGCCGGGCAGATTCCTCGAGGAGATCGATGAAGCGATCCTCGCTCTCGAGTCCTACGGACTCGTTTCGATCGAGTGGGGGAGGCGGGTCCCTCCCGGGAGCGACAGCTACCCGAGATTGACGGCGGCCGAGAGGCGGTCCGTGCTCCCCCTCGCATCCGTGCTCCGCTACGATCCTGCCGCCGGCTGCTACAAACGACGGGACGGTGGTCCCTGGAACCAAGAGGTCGAGCTGATCCTGACCGAGGATGGGCAGCGCGCCCTGAGCGAATGACGCCCGCGGCCTCTGTCACGAGCGACGTCGTCTGGCTCGACGGGCGGATCGTTCCGGCGTCGGAAGCAACCGTCCCGCTCTCGGACCGGGGGCTCACCGCGGGGGAGGGACTCTTCGAGACGATCCGGGTCTGCGGGGGGATCCCGTTCCGGCTCGAATCGCACGTGGCGCGGATGCGGGAGTCCGCACGGGCTCTCGGGCTCCCGGCCTGGGACCTCGAGGGCGCCGCGGCGGCGGCGACGCCGTTCCTGCGGTTGCGCGGCCTCTCGGAGGGCAAGCTCAAGATCCTCGCGACGGCCGGGCCCCCGGGCGGGCGCCCGACGGTCGCCCTGCTCGCCGAGCCGGCCTCGGCGCCCGCCGGGCCCGCGGTCCTCGCCCTCGGGCCTGTGCGGGCGCTGCCCCCGGGCCTCGGCGCCCACAAGACCCTCGCGCGCCTCGAGCACCGGCTCGCCCAGGAGGGGGCGGTGGCCGCCGGGGCCGACGAGGCGCTCTTCCTCGCGCCGGACGGGGCGGTCCTCGAGGGGACGCGGACAAACCTCTTCCTGGTCCGCGGGGGCTCGCTCGCGACGCCTCCCCTCGACGGCCGGATCCTGCCCGGGATCACGCGGGCGGTGGTCCTGGAGCTTGTTCGGGGCGCGGGGATCCCGGCCGAGGAGGCGCCGCTTTGCCGCGAGGACCTCGCGCGGGCCGACGAGTCGTTCGTGACGGGCACGATCTCGGGGGTCCGGGCCGCCTCCGAGATCCTGGGGGTGCGGCGCTTCGACCCCGTCCCGGGTCCCATCACCGCGCGGCTCGCCACCCTCTTCAACGAGACCGTCCGCCGGGAGACGGCGGGGCCGAGATGGGGATGATCCGCCGAAGCGCGCGCAGGGCTCTCGGACTGTCCTTGGCGATGGCCGCTACGGCCATCGCCCAGGACGCCTCCGACCCGGAAGTCCGGGTGACCGGGAGCGCCGGATGGGGAGGCCGCTTCGAGGGCGGCGCGCATCCCTCCGGGGAGTTCCGGGGCACTCTCGGCCAGGCCCGCCGCCACCCCGGGGTCGCCCGCGCGGGCCGCTGGTTCCCCGTCTGGGTGGAGGTGCAGAACCTCCGGCAGAAGGACGAATTGGACGGCGAGATCTCGATCGAGCCGGCCGGGCCGGACACCGAGGCCGACCGCAAGGTCTCGACCCGGGCGCGGCTCCTCGTCGCCCCGCAGCAGTCAGTCCGGGTGCTCCTGTTCCACAGGCTCTGGAACCTGCCCTTCCCGGAGGCGGGGGTGGGCGGCCTGGAGGGGCTCCCCTCCCCGAGCCGACCGGTGCGGCTCTCCGTCTCGCTCGTGGACCGGAAGACGGGCCGGGCTCCGCGCGGGGGCACGATCGAGGACATCACCGTGCGTGGGGACGCGTGGAGCTCGTGCATCGCCGTGGTGGGCGGGACCGAGGCGGACCCCGTGGCGAAGTCGCTCGGGCCCCTCGTCCTCCCCCACGCCCAGGCGGCGCGGATCGCCCCGGACGACCTCCCGGACGCGCTGCCCGGGTACGACTCGCTCGACGTCCTCGTCTGGCCGAGGCTCGAGGGGGAAGGGCCGCCCCGGGAGGTGACGGAGGCGCTCGCGGCGTGGATCCGCGCAGGGGGGACGCTCGTGGTGGGGCTCGGGCCGGCGGCCCGCCCGGGCGGTCCTCTCCGCGCCCTCCTCCCCGCCGGGATCGGCGAGACCGTGGAGCTGCCGGTCCTGCACTGCCTCGCGTCCCTCGCGGACCCCGGCGACACGGGCGCCCCGTTCCCCGCGGCCACGGGTCCCGAGACCCTGCGCCTCCTCGCCCCGGCCGCCGGCGCCGAGGTCCTCGCTTCGGAGGAGCTGCCCTCGGGCCGCATCCCGGTCGTCATCCGTCGTCGCATCGGGGCGGGGGAGGTGGTTCTCGCGGGGCTGGACCTATCCTCGGCCTCCTTCCGGGGCGCGGCCGGCACCCCGCTCTGGCGCGGACTGCTGCGGACTCCGGCGCCCCTGAAGCGCGCCGACGGCCGCGGGTTCCGGTCCCCCCTCCCGGAGACGCTCGCGGGGACCCTGAAGGTCGAGGAGTCCGAGAAGGAGGTCCCGTTCGGGATCCTCGCGCTCTTCCTCCTCGGGTACGTGGTCCTGATCGGGCCCGTGGACTACTGGATCCTGCGGGGGCTGAACCGGCTCGAGTGGACGTTCGGCACGTTCGCCGTGGTGACCGTCGCGATGACGGCGGTCGCCTGGTACACGAGTCAGCAGATCAAGGGGGGCGAGATGCGCTTCCGGGCGCTCGAGGTGGTCACGCGCAGCGTGGGCTCACCGGGGGGACGTTCGGAGACCCTCCTCGGGCTCTACGTGCCGCGGAACCAGAGCTACCAGGTCCGGCCCGAGCCGCCCCTCGGGGCTGCGGGGCTCTTCTGGGCGCCGGCGGACGAGCGGCAAGCCCTCGGCCGCGCGTTCGCCGTGGAGCGGGACGGGCCGGGCGTCCGCGTGTCCCGCGCCGACATCCGGATCTGGACCGTGGAGTGGTTCCACGCCGTCCGCTCCGACGGGGAGTCCGCGCCGGTGCAGGCGACTCTCCGGGACCTCTCGGGCGAGCTCACCGGGACCGTCACGACCCTCGCGAACCGCCCTTTGCGCTCCGTCGTTCTCCTCTACAGGGACCGCGTTTGGCGCCTCGACGACATGCTCCCTTCGCGGCCGGTGGCCGTCGTTCCGTTCGGCGGCCTCCCCTGGGACCCCGCGGCCCCCGAGCCGGTCCGGAGCCGCCTCGCCATCCCGCCCGAGGCGCCGCCCCAGGGCCTCCGACGCGGGGGGACGGAGGAGGCGGCGTCGCACCTGGACGGGGCCAAGTGGCTCGTGCTCGCGAGCCTCGGGGCGGAGCCCGGGGATCCCCACCCGTGGACCCGCGGCCTCCGCGTGCGGCCGCGGCCGGGCGAGGCGGTCCTCATGGGCATCGTGGAGGGCGACGCCCCGGGAGTGGCCGTCGCGGGAGACACGCCGCGGGGGCGGACCTACACGGTCCTGCGGGTCCTCGTCCCGGTGGAGCGGCCGTGAGGCGGCTCGACGCGGGGACGCGGCGACACGGCGACGCGGCGAAGGACGAGCGCCTCTTGACTGCGAACCGTGAACCGTGGACTGTGAACTGACGTGATCGAGACCCGCGCCCTCACGAAGGTCTACCGCACAGTCACGGCGGTCCGGGAGCTTTCCCTCAAGATCGAGAAGGGGGACGTCTTCGGGTTCATCGGTCCGAACGGGGCGGGGAAGACCACGACCATCAAGATGCTGGCGACGCTCCTCCCGCCCACGCGCGGCGACGCGACGATCTGCGGCTTCTCGATCCGGACGCATCCGCGCGAGATCCGCCGGCGGATCGGCTACATGCCCGACGACTTCGGGCTCTACGCCGACATGAAGGTCCACGAGTACCTCGAGTTCTTCGCGGCGGCCTACCGGATCCGCGGCGCGCAGCGGATGAAGGTCGTGAACGACGTGCTGGAACTGACCGACCTCGTCGAGAAGCGGACGGCGCTCATCCAGACCCTCTCGCGCGGGATGCAGCAGCGCCTGGGGCTCGCGCGGGTGCTCCTGCACGACCCGGAGGTGCTGCTCCTCGACGAGCCGGCCTCGGGGCTCGACCCGCGGGCCCGGGTCGAGATCCGGGAGCTGCTCCGCGAACTCCGCCGGATGGGGAAGACGATCCTGCTCTCGTCCCACATCCTCCACGAGCTGTCGGAGCTTTGCAACACGATCGGGATCATCGAGAAGGGCGTCCTCGTCTTCAGCGGCCCGGTGGAGGAGGCCCTCCGGAAGGTCCGCGGCGGCCGGGTCTTCTGGGTGGGGGTGACGGGCGACGGCGAGAAGTGCGCGGAGATCCTGAAGGGCGCCCCCGACGTCGTCTCCGTCGAGCCCGACGGCGCGAGGATCAAGTTCCGCTACGCCGAGAACACCGGCGACCCGTCCGGGACCCTCAAGACCCTCGTCGCCGCCGGCCTGAACGTCGTCCACTTCGCCGAGGAGCCCGTGGACCTCGAGGACGCGTTCCTGCGGCTGACGAAGGGGATCGTCTCGTGATGCGGTCCGAGAAGCGGCGGAAGCCGCTCTCGTCCGGGGACGACGACGCGATCGAGGAAGAGAGCGAGGCTGTCCGGCGCCACGTGGACCGAAGGGTCGGTCGAGCGGCCGTCCTCAACATCCTTTGGGGAGCGCTCGGGTCCGCGCTCTCCGGCATCCCGGCCGGCTCCTGGATCGCCGATCTCCTCGCGCCCCCCCCCGACATCCCAGACTGCAGGCCGTTCCGCGACGAGTCGGGCCGCCTCGGGACGGCGCTCTATGACACGATTGAGAGGACGCCCCTCGACCACACAATTAGCTTCCAGTTCCTGGTGTTCAGCGCGGCCTGCGCGACCCAGTTTCTCTCAGGCGTTCTCTTGGCGGTGGCACGGAAACAGGACGAGGGACGCCTCCTCCAGCGCTGCCGATTCGCTGTCTTTGCGAGCGGGGTCGGCGCGTTCCTCGGGGCGCTCGTCATCATGCTGTCAGTGGCCGCTGCCTTCGTCTTGGGCACTGCGCCCGGCGGCTCGGTCGAAGACGTCATTATCTTTGCGACGGGCGTCGTCTTGTTCGTGGTGGTTCCGGCCGCGACGTTCGCGCTCACGATCTCCGCCTGGCGCGCGGTGCGGGGCTCGATGCCCGGCGGAGCTTGAGGGAGCCCCCGGCAGACCGAGCGGCTGCCCGTCAGCGCCGACTTCGACAGGCACACTCTCCCCGACTGGACTGCGGGACTCCCCGTGCGGAAGATCCCCGAGGTGGCACTGAGGCGCCAAATCCGGGGACGCGACCCGCGTCCGCCGCATCGGCAGCAGCTGGACTGCACTTGGTGCCGCAAGCTGGTCCTCCCGGGTCGGCTCATCCGGGAGTCGGACCCTGGACCCGGTTGGAGCTTGCGCTGGGCGATCCCTGGAGCCCGCGGCATCACGATTCTGGGTCTCCTCCTCGCCCTCTGGAACTTCCTCAGGTGGGTCAGGTTGCGGCGCCCGTTCGCTCCTTACTGCCGCTCGGCGGACCTCCTGTCGGCTAGCTCGCCCGAGGGAATGGCTATCATCCGCGCCGCACGCACGGAGGGCTGATGCGATACGTCATGAAGGAGAAATGGCTCTCGTTCGGGGACGACTTCTCGATCGAGGACGCCGACGGGAACGAGGCCTTCTTCGTGGACGGGGCGGCATTCTCGTTCGGGAAGAAGCTCTCGTTCCAGGACATGCAGGGGAACGAGCTGGCCTACATTGCCCAGAAGCTCCTCTCCTGGGGCCCGACCTACGAGGTCTGGTACGGGGGGAATCTGGCGGCCGTCGTGAAGCAGAAGCTCTTCACCTTCTTCAAGTCCCGCTTCACGGTGGACGTCCCCGGCCCCGACGACCTGGAGGCCGAGGGCGACTTCATGGCCCACGAGTACTCCTTCACCCGCCACGGCCACCCTGTCGCCCAGGTGAGCAAGCAGTGGTTCACCTGGACCGACACCTACGGGATCGAGGTCGGCGAGGGCGAGGACGACGTCCTGATCCTCGCGTGCGCCGTGGTGATAGACCTCGTCTGCCACGGGGACCGGAAGAGGTAGGTCCCTACAACCTGGGGTCCACCGGCTCGCTCTCCATCGCGAGCACGGCGAAGACGCACTCGTGGACCCGGCGCAGCGGCTCCCCACGGACGAAGCGCTCGAGCGCCTCGATCCCGAGGGCGAATTCGGCGAGCGCGAGCGAGCGCTTCCGCGCGAGGCCGCGCTTCCGGAGCCGGGCGATGTTCTCGGGGGCGTCGTAGTCGGGGCCGTAGATGATCCGGAGGTACTCCTTCCCGCGGCACTTCACGGCCGGCTGGACGAGACCGCGCGGTCCGCGCGCGACGAAGTCGAGGGGCTTCACCACCATCCCCTCGCCTCCGCGACCGGTCAGCTCCTCCCACCACCGGACGCCTGCGGCGGCACTCTCCGGGTCGGTCACGTCCACGACGAGATGGCCGGTTGCGAGGAGCAGCCCCGAGTCCGCCCTCGCGAGGTCCGCGAGCGCCCCGAGGTGCCAGAGGTGGTCCTTGTCGGCATGGACCGCCCCCTCGCTCGCCAGGACGTGGAACGGGGCGAGCTTCAGGTCCTCGATCCCGCGGACCGGCCAGCAGTAGCGCCGGTAGGCCTCGACGTACCGCACGGCTCGGTCGGCCCGGGCGCGGAACCGGTCGAGCAGGAGCGCCGCCTCGGGTTGCGAAGGGGCCGCCCGGTCGAGGGCCGCCACCGCCTCGCCGAGCCCCGCGCGCGCCGCGGCGCCGACCGCCGCGTACTGGCGGACCAGAAGGTTCCGGGCCTTCGCCGACCACGGGAGCAACTCGGCGTCGAGGACCAGCCAATCCGTCCGGAGCCTCTCCCAGAGGCCCGCAGCCTCGGCGGCCGCCCGGACGCGATCGAGGAGCGCCTCCTCGAGCGCCGCGTCCTCGAAGAACCGGCGCCCCGTCCGTGTGAGGCACGCCCCGCGCCCCGCCTCCACCGCCCCGAACCGCCGCCGAGCCGCCTCCTCGCTCCGGGCGAGCACGAGGACCGCCCGCGAGCCCATGTGCTTCTCCTCGCAGACCACGCGGGGGACGCCGTTCTGGCGGAAGTAGGCGAACGCCTCCGCCGGGTGCTCGAGCAGCCCCTCCTCGCCGCTGGTCTCGCAGGGCGACATCGTGGGGGGCAGGTGGACGAGCCAGCGCGGGTCCGCCGCGAAACGGCTCATCGCCTCGAGGGCCGCGGCGGCGTTCTCCTCGCGCACGGTGATCGTCCCCCGGAGCCGCGTCGTCAGGTGGCGCTTCCCGAGGACGTCGGCGAGGTCGAGGAGCTCGTCCGCCCGCTGCTGGGCCGTGAGCGGCCCCGGCGCGCCCGCGGCGGGGAAGGGCTTCGCCGGCTCGTAGTAGACCCGGGCCGCAGGGACCGAGAGCAGCTCCCGCTCGGGCCAGCGGAGCGCCGTGAGCTTCCCGCCGAAGACGCAGCCGGTGTCGAGGCAGATCGTCCCGTTCAGCCACTCGGCCTCGGGGAGCGGCGTGTGGCCGTAGACGACGGCGGCGCGCCCGCGGTAGTCCGACGCCCAGTCGTAACGGACCGGGAGCCCGAACTCGTCCGTCTCTCCCGTCGTCTCCCCGTAGAGGCAGAACTCCCGGACCTCGCCCGAGGCGCGCCCTTGCAGCTCGGCCTTCACCCCCGCGTGCGCGACGACGAGCCGCCCGCCGTCGAGCACGTAGTGGCTCACGAGCCCGTCCAGGAACTGGGCCACCTTCGCCCGGAACTCCGCCGGTTCCCGCTCGAGCTGGGCCAGGGTCTCGGCGAGGCCGTGGGTGATCCGGACGTCCTTCCCCCTGAGCTTCCGCAGCAGCTTCGCCTCGTGGTTCCCCGGGACGCAAAGGGCGGTCCCCGCCTCGACCATCCCCATCGCCAGGCGGAGCACGCCGGAGACGTTCGGGCCCCGGTCCACCAGGTCCCCGAGGAACACGAGCTTGCGGCCCGCGGGGGGCGCGACCGAGGCGGGGACGCCCGGGGCCGACTCCTCGACCTCGTACCTGAGAGTCTCGAGGAGGGCGCGGAGCTCGTCGTAGCAGCCGTGGATGTCGCCGACGACGTCGAACGGGCCCGCGTCTCCGCGCCGGTCCGTCCAGAGCGGCTCCCGCACGATCCGGGCCGCCTCCCCCTCCTCGGGGGAGCGGAGGACGTGGACGTACCGGAACCCCTCCTCCGAGAGTCCTCCCCCGCGACGCCCGCGGAGGGACCGCCGGAGGTCGCGCACCTGGTTCCGGACGACGTGCGGCCCGAAGTCCCGGTCCGGCCGCGCGCGGTTCCTCTCCTGGCAGAGCCGCTCGGGGATGTCGAGGACGATCGCGACCGGGAGGGCGTGCCACCGGCGCGCGAGATCGAGGAGAGGCTTCCGCGCCTCTTCCTGCACGTTCGTCGCGTCCACGACGGCGAGGCGCCTCCCCTCGAGCCTCTTCCCCGCGACGAAGTGGAGCGCCTCGAACGCGGGGACCGTGGCGTCCTGGGCCCCCGCGTCGTCGGCGACCAGCCCCCGGAACGTGTCCGAGGAGAGCACCTCGGACGGCCGGAAGTGGCGCGCCGCGAACGTGGACTTCCCCGATCCCGACGGCCCGACGAGCACGACGAGGGAGAAGTCGGGGATCTCGAGGACCCGCCCGCCTGCCTCAACCACGGACGAACACCCCCATCTGGGTCGGGGCGCCGGCGCCGGGGGCCTCCTGGCCCACGGGCAGGAACCGGACCGAGTACCCGAACCGCGCCGCCGCCGCGCGGGCCCAGGCCTCGAACTCGGCGCGCGTCCACTCGAAGCGGTGGTCCCCGTGCCGGAGGCGGCCGGGCGGGAGGCCCAGGAAGAGCGCGTTGTACTCGCGGTTCGGGGTCGTGAGTGCGACGGTGCCCGGCCGGGCGCACTCGAAGAGCACCCGTGCGAACGCCTCGAGCCGGTGCGGCTCGAGGTGCTCGATGACCTCCACGACCGCGGCGGCGTCGAAGCCTTCGAGCCGCCGGTCGCGGTAGGTGAGCGAGCCGTGCCAGACCTGCACCCGTTCCCGCTGCGGGCCCCTCGCCCGGTCGAGGTGGAGCCGCTCCCTCGCGACCTCGACCGCCCGCCAGGAGACGTCCACGCCGACGATCCTCTCGAACCGCCGGTCCTCGCGGAGCGCCCGGAGGAGGCGCCCCTCCCCGCAGCCGAGGTCGAGGACCGACCGCGCGCGCGCCTCCCGGAGCGCCGCGAGAACGGCCCCGACCCGCTGCTCCCCGAGCCCCACGCGCTCCTCGAGCGCCTCCTCGGCGCGGGACCGCGCCTCGGCCTCCTCGTCGGGGTCGGGGACGCCCTCGTCCACGAGGCGGGCGAGCGCCAGGCGGACGAGCCTCCGCCGGTGCTTCAAGTACCGCTCGGTGATGAGCTCGCGCTCGGGGTGCGCGGCAAGCCAGCCTGCGCCCCGCCGCAGGAGCTTCGCCACCTCGTCCTCAGCGACCCAGTAGTGCTTCTCGTCGTCGAGGACGGGGACCAGCACGTAGAGGTGCGCGAGGAGGTCCCGCAGCCGGACCGTGCCTCGGAGGGTGACGCCCGCCACGGGGCTCGTCCCCCAGTCGGGGAACTTCTCGTCCCTCTCGCGCGCGTCGACCGAGAGCCCGTACCCGAGCGGCTCGAAGAGGCGCCGCAGGACCGGCTCGCCTCCCCGGCAGGGAAGCGCGGCGAGGCGCGCCTCGAGCGGGATCGCCGCCCCGGCCAGGTCCGGCCGCTCGCGGCTGGTGCCGGCGAGCGCCGAGCCGAAGACGCGAGCCATCGCGACCGAGAGGAACGAGGACGCCACGTAGGGGCGGTCCGTCACGTACTCCTCGCCCGTCCCCGGCGCCCTCCCGCGCCCCCGCACGAGCCCGACGGGATCCACGTCGAGCAGGAGCGCCGCGGTACAGCGCTCGGGCGTCGCCTCGGGATAGAAGACGTGCGCGCGACCGAACGGCAGCTCGAACGACTGCACCTTCGACGGGTTCTTGTGGAGGAGGTACCCGAGGTCCGTCGCCGGAAGGTGCGTGGTGGTGATCTGGAGGATCAAGCGGTCGCGGGACGGACCTCCGGGGCGGCAGCGGGAGCGCGGACCATATAGCTAGTGACCACCGCGGGCGGCGGACGGTTCACCGGCCCTCCACCTTCACGGCCGGGACGGACGGGTCGTACCAGTAGGCGGGGCTGCCGGCGGGGGCCGCCGGAGGCGGGTCGGCGCGGACGACCTTGCCCTCGCCGCTCGGGGGTCGGACGAGGCGGAGGCGGTAGCCCGACGCCCCGTGCAGGAGCGAGCCGTCCGCCTCGGACCGGACCCCGGGCAGCGTGTGGCGCGGGTAGGCCTCGCGCAGCTCGCGGAGGTCGTTCGGGAGGCCGCCCTTCTGCCGCTCGTGGAGCCCGAGCAGGATCCCGAGGGCCTCGACGGCACCGCGGAGCTCCTCGCGCGCCGCGTCGGCCGCGGCGTCGGCCGGCCTCTCCCCGGCCGCTTCGATCCGGGCCAGGGCCTCGGCGCGTTCCAGCTCGGACGCCCGGGGGTCCCAGCCCAGGAGCGGCCGGCCCGTCGCCGCCTCCCAGGCGAGCGCCGCCTGGACGCGGACCTCCATCTCCGGATCCGCGAGTCCCGGCCGGACGTCCCACCACTTCGCGTGCCAGTCGCGGCGGCTCCGGATCTGGTCCGGAAGGAAGCGCGGAGGGGCGTCCGCGACCGGAGGGACTCGGGGCAGCAGTGCGAGGCCTGCGCGCGCCCTCGCTGCGGCGGCCTTCGCGAGGACGGGGGTCCCGAGCGACTCCTCGAGGCGTCTCCGTACGAACTCCCAGGCCTTCGGGTAGTTCGCGAGGCGCGGCGGACCGGGCAAGACCTCGTCCGCCCTCGCGGCCACCCTCCAGTCCTCGTCCCCGAGCCTGCGGAGGGCCGGCAGGACGTCGGGCGCCTCCACGCGCACGTCCTCGACCCCGGTGAAGAGCGGGTCGGTCACGATCCGGATCCAGTGAGTCCCGTACCCGAGGAGCATGTCCTGCCGGAGGATCGTCTCCCCTCCCCGCTTCTCACCGCCGGCCGCGAGCGCCAAGAGGGTCGGGGACGACTCGACGAGGGCGAACGCGCGGGCTAGGTCCGGAGTCCCGGCGAGCGCCCGGAGGGCCCCCGCCAGGCGGGTCGCCGCCCCGGGGTCGGCCTTCGGGAGTCCCTCCAACGCCGTGCGCACCGGCGCCAGGACGTCCGGCCCGGGCGCCCGCGTCTCCGCCGAGCCGCAGCCGGCGGCCACGGCGGCGAAGCAGGCGGCGGCGTTGGCTAGCGCGCGAGCAGCCACACGACCACCGCGATGAGGGCGAGGAGCCCGGCGGTCCCCGCGATCACCCAGCCCTTCCGCTTCTGCCACGCCGTACCGACGAGGTTCCGGAGCAGGGGTCCCGTCTCGAGGAGGCGCGCCTCGCCCGAGGGGGTCTCCCCCGCCCCGGCGGCGCCGGTCCCGGCGCCCTTCCCCGGCGCGCCCTGGAGCCTCTGGATCGCCTCGAGGACGGAGTCCGAGTCCGGGTATCGGTCGGCCGGATCCGGCGCGGTCATCCTGCGGATGATGGCCTGGAGGGGCGGCGAGAGGCCGTCCATCTTGTCGGGGATGGGGGACTTCCCCGCCACGAGGTCGTGGACCACCTCCATGGTCGTGCGCGTCTCGAAAGGGGTGAGCCCGGTGAGCATGCAGTAGAGGGTGACGCCGAGCCCATAGATGTCGGTCCGGAGGTCCACCCCCTTGGGGTTCGTGATCTGCTCGGGCGCCATGAAGGCCGGCGTGCCCACGATGACGCCCGTCTGCGTGATGTGGCCGGCCGCCCCGTCGAGTCGCTTCGCGAGCCCCAGGTCGGCGAGCTTGGCCCGGCCGTCGCGCGTGATCATCACGTTGTTCGGCTTGAGATCTCGGTGGGTCAGCCCGCGGGAGTGGGCGTACTTGAGCGCCCGGGCGATCTGGCCGGCGATCTTGAGCGCGGTCCGCTCGGAGATGCGTCCCTTCTTCTCGAGGATCTCCTCGAGGTTCTGGCCGTCCACGTACTCCATCACCAGGTAGTACTCGTCGCCCATCCTCCCGAACGCGTAGACCGGGATGATGTTCTCGTGGTTGAGCGAGGCGGCGGCCTGCGCCTCGCGCTCGAAGCGGCGGACCATGGCGGCGTCCTCGACGAGTTCCCGCGGCAGCACCTTGATCGCGACCTTGCGGTCGAGCGCCGGCTGGTAGGCCTCGTAGACCTGTCCCATGCCGCCCTCGCCGATCTTGCGCTTGAGGACGTATCCCCCGACCTCCTTCGCCGCCCGGGAGCGCACGAGCATCCTCCGGAGGTCCTCGACCGCGTCCACCTGCTTCTGCGTGAGGATCCCCTCCATCACGAACATCTCCCCGAGGGAGACCATGGAGACGCCCCCCCGCTCCATGTCCCGCATCTGCTGGAAGACGCGCTCGACCTGCTCGGCCGTGGCGAGGCGGTTCTTCACCACGATCTGCCCGAAGAGCTTCTCCTCGCCCGTGGCCGCGGCGCTCACGCGGGATCCCCCTCTTTCCGACGCGCCGTATGCCGGTGCTCGCGGAGGAACCGCTTGCTCTCGACCCGGACCGTGAGACCGATCTGGTCGAAGTGCTCGAGGAGCGGGATCGCGTACTTGCGCGTCGTGCCGAGGGCGTCGCGGAACGAGGCCGACTCCAGCTCCCCCTTCTCGCGGATCTCGCGGATCACCCGCTCCCGCGCGCCCTCCACCGTCTCCCGGTGCAGGACCACGTCGTCCTTGAGAACGAGGACCTCCCCGCGCTCGCGCAAGAGGTTGAAGAGGCGCTCCCCGCGCGCCGGGTCGAGGCCGGCCTCGACGATCGCCTCAGCCACCGTGGGGGTGTGCAGGGCCCCCTTCCGGAAGACCTCGCCGAGGGCCTCGGCGGCCGCGGCGTCCTCCGAGGTGAGCGTCACGCGGTGGCTGGCCAGCCGGACCTTGCCCTTCTCGTCCGCGACGGTCCCCGCCGCGACCAGGTCGGCGAGGAGGGGGTCGAAGAGCCCCTCGGGGACCCGGGAGGCGGTCCGGATCTCCCCCACGTCGGCGCTCACGCGGAGGGGGTTCGCGCGGTGGAACTCGCCCAGGGCGTCGAGCACGGACTTCCGGGCCTCGACGTGCGCGTCCCGGTGGACGACGCGCTCGGTCTTGCCGAGGGCGACCGCCTCCCCGGAGGCGAGCAGCCCCCGCAGCTCCTGGCTCACGGCCGCCGCGGGGAGCCGCGCCGCACGGCGGAGGTCCGCCTCGGAGGAGGGCTCCATCCCGCGCTCCGAGAGGGCGAGCGCCAGGAGGGCGCGGGGCTTCCCGAGGGCCTCGACCCGGGCCCGGAGGCGCTCGAGGTCCCGCTCCTTCCCGGCCCGGATCTTCCGTCCCGAGACGCCGATCACGAGTCCCCCCCCGAGGGTCACGGCCGGGGAGGGCTGGCGGAGGATGAAGCGGTCCCCCTCGGCGCAGACGACCGGCTCCTCCAGCCGGAGCTGCGCGAGCGCGGTCTCCCCGGGCGGGAGGCCCCCCTTGTCCGGGCGGTCGAGGAGCAGGAGGCTCCCGATCACCTCGGCGGTGCCGACGTGGAACCGGACCTGGGTCTGGCTCTTGAGGGGCGCCCCCCGCCCCGGGAGGTGGCGGAGCCTCACCTCGACGAACGTCGAGGGCGTGAAGTAGCCCGGGGCCGCGACGACCATCCCGCGGGTCACCTCCCTCACGCCGACGTCCGAGATCTGGAGCGCCGCGCGCTGCCCCCCGGCGGCGACCGAGACGGGGTGGCCGTAGGCCTGGATCCCGCGCACCTTCCCCTGCTCGTCCGTGGGGAGGATCTCGACCCGGTCGCCCACGCGCACCTCGCCCCCGACCGGCACGCCCGTCACGACGGTCCCGTGGCCCTTGGCCGAGAAGGCCCTCTGGACCGACATGCGGAAGAGCCCGCTCGTGGGGGGCGGCGAGATCCGCGCCACGGCCTTCTCGATCTCGGCGCGGAGCTGCGGGATCCCCTCGCCCGTCATGGACGAGACGGCGACGATCGGCGCGTCCGCCAACGGGGACCCGGCCTCGGCGAGGAAGCCGCGGACGTCGAGGATCGCCAGCTCGCGCATCTCGGCGTCCACCATGTCCACCTTGGTGAGTGCGACGATCCCGCGCCCGATCCCGAGGAGGTCGAGGATTTGCAGGTGCTCGCGCGTCTGGGGCATGACGCCGTCGTCCGCCGCGATCACGAGGAGGACCAGGTCCACGCCGGTGGCGCCGGCCACCATGTTCTTCACGAACTTCTCGTGGCCCGGGACGTCAATGAGCCCGACCCGGCGCCCGTCCGAGAGGAGCATGTCGGCGTAACCGAGGTCTATCGTCATCCCCCGCTCCTGCTCCTCCTTGAGCCGGTCGGGGTCGGTGCCCGTGAGCGTCTTCACCAGCGTGGACTTGCCGTGGTCTATGTGACCGGCAGTCCCGATGACGACGCGAGCGAGGAGGGGTTCGTCCAGGGGCCACCTCCGCACGGGAGGCGGATGGCGACCGAGATTCTACGCCGGGCCTCCGAGCCCCATCAAGTCGCCGGGGTGCGCGCGCTGCCCGGACGCGGCGCCGGGGAGGGCGTCGGGGAGATCTCGTCGGGCTCGAGCGCCACCTCCCGCACCTTCTTCAGGATGTCCAGCGCCACGACGAGCAGGAAGAGCGGGAAGAGCACGAAGACCGCGAGGAGCAGCAGATCCCAGGCGTGGGAGAGGGCCGGGTCCGCCCGGAGCCAGTCGTCGGAGAACGTGAGCGCCCCGCTCGGGAAGAGGCCCGTGGCGCGCCCCAGCACGAACACCACGAGGAGCCCCGCGAGCAGGTGCTTCACGTCGCGACGCATCGGGGCGGCTCCGAGGACGCAGGTGCCGGCGATGTAGACGAAGAGCCAGAGGTGGGGGCTCGCCATCCCGTGCTGCTCGAAGGCGAGCCCCAGCGAGGTGACGATCCGGAGGGCCTGGTCGTCCAGGTTCACGATGGCCGAGAAGCTCTCGTCCACGGAGAGCGGCACCGTGGGCAGATCGGCGAGCCCCACGCGGAGCGGGAAACCGAGGGCCGAGTTCGCGCCGAACAGGGCGAGCAGGGGCAGGAGGAACGTGGTCGTGGCGATCACGACGTGGCCGACGAGGGGAGCCGGACATTTCTCGTACTTCACGCCGTCGCGCTCGAAGAGCTTCGTCTGGGTGCGCGGGGTGAATGTCGCCTGGCATCCGATGAGCCGCCCGAGGTTCCCGCAGAACACCCCCGGCCCCAGGAGGATCCGGGTGACGGGGTTCCGGTAGAGGAACCGCAGGTAATGGGCGACGTAGAAGGAGAGGACGACGAAGATGGCGAGCCAGATGAAGAGGAGCACGACCTCTCCCCTCGCACTCTAGCGGGCCCAGGGACGCCCAGCAAGGACGCGCTAGAATCCCCCGAGGATAGGAGGCCCCATGCCCCGAATCGCCCTGACCGTCCTCGCCTCGTCCCTCGCCCTCGCCGCCGGCGCCTGGATCCTCGCGTCGGCCGGATCGGCCCAGGAGCCGCGTCCGGGGAGCGCGCCGGCGGAGGAGCGACTCGCGCGCATCGAGCGGTCGCTCGAGAGCCTCTCCCGCGCTGTCGAGGGCCTCGCCGAGGACATGCGACAGACTCGCCGGCAGGTCGAAGAGCTCTCGACGTTGCTCCGCGGGCTTACGGGCGCGCCCCCGGCCCCGCCCGGCGGGGGAGTCGTCGAGGGGCCCGTCCGCGCCGCGCCGGCCCTCGAGGGGCCTCCCTCGCGTTCGTCGCGGAAGATCGGCACGAACGAGTCTTCCGCCATCGGGACCCTTCGCGCCCTCACCACGGCGCAGGAGCAGTTCAAGCAGCAAGCCGTCGTGGACCAGGATGGCAACGGGACGGGGGAGTACGGATGGCTCGGGGAGCTCGCCGGGATCGACCCGACCCGCGGGACCGGTGGGGTCGCGGGCCCCAAGATGTCCACCTCACCGTTCATCGCCTCGATCCTGGGCGTCAAGGACTCCGAGGGGCGGGCTCAGAAGAGCGGGTACTACTACAGGTTGTTCCTGCCGGCCGCCGGCGCGGGACCGGCCAAGGCCGAGACCCAGGCCCACGCCGGGACGGGCTCGAGCGCCGACGCCGACAACCAGGAGGTCCGCTGGGCCTGCTACGCGTGGCCCGTGAAGCCCGGGGTGTCGGGGAACCGTGCCTTCTTCGCTGGCCATCAGGGTGAGGTCTACGCGACGGCGGCCACGAAGACCCGATACGACGGCATCTCGATCGTCCCGGCCGCGGATGCCGCTCTCGAAATGCAGGGCCCCAACCCGAAGAACCTGGACGCCGGGATCGGGCTCGCGGCCGCCGGCCTCACCTCCGGGGACGGGAACGTCTGGGTCCCGGCCGGGAACTAGCCAGCTCTCTCAACCGCAGAGCCGCAGAGATCGCTGAGGGACCCGAGGCGTATCGGAACCCACTGTTCCGACCTCTGCGTCCTCCGCGTCTCCGCGGTTCACTCGGTCTGTCCGGCGATCACTTCCTCTTCACGAAGACGTCCCGCTCCACGTCCCACCAGATCTTCCACTTCGTCGCGTCGTCCTTGTAGTCCCTCTTGCCCGAGATCGCCTCGAGGGCCCTCTGCACCTCGGCCTTCGCGCCCGCGTCGGGCTCCGACGCGATCCGCTCGACGAGCTTGTCCATGGGCCAGCAGTCCTCCAGGCCCGCAAGGCCCCGGGCGGCCTCCTTCCGGACGTCGGCCTCGGAGGCCGAGAGAAGGTCCGTGAGCCCGAGGAGGGTCTCCGGGTCCTTCAGGCCGGCGAGGGTCTTCGCGACGGCCAGGCGCTTCGCGCCGTCGGCGTTCTCGAGCGCGCCGAGCGCCGCGTCCACCTTCCCGCGGACCGTTACGAACGAGTTCGGCTCCCGGGCGAGAGCCACGTTGATGATGAGGTACGTCGCGCCCGGACACTCGCAGGCCGCGGCCGCGCCGCAGTTCAGGTCCGTGCGCATGAGCGACCGGATCTGGGGGTGCTGCCGCAGGAGCGACACGATCTGGGCGGGCGACATCGAGGACTTGTCGCCGTTCGTGAAGTTCTCGAAGAGGTTCAGGGCCCAACCGTGGCGCGAGAGTGCGAGCGGCTTGGACTTGGGAAGGCTCTTGCCGGGCGGCCCCTGACCCCGATAGCCCGCCCGCACGAGCGCGTTCACGTGGTCCTGGAGGGCGATGTAGACCTTGTCGCTCCAGAGCGCGGCGGGGACCTTCGAGGACGCCCGGGCGTCGTTCAGCGCTGCGAAGATCCGCCGGCCGATCGCGAGGGGTCCGCCCTGCGCGGCGGGGTTCTCGGCGGGGGTGGCGGGAGCCTGGCCGCCGCCGTTCGGGTCTTGCGCCGCCCCGAGGCCACTCACCGCGAGGACCGTCCCCACGGCCACGAGCATCCTCATGCGAGTCCTCCGCACGGTGGAACACCCCGCCCGGGCATCGGGTTGCGACTTGACCGGCCCCGGCGCCTGGTCCATGTTGGGCCCGTGCGTTCGGCGACCCTCCGGATCTGGACGCTTGCCGCCGCGGAGGTGTTCCTTCTGGGTCCGGGGGCCTCGGCCCAGGACGCCCCCGCCCCGCCAGGCCCGGTGGAGCTCGCCTGCGTTGCCGACACCTCCATCTGCCTCCACGAGGCGGAGCGGGACCTGAACCAGGGCGGGAAGCGGCACCTCAGGCTGAAGGGGATCCAGCACATCCTCCTGCTCGACTTCGACTGGAAGCCGCTGGCGGGTCGGACGGTGACGGCGGCCCGGCTGGTCCTCAGGCCCGCGGGACCTCTTGCGCTGAGGACGCTCGGGCTCTCGACCGTCGCGACACGATGGGTCGAGGGGGAGAAGGCCGACGAGTCGGATCCGGCGGCCTCCTGCACCCGCTGGCCGGGAGGGAAGGACGGCACCTGGGCCGGTCCCGGGACCGACTTCCTGGACGCCTGCTTCACCGCGGGAGGGACGATCGCGGAGTACCGGGACGCGCGGACGGAGCCCGACGGCTCGCTCTCGGTCGAGGTCCCCCCCGACCTGATCCACGCCTGCCTCTCGGGCCGGAGCTTCGGGCTGGCGGTCTCGGACGAGAAGGGCCAGACGATGGCGAACAACGACTTCCGAAGCCGCGAGGACGGGGCGGGCGCCGTTCTCCGGGTCGTGGCGGTGCCGGGGATCCCGCCGGCGACCCGGGCCCGGGCGCTCGTCCCGCGCGCGGCGCCTCGGGTCGTGGCGCGGGATCTCCCCGGCGCGAATGGCCCGGGGCCGGGGCCGCTCTTCCGGCTGGAGGGCGGCGGCCGGGCCTGGCTCGCGCCGGCGGGCGGTCCCCCCGGGATCCCGCCGAGCGCGCCGGAGCGGGACGCCGTCCCGCGGTTCGTCGTCCCCCGCGGGGGGACCCTCGAGTTCCTCGCCTGCACGGTCGGCTCGGCGGAGGTGCCCCGCGCGAGCGTCGAGTCGCCCGACGCGGGACGCTTCCGCGTGTCCCGGCTGCTGTCGCTCTCCCGGAATCCCGGAGCCCGGGATCCCCTCGTCCCGCTCGAGGCTCCGATCCCCGCCGGCGACGGGTCCATCGTCTTCCACCTCGAGGCCTCGATCCCTGCGGCGTGGGAGCCTCGACTCATCCAGGGCTTCGTGCGGCTCGACTACGCCGCCGGCGCGGTGCGGATCCCGTTCGAGGCGCGAGTCGCCACCGCCACCCTCCGGGCGGTCCCGCGGTTCCAGGTCTCCCTCAACACCTACGGCCGTCCGGGCGAGGGCGACGCGGACGAGCTCCAAGCGCACCGGATCGCCCACGAGCACCGGGCGACCCTCACGCCCCTCCCGTATTCGCAGTCGGGACAGTTGGACGAGGGGGCCGCCCCCGCCCGGCGCGAGGACGGGACCTGGGACTGGGAGGCCTGGGACGCCCGGTACGGCCCGCTCCTCACGGGGGAGGCCTTCGCGAACCTGCCCCGGGGCCGCGTCCCCCTCGATCACCTCTACCTCCCCCTCCACGAGAACTGGCCGCTCCCGATCGCCGCGCACTACCCCTACAAGGGCCCCCTC
>JAKEIC010000363.1 GCA_022614695.1 Planctomycetales bacterium | reverse complement strand
TGGCGCGCTGGTCCTGAACCTCCTCGTCGCGGGCACCGGCGCGGTCGCCTTCGCCCGGGCGGGGCACCTCCGCGCGGCGCTCCTCCTCCCGTTCGCGGCGTGGTCGGTCCCGCTCGCGTTCCTGGGAGGCCGGCTCCGCCTCCCCCCGGGGACCTACGACGTGCTCCTTGCGGCCGTGCTCGCGTTCGCGGCGCTCCGCATGCTCTTCCCCCGGCCGGGTGAGGAGGCTCCTTCGTCGCGCCGTCCACCCGTCGCCGCGGCCGCGGGGCTCGGCGCCGGGATCGGGCTCCTCTCGGGGCTCGTGGGGGTGGGCGGCGGGATCTTCCTCTCGCCGATCCTCCTCCTCGCGCGGTGGGCGACGCCGAAGGAGGCGGCCGCGGCCTCGGCGGCGTTCATCGTCCTGAACTCCGCCGCGGGCCTCGGCGGGCGCGCGACCCGGGGGGACCTGGATCTCTCCGGGGTGCTGCCGCTCGCGGCAGCGGCCCTCGTGGGCGGCGCGGCGGGGAGCCTCCTCGGGGCGCGCGTGCTCCTCGGGACGACCCTCCGCCGGATCCTGGGAGTCGTCCTCGCCATCGCCACGGGCAAGCTCGCGTATCGGGGGCTCGGGGGATAGCCTCCCCCCGTGGCCTCCGACTCACCCCTCCGGAACCTCTCCGTCGTCCTGGTCGAGCCGACGGGACCCGCGAACGTGGGGCTCGCCGCGCGGGCGACGAAGGCGTTCGGGCTCGGCGGCCTCCGGATCGTGGGCCGGGTCCCGGGCGGACCCGGGGAGGCCTCCGCCTGGGCGGCCCGAGCGGCCGACGCGCTGGCGGCGGCGCGGCTCTTCCCGACCCTCGACGCGGCCGTTGCCGACTGCGCGTTCCGCGTCGGGACCGCCTCCGCGCGCGGGGGCCTCGGCGAGGACGTGGAGTTGCGCGCGCCCCGGGAGGCCGCCGCCGAGATCCTCGCGGCGGCCGCGCGTGCGCCGGTCGCCCTCCTCTTCGGCCCGGAGGCGAACGGGCTGCCCACGGAGACCCTGCTCCGGTGCACGCTCGTCTGCGCCATCCCGACTTCGCCCGACTATCCCTCCCTGAACCTCGCCCAAGCCGTCACGGCGGTCGCCTACGAGCTGGCCTCGACGGCCGCCCCGCCGTCGCCCTCGACCGAGAGGGCCGACCCGGCGGAGGCGGCGCTCCTCGAGGAACGGCTGCTGCGTCTCCTCCGGAGGGTCGGCTTCACCGACCAGCGCCAGCAGAACCGGGCGGCCTACCCGGTCCGGCGTCTCCTCGCCCGCGCGAGGGCGACGCCGCGGGACGTGAGGCTCCTCCTCGGGGTGCTCGCGCACCTCGAGAGGAGGATCGGTCCCTAGAGACCGCCGCCTCCGCCGGGGGGCGTCTCCTCGCCGGGCTTCTCCTCAGGAGCCTTCTCCGGCGGCTTCTCCTCGGGCGGCTTCTCGGCCGGCGGGGGCTCCGGCGGCTTCTCCTCCGCGGGCTTCTCCTCAGGCGGCTTCTCGGCCGGGGGAGGTTCGGCCGGCTTCTCGGGGGGCGGCGCCGCCTCGGCGGGCTTCTCGGGAGGCTTTTCCGCCGGCTTCTCGGCCGCGCCGGCGCCGTCGGGCTTCGCGGGAGTTCCCGCCCCGTTCGGCCCGGGGGCCGCGCTCGTCGCACCGGCGCCCGCTGTCGCGGCGAAGTCGCGTTCCACCACGTAGCTCGCGGCCTTCTGCCGTGCCTCCGTGGCGTCCTTGCTCGCGAGCTTGGCGAACCACTCCTTCCACGCCTGGAAGCCCTTCTCGCCGTGGTACGGGGAGAGCCACCCGTAGGAGAGGAGCGGCGCGTAGAAGAACCTCTCGTGCTCGCGCGCCCGCACGAGGAGCCGGCTCCCGTCCCCGACGCGGAAGAAGGCCGTCGAGGGGACCACCGTGGAGCCCTCGAACGTGGAGATGTTGTGCTGCATCACGCCGCCCAGCGTGTCCTCGCTGTTCTTGAACGTGATCGAGTCGAACTCGTTGTAGGCGACGACGTAGAGGCCCTCGCAGCCCTTCTCCCGGGCCATGGCGACGAGCTTCTCCACCGAGACGCGCCCGGCCATCCCCGCGGACTTCGGGTCCAGACCCTCGACGGAGAGGCTCCGCTTCTCGAGGGCCTCCCTCACCTTGGCTCCGAAGGCCGGATCGGACTTCCCGGCCTCGAACTCGCTCCAGAGCGTGATGGGGGCCGGCGAGTAGGTCGCCCGGAGGTCCCACGGGTACGGGATCACCCCGAGCACGAGCCCCTCGGTCATCGCGCAGACCTTGCGGCGCCACCACTGGTCGCGGCTCTGGTCTATGTCCTGGGAGAAGGCGACGAGCGCGACCTTCCTCCCAGCCGCCCGGGCGTCCGTGAACGGGGCGAAGTCCGGCGAGCGGTCGTTGGTCTCGCTCGGGACCGTGATGCAGCCGGCGCCGGCGAGCGTCGCGAGAGCGAGCGCCGCGGATCGGATCGGGGTCGTCATGGGACCTCCCTTTCGTCGAGCAACCTATCGAGCGTCCGGGCGGGGGTCAACCGGGCCTCACGCCTTCGGCCTCGCGACGGTGCCGCCCTTCGAGCCCTTGAGCGCCTGGGGCAGCAGCTCGTTCTTCACGTAGTTCACGATGTGGTAGAGGCGGTCCTCGAGGAGCTCCTTGAACTCGGGGCTCTCGAAGAGCTTGGCGGGGGTCCAGTCCCCCGGCAGGACGGCCGGCTTCCGATCGAGGATGCCCGCGTCGTGGAGCTTCTGGAGGACGGCGTCCACGACGGCCTGGGAGTCGGCCGGGGCCCCGCCCGGACCGGCCTCCGCGCCGGCGGAGGCGGGGGCGCTCGCCCGGGCCGCCGCGAGCTCCTCCTGGATCCCGCGCCGCAGCTCCGCCGCCAGCTCGTTCACCGCGCGTCGCGCGACATCCTCGGCGCGCGCCTGGAGCGCCGGGCCGATCTTCTCGAGGAATGCCCCCGAGCGCACCAGGTCGGCGAGGCCTCGGGCCGTCCGCGCGGAGACCTCCGAGATCGTGCGGTTGAGGAGGTCGTCCCGCCACGCGCCCTGCATCCGCGTGAGGGCGGCCTCCACCTCGCGGCGCGCGACCTCGGCCACCTCGGCCGACCCCCCGGGCGCGACCTCGCCCTCCTCCGCGACGGCGAGGGAGGCCCCCGCGGCCGCGCGCCCCACCGCCGCCGAGACCTCGGAGAGGAGGTCCCGGGCCCGGATCAGGTCGCCCCCCTCGCGCGCCGAGGCCGCCTGCGCGAGCCTCGCCTCGAGCCCCGCGACATCGGCGCCCAGCACGGCGAGCGCCGAGACCCTCTGGCGCAGCTGTTCCGGGGTGAGCGCCTCGGGCATCGGGCTATCCCGCGCGATTCGCGCACGCCCAGGTCCAGGCAGCCGGCGCGCGCGAATCGCGCGGTCTAGCCCGATAGTGGGACGAATCTCCGATCACCTGGTTACTCACCAAACGGCCGTCCTCGGGAATGGTCCCCCCGATCTCTAGCCCGGGTGATTCGCGCGGGGCCTTGTCCGCGTGAATCGCACGGGCTAGAGTTTGATGAAGAGCCCGGCGAACACGCCCTGGATCTCGACGCGTCCCTCGAAGTCGGTCTCGTGCCTCCCGACTCCCTCGAGGCGGGTCCAGAGGTACCAGTAGCGGGCCCCGGCTCCCACGCGGACCCACTTCGAGAAAGCCGCCCAGACGCCGATCTTCAGGTCGGCATAGCCGTAGGAGACGTGCCCTCCCGCGATCGGCAGGTTCGCGATGTACATCGCCTGTGAGTCCCACGTGACGTAGACCCCCTCGAACGGGCGGTACTCGAGGCGCACGGAGATCGTGGCGATGCCGTAGTCCCCCCAGGGCTTGTGCTTCTCCGGGTCCTTGCGGGGGTTGATCGGGCCCGCCGTGGAGTCGTTGCAGATCCCGTCGTTCTCGGGGTCGCCGGCCCCGATGGGGCAGCCGTTCTTGTCCCATCCGATGATCGGATCGAGGTAGTTGAACTCGGCCTGATAGCGCAGGTGGTGGAGCGAGAGACCCACGAAGATCTGGAGGTTGGCGACGGCGTAGAGCCGGTACTCGTAGATGAACTTGGTGTCCATCAGGGTCAGCTCGCCGTTGATTCGCGTCGGCCCGCCGGGCTCGCCGGGCCCGAGGTACGTCCGGTCCCCGAATGCCACGATCTCGGGGAGGGTGATCGCCCCGGGCGACTTCTCCTGCCACATCCACCAGGAGAGCCGGAACACGCTCGGCCCGAGCCGGAGCATCGCCTCGGGGTTCAGGATCGGGGTCGGGCCCCGGTCCAGGTCGAAGTCGTCGAGGAAGTCGCGGGTCGTCACGTTGGTCCAGCGGATGTACCCCCGCGCCCGGCCGGCCCGGAGGTCCTTCTGGGAGGACTTGGCGTCCATCTGCTTCACGACCGCGTACCAGAGGTAGCCGCCGATCCGGAACTCGGCCCAGTTCTGGCCGAATTCCCGGGCGGTCGAGAGGACTTTCTCGAACTCGCCCACGGCGTCCGGCGGCCGGATCTGGCCCGGCAGCACCGGCTCGTTCTGGAAAGGGGTCGGGCCGGAGGTGCCCTGGAGCATCGCCCGGAGCGGACCGGGATCCGGGTCCGGCCCGGGGGGCCCCTCCGCGAGAGCCGGGGTCGCGAGACCGATGAGGAGCGCGAGTGTCGTCCCCGCCGAATTGCGCATCGCCGAGCCTCCCCTGCCCGCCCGGTCCGGGTCATGGCCCGCCGGGAGCGAGTGGGCGGATTCTAGCCGGAAGGTCCGGGGACTCAAGGCTCTGGGTCGGACGGCCGATAACGGTGGGGCGACGCCCCCGACTGGCGAACAGGGGGGCGGACCGCTATCCTCCGCGCCCCTCGCGATGACCCCCAGCGCATCGAGCCCCGCGCAGGTGCCTCTCACCGGGCCCGCCCCGGAACGCAGGCGCGAACTCCCGCCGCCGCCTACGGCGCTCCGGACCGTCCGCAACATCGGGATCATCGCGCACATAGACTCGGGGAAGACGACGGTCTCGGAGCGGATCCTCCACCTCACCGGCCGGACCCACCGGGTCGGGGCCGTGGACGAGGGGACCGCCACCATGGACTACCTCCCCGAGGAGCGGGAGCGCGGGATCACGATCACGAGCGCCGCGACCACCTGCCGGTGGGGCGCGACCGACGTGACCCTCGTGGACACCCCCGGCCACGTGGACTTCACGGCCGAGGTCGAGAGGAGCCTCCGGGTCCTCGACGGCGCGGTGGGGATCTTCTGCGCGGTCGCGGGGGTGCAGGCCCAGAGCGAGACCGTCTGGCGGCAGGCCGACCGCTACCGGGTCCCCCGGATCGCGTTCGTGAACAAGATGGACCGCACGGGCGCGGACATGGACCGGGTCGTGGCGGGGATCCGGACGAGGCTCCGGGCGCGACCGGCGGTGCTTCAGATCCCGCTCGGCTCAGGGCCGACCTTCCGCGGGGCGCTCGACCTGCTCTCGGGCCGCCCGATCGGACCCGACGAGGGCTCGGCCCCGCCGGAGCCCACGCCCGCCGAGCGGGCGGCCGCCGCCGCCGCCCGCGAGAGGCTCGTCGAGGCGATCGCCGAGACGGACGACGCCCTGGCCACGGCCTGGCTCGCGGGGGAGACGATCCCCGAGGCGCGGCTCCGCGAGTCGCTCCGCGCCTCGACGATCGCCGGACGGCTGTCGCCGGTGCTCTGCGGGTCGGCGGTCCGCGGGATCGGCGTGGACGCCGTCCTCGACGCGGTCCGGGACTTCCTCCCGTCGCCCGCCGACCTGCCCCCCGTGGAGGGCCTGGACCCGCAGGGCGGGGTCCCCGAGGTGCGCGCCGCTTCGGACCTGGAGCCGCTGGCGGCGCTCGCCTTCAAGACGATCGCAGACACGACGGGCGACCTGACGTTCCTCCGGATCTACTCGGGTTCCCTCGAGCCCGGGAGCCCCGTCTGGAACCCGCGCGCCCGCAAGCTCGAGCGGGTCGGCCGCCTCTACCGGATGCACGCCGCCCGCCGCGAGCCCCTCGAGAGGGCCGGCCCCGGGACGATCGTGGCCGTCGTGGGGCTCCGGGAGTCGGGGACCGGGGACACGCTCTGCGACCCCGCGCACCCGATCCGGCTGCCCGGCGCGGCCTTCCCCGACGGCGTCTTCGGCGTCTCGGTGGCCCCGGCCGCCGGCGCCGACCGCGACCGGTTCGGCGAGTCGCTCCGCCGCCTCGCGCGCGAGGACCCGACGCTCCGGGTGCGGTCGAACGGGGAGACCGGGGAGACCGTCCTCGAGGGGATGGGGGAGCTGCACCTCGAGGTGGCGCTGAACCGCATCCGGCGGGACTTCGGCGTGCCCGTCGTGGCCGGCCGGCCCCGCGTGGCCTACCGGACCACACTCGCGCGGAAGTTGGAGCTGGAGATCCGCCACATCAAGCAGACCGGCGGGCACGGCCAGTTCGCCGTGATCCGCTGCCGGTTCGAGCCGGTGCCCGGCTCGCCCGAGGTCGAGTTCGAGAGCGAGGTGCGGGGCGGCGCGGTCCCCATCGAGTACCTCCCCTCGATCGAGCGGGGGGTGCGCGACGAGACGACGCGTGGGGCGGGGCAGCGCTACCCGATCGTGGGCGTCCGGGTGGTCCTGACGGACGGGAAGCACCACGAGGTGGACTCGTCGGACATGGCGTTCCGGACCGCGGGCGCGATGGCCGTGCGCGAGGCGCTCCGGCTCTGCGGCACGGTCCTGCTCGAGCCCCGGATGCGCCTCGAGACCGTGGCGCCCGAGGAGGCGCTGGGCGAGGTGCTCGGCGACCTCGCGGCGCGACGCGCCGACGTGAAGGAGGTCGGCCACCTCGGCGACGACTCCCTCGTGCGGGCCGAGATCCCCGCGGCCGAGACCTTCGACTACGCCACGCGGCTGCGGTCGCTCACCCGCGGCCGGGGCGTCTTCACGCTCGAGCCGCTCGGCTACGCCCCCGCGCCCGCCGCGGTCGCCGAGAAGGTCCGCGAGGCCGACGCGCGCGCCGCGGCCGCGGGGCGCTAGGATCCCGACGTCCGTGGCCTGGATCCCGTACCTCGCCCCGGCCGACGTGCCGCCCGAGACGCGGGCGATCCTCGACCGGCTCCGGCTCCCCTGGGCCGAGTGCGACAACGTCCTGCGGGTCCACGCGGCGAACCCGCCGGTGCTCGCCGGCCACGTGGCGCTCTACGAGGGGGTGCTCCACCGGCCGTCGCCCCTCTCGCGGCTCCAGCGCGAGCTGATCGGTGTCGTGGTCTCGGCGGCGAACCGCTGCGAGTACTGAGTCGCGCATCACGCGGCGTGGCTGCGCCGCCTCACTCGCGACGGCGCCTGGGCCGACGCGGTCGCCCGCGACTGGAGGTCGGTTCCGCTCGGGCCCGCGGACGCGGCTCTCTGCGCGTGGGCGGAGAAACTCACGCGGACGCCTTGGGCGATGACCGCCGGGGACCTCGCGCCGCTCCGGGCCGCGGGCTTCGACGACCGCGCCACCCACGACGCGTGCTCCGTCGCCGCGTACTTCGCCTTCGCGAACCGGATGATCGCGGGGCTGGGGGTGGAACTGGAGCCGCCCGAGCGCTGGGGGCCGGGACCGGAGCGTGCCTGAGCGGGTCGGCGGGAGTCCCTCGGGATCGGAGGCGGTACCCGCTCGAGTCCGAGTCCGAGTCCGAGGCCGAGTCCGGGCGGACACGGCGCCGGACTCGATCTCGGCCTCGAGCCTCGCCTGTCACCGAGGGCGATCTCCTACTTCGAGGGCCCACCCGCGGGCCCCCACTTGTTGTGAGGGGCCCGCGTGCGGTCCCTCGAAAGGAGATCGTCATGATGCCGTCCGATCCTCGTCCCTGTTCGTGTCCGGAGCCGTGCCCGCTGCACGGCCTCCCGCACGAGCGTCTCCACGCCTGGCAGGTCGCCCTCGACCTCGATCGCGAGGTCGTCGCCCTCCTGCTCGGAGTCCCCCGCGGCCTCGCGTGGCTCGCCGACCAAGCGGCGCGTGCCTCGGGGTCCGCGGTCCTGAACCTGGCCGAAGCGATGGGCCGGAGCGGGGCCGATCGGGCGCGGACCCTCCGAATCGCGGCGGGCTCGGTGCTCGAGGTCTCTGCCTCGATCCAGCTGCTCGGGCACCGGCGCGCGGGCGCCGAGCCCGCCCGGGCGCGGGTCCGGGCGCTCTGCGGTCGGCTGTCGGTCCTGATCGCCGGCCTCATCCGGCGCGCCGAGGGAGGAGGTGCTGGATCCCCGTAGGGGGATCCGCCCCTCGAGGAATCCGCTCGGGTTCCTCAAGGCGAAGCGGCCGGGGCCCGGGATCCCAGACCCAGGGGTTGCCGCGATCTGCTAGGCCTAACCCGAGCCCGCAGCCCGCCAGCGGTGCCACCAGAGCGATGCCGGGAGCCCATTGACGACCAGCAGGACGGCCGTCCCTGCGCCGTTGAGAAGGACGATCGGCCAGAAAGTCCCCGGGGAGGCCGGGAAGAGCAAGGATCGGTAGCGGAACATCCCCAAAATCATGACGGCGGGGCCGGCCACCCCGCACGCACCCACGAGAAGCCCCAAACGGATCCTCTCGCGCGTCCCCAGGAGACTCGCGAGCAGCAGGGTGGTCGCTGCTGCGAGAGTACCGGACGTGAGCAGCATGGCCGTCAGCGCCCCCCACAGGAGTCCGCGATCCCGCGTCATCGGAGCCCAGCGGTCGGGAGCACCGGGGAAAGCGAGCAGGTATCCCGCCCCCGCCACCTGACTCGCCGCGTACAGTGCGGCGATGCCGTCGAGGAGAGCGATCAAGAGCACCGCCCGCCTTGGAACCGGGAGTCCGCCGTGCTCTCCAAGATCGGAGGCTTCTTCCAAGCCCTCCCGTGCCGGCCGGGGGTGGGCGACAGGCTCCCCTAGTACTTCAAATCCAGATCCGCCGCCTTCGTCCCGCGGCTGATCCCGCGGATCTCGAGCTTCAGCTCCTCGGGGTTGTCGGCGGCGGCCATTGCCTCCTCGAGGGAGATGACGCCGCCCTGGTAGAGGTTCTTGAGCGACTGGTTGAAGGTCTGGTTCCCGTAGTAGGTGTCCTCGGAGATCGCCTTGTAGAGCTCGCGGGTCTTGCCGGCGAAGAGCATCTCCCGGATCGTGGGCGTCGAGAGCATGATCTCGACGCCGGGCACGCGGCCGGCGCCGTCCTTCTTGGGCAGCAGCCTCTGCGAGAGGACGCCGATCAGCACCATCGAGAGCTGGAGCCGGATCAGCTCGTGCTGGTGCGGCGGGAAGTAGGTGATGATCCGCTCGACCGTCTGCTGGGCGTTCACCGTGTGCAGGGTCGAGAAGACGAGGTGCCCGGTCTCGGCGGCGGAGATGGCGGCCTCCATCGTCTCGCGGTCGCGCATCTCGCCGATCAGGATCACGTCGGGGCTCTGGCGCACGCAGGCCTTCAAGGCCTCGTGGAACCCCTTCGTGTCGAGCCCCACCTCGCGCTGGTCCAGGATCGAGAGCTTCTCGCGGTGCACGAACTCGATCGGGTCCTCGACGGTGACGATGTGGCGCTGCATGTTGTGGTTGATGTACTGGATCATGGCCGCGAGCGTGGTGGACTTGCCCGACCCCGCGACCCCGGTCACGAGCGCGAGCCCTCGCTGCTGGGCGGCGAGCCTCACCAGCTGCTTGGATGGCAGGTTCAGCTCCTCGAACGAGGGGACCCCCTCCTGGATGTGCCGGAAGACCGCGCCCGGATGCCCCTTCTGGTGGAAGAAGTTCGCGCGGAAGCGCCCGACGCCCGGGATCTCGAGCGCGACGTCCAACTCCTTGCGGCCGGCGAACGCCTCCTCGTAGGGGATCCCCAGCAGGGCGCCCGTCATGGCGCGGCAGAACTGCGGGGAGGCCGAATCGGAAGAGACGAACTTCACGCGGCCGTCCACCCGCAGCGCGGCGCGGCACCCGGACGAGATGAAGAGGTCGGAGGCCCGCTCGTCCACCATCTTCTTGAAGAAGGCGCGGTAGGCGTCGGAGCCGGGCCCGGACTTGAGTTCCCCCCGCGTGAGCCGTCTCTTCCGCTCCGCCCGCTCGGCCTGCTCGTCGCGCGCCTGCTCGCGCGCCTCGAGCTGCTTCACCCGGTCCCAGAGCGCGCGCATCATCTCGAGGGTCTCGGGCGAGGGCGCCGGCACGGCGGGGACCGAGGGCACGCCCCCCCCTGCCCCCGCGGGGCCGGAGGGGACGGGCGGCCGCGGGAGCGCGGTCGGGCGCACGAGGGGAACGGCGCCCCCCGCGCCCGGAATCGTCGCGGGCCTCGAGGGCGGAGGCATCGGCGAAATCGGCTTCGCCACGAAGCCCGGGGGCGGGCCGCCGAGGGAGCGCCCGGGCGAGGGGGCCGGGGCCGGGGCCGGCCGTCCGAGGAGCCGCCCGGCGTCGAGGGGCGTCACGTCCACGTCCGGCCGGGCCGGGATGCGGCGTGGGCCCGGCCCGGGCGGCGGCATCGGGGGCGGAACGGCCGCTACCGGCGGGAGGACCGCCCCCGGCGTGCGGGGGCCGAGCGGCCTAGCGGGGGCGCCCGGCCGGGCGCGGACCACCTCGACGTCGGGTCTCCAGTTCGTGCCGGGGCGCGGGGGCCGGGCAGGAGCCGCGGGAGAAGGCGCCGCCGCCGCCGCCGCGACGGGCACCTCCACGTCCTGCTCGTCGCGGGAGGAGAAGCCGGCGATCGGGAGTTCCTCCACCCCCTCGAAGGCGGAGACGGCCCCGGGCTCGTCCGGCGACTCGCGCCAGTCCACCTGCGGCTCGGCGACGGCCGCGACCCCGGCCTCCGCGCGGAGCGCCGCGAAGGTCCGAGCGCGCTCCTCGAGCCTCCCCCCGGCGGAAGAGACCTCGTCCGGGGTCGGCGCGCCCGCGGCAGTCCCCTCCTCGGCGATCGCCGCAACCAGCGCCCCGTTGGCGCCCGTGCGGCCGGGGTCCCGGGAGACCCGGGCGCCCCGGACCCCGAAGGGGAGGCCGGTCCGCCGGATTGCCTTCAGGAGCCGGGCGGCCAGTCCGGGCGCCGCCGCCCCTCGCCCTCCGGCCACGACCTCGATCGGCTCGGGGATCGCCTCCCCCTCGGTGGCCGCCGACTCGGCGATGTGGCGGAGCACCTCGTCGAGGGAGGCGTCGAACGCCCGATCGAGCGCCTGGACCACCGGGTCGGTCGGGTCGGGGGCCGCGAGGGAGAGCTTCTTCTCCTTGCGCCACGCGACCTTGGACGCGGGGAACTTCGTGGCCCGCGCGACCTCCTGGTCGAGCCTGTCGCCGCCGCGCTCGCAGGTGAAGGCCGCGAGGAGGCGCCCGCGCCACGCGAGGGCGGCGTGGATCCCGGACGCGCCGAACGAGAGCCCCAGCCCGGAGAGCGGCTCGCCCCCCTCGCTCGTTGGGGCCTCGGAGAGGATCACGGCGAACCCCTGGGGCACGAGCACGGCGCGGTAGCCGAGCTTCTCGATCTGCCGCACGAGGACGCTCTGGTGGTACGAGACCGGCGGGCCCCCGTCGGCCGGCGGGCCGGGCAGGGTCACGCCGACCGGTTCCCCCTCGGAGGAGGGGGGGCCGAGGAGGGATTCGAGGAGGGTCCGGACGACCTGGACGGGCTCCTCGTCTCCCGGGCTGAGAAGCCCCGACGCGAGCGGGCGCCGGACGTCCTCGGGGGTCCCGATCACGAGGGCGATCTTGAGGGCGTCCTCCCCGATCACGTAGAGCCGCCCGTCGCGGGCGAGCGGCCGGACACCGGCCTTCGTGAGAGTCTCCTCGGCGCGCGGGCTCGGCGCGAGGGTGAGGTAGGCCGTCCGCTCGGACCGGAAGAGCGCGCGCCCGTCGCGCCGCTCGGCCACGTCCACGCTGGCGGAGCCGAGGTCGAGGGACTTGGCCATGGGGGAGCCGGCGTGCGGCGAGAGTCATTCTACGAGGGGCGCGACGGAGGACTCAAGGGAAGCGGGCAGGGCGGGGGGACGACCGATCGAGCACGAGGACGAGCACGAGGACGAGCACGACCCCCCGCCCCGGTTGACACCCTGGACCGACGCACCTAGCCTCCTCGCGCCATGCGGCCAGCGGCGGCGTTCGTCCTCGCAGCGGTCCCCGTCGGTGCGTGCGGCACCGCACCGCCGCCCCGCGCGCCCGATGTGCGCTTCGTGGCGGAAGACCTGTGCCTCCGGGCGGCGCGAATGCACCGGAGGGGCGACTACCCGGCCGCCGACGCGCTTCTCCGCGAGGCCGTCGCCCGCGCGGCGGCCGTGGACCAGCACGCTCTGCGCTCGGAGGCGCTGCGGGGGCTGGCGCTGCTCCGCCTCGAGCGCGGGGAGCCCGAGGCGGCCGAGGGGCTCCTCCGGGAGGCCCGGGGCGCCGCGGCCGCGGCCGGGGACCGGACGGCAGAGGCGGCGGCGCTCGACGCTCTGGCTCAGGTCTCGCTCGCTCGCGGGCTCCTGCCGGAGGCCGACTCCCGGGCGACCGAGGCGACGGCGATCGCCCGGGAGGCCGACGACCTCGTCCGCGGCCGGTGCTCCCGGACCCTCGGGAGGGTCCGGATCCGGAAGGGCGACTGGGACGGGGCCGAGGAGGCGCTCGAGGACGCCCGCGCCGCCTCGCGTGGCGTCGCCGGGCGCGAGCCGGAGGAGGCGGCGACGCTCGCGGACCTGGCGCGGGTCGCCGAGGGCCGCGGCGACCTGGTTGCGGCTCGGGAGAGGCTCTCCGAGGCGATCGAGCTGAACCGCCGGGCCGAGCACGTGGCCGGCCTGGGGGCTGCGCTGGCCGCGCTCTCGGCGCTCGAGGAACGCGCGAAGGACCTCGAGAAGGCCGTCGAGTGGCGCGGCCGGGCCTTCGACGTGCGAAGGCCGACGGGGCTCGCTCCGTGGATCCGCGAGGACCTCGAGGCCCTCGAGCGTCTCGAGACCGCCCGGGGGCGCGCCGACGAGGCGGCCCGCTGGAGGGCCGAGCGCGAGAGGCTGCTGCCGGCGGGGAAGCCGTAGCCCGGGCGCATCCGGGATCGTGGAACAGAAGACGGCTGCCCAGCGAGTGCCGGGTCCGGTGGGCGCCGCGGGTCCTTATCTGAAGTGGCTGGCCTGTGTCCACCCCCTCACGTGTGTTCGCCGGTTTC
>JAKEIC010000037.1 GCA_022614695.1 Planctomycetales bacterium | reverse complement strand
GTCCAGGGGGTCGCCGAGGAGATCGTCTTCTCCTTCCCCCGGCAGGGGCTCGACGGCGTCGTCCGGGAGCCGAGCGGCGTGCTCCTCGAGGTCGCGGCGGCGCTCCGGCGGCCGGTGGGGGACCGGCCCGCCCCCGTCCCGTCCCTATCGGATCTGCGCCGCGGTTACCTCCTCCCGGCCGCGACCGCGGCGCCGGCGACCCTCCTGACGGAACGGGGTCGGGCCCACGCGGTCGCCTCGCGCGCGGAGGCCGGGTCCGCGGCGGTCCCCGCGGCCTGGCTCGGGGCGGGCCGGCCGGCGCTCGACCTCGCGCGGCTGCGCTCGCTCGCCCTCCCCGCCGGCCCCGGGGCCGCCGACGGCCTCCTCGGCGCGTCCCTCTCGGCACGGCCCGGGCTCGACCCCGCCGCGCCCCTCTCGGCCTCCCGGATCCAGACCCTCCTCGAGTGCCCGCACCGGTTCCTGCTCGCCCACGTCCTCGGATGGGAGGAGCCGGCGGCGGCGCCCGACACGCGCCGGATCGGGCAGCCCGACTACGGGAGCCTCGTCCACAGGGTGCTCGAGCGGTTCGGGGACGAGCACGGGGAGCGGTTCACGGCGAGGGCGGACGACCTGGAGGCCTGGCGGCGCCGCGCCGAGGAGATCGCCGGGGGGGAGCTGGACGAGTTCCTCCGCCGCTACCCCCTCCTCGACGGGCCGGTCCGCGCCCAGGAGCGGGAGCGGGTGCTCCGGGACGTGGGCCAGTTCCTCGTGAACGAGTGGGGCCGGCGGCCGGGGCTCCGGTACCTCGCCGTGGAGAGGGCGTTCGGATACCCCGACCCGGTCGCCCTCGACCTCGGCGAGGGACTCGTCCTCCATGTCCACGGGTTCATGGACCACCTGGACCGGGACGGCGACGGGCTCCTCATCCGCGACTACAAGACGGGCCGCGCCCATCCCCGCGCCGGGAAGGAGGCCGACCCGGTCCCCGAGGTGGACGTCCAGCTCGCGGTCTACGGGCTGGCCGCGGAGGCGCTCCGGACGTCCGGCCGCGCGACGTGGGGGCCCCTCGCGGGGCTCGCCTACGCCTACCCCGAGCCCCGGGACGAGGCCGAGCGGGCCTGGGAGGGCGGGGACCTCGGGAGGCTCCTCGAGGCCGCGCGAGGGTGGCTCCGGTTGGCCGCCCGGCTCCTCGCGGCCGGGGCGTTCCCCAGGACCCCCCGCGAGGACGACTGCGCCACGTGTCCCTTCCGGCCCGTCTGCGGGCCCGGCGCGCAGGCCGAGGCGGCGGAGCGCCTCGCGGGGTCGCCGCCGCCGGTGGCCGACTTCCTCGCCCTGAAGGCGGCTCGCGAGGAGGTCGCGGGTGGCTGAGAACGGCTGGACGCCCCCGGACCAGGCCGCCCGTCTCGCCGTCGTGCGGGAGAAGCGGCGGAACGTCGTCGTGGACGCGGGCGCGGGGGCGGGGAAGACACGGACTCTCGTGGACCGCGTGGTGGAGCTGGTGGCGCCGGGGGACGGCGGACCGGCGCCGCGGCTCGCCGCCGTGGCCGGACTCACGTTCACCCGCCGCGCGGCGGGGGAGCTGCGGCTGCGCGTGCGGGAGACCCTCCTGCGGGAGCTCGGCTCCGAGACCCGGACCGCGCGCCGCCGTCGCCTCGAGTCCGCCATCGGCGAGCTGGACCGCGCCACATTCGGGACGATCCACGGGTTCGCCGACCGGCTCCTCCGGATGCGTCCAGTGGAGGCCGGCCTCTCCCCCTCCTACCGGATCGCGGAGGACGAGGCGCCCCTCGTCGCCGAGGTGACGGAGCGGCTCTGGACCGGCGCCGCGAGCGGGACGCTCCCCGCGGAGCTTCCGGGAAGCCCACGGGAGGAGGTCCAGGAGGCCGAGGAGACGGTGCGGCACTACCTGCGGTCCGGGCTGCGCGCGGAGACCGAGGAGGGGGAGTGGGTGGACCGCGCGGGGCTCGACGCCTGGGTAGCGGGGATCGTGGGCCGGCGGGACGTGGCGATCGCCTCCGCGCCGCCTCCTGCGGCCGGCCCGCCCCAGGACGACCGCGAGCCGGAGCGGGCGCTCGGGGGCCGCCTCGTGGGGCTCCGGGGCCGATCCCGCGGGGCGAACTGGCTCCGGAACGCCGGCCGGGCCCTCCTCGTCGCCGCCGAGGTCCCGGAGCCGGCCCCGCGGCTCCACGCGCTGACGCGCGCCGTGCTCCCCATCCCCAAGCTGAACAAGCGGGACGACTTCGAGGGGGACGAGGAAGCCTGGGCGGCGTGGAAGTCCTTCCAGGACGGGGAGGAACCGGAGGCCCCCGCCGCGCTCGCGCCGCTGCGTGGCTGGCTCGGCGCCCGGCTCGTCCGCGCGGTCCCGGTCGTGCTCGCGCTCTACGAGCGGGTGAAGGAGCGGCACGAGGTCGTGGACCAGACCGACCTCCTGGTGAAGCTGCGCGACCTCCTGCGCGGGAACCTCGCCGCCCGACGCGACTTCCAGGCCCTGTTCGCGCACATCCTCGTGGATGAGTTCCAGGACACCGACCCTCTCCAGGCTGAGATCCTCTGCTTCCTCGCGGAGCAGGGGGCGCGGGCGCGGGCCTGGCGGGAGGTGCGGCTCGCGCCCGGCCGCATCACGATCGTGGGGGACCCGAAGCAGGCGATCTACCGGTTCCGGCGGGCCGACGTCGCCACCTATGCCGAGGTCCGCGGGATGCTCTGCCGGCAGGGGGCGCTCGCGGCGCGGCTCGAGGTGAACTTCCGGAGCCGCCCGGCGCTCCTCCGGTTCTACGACGCGGGGCTCTCGGGGCTCCTCGGGCCGCGTCAGGCCGGCGGGGGCGGCGGGCCCGGCGGCGGCGACCCCTTCGATCCCGCGACCGGCCAGGCCTTCTACGAGCCGATGGTCCCCGGTCCCGCGCCGGACGTGGGGGCGGCCGTGCACGTCCTCCCGTACGCGGGCGCCGGGGGCGCGGCGCTCCTCGCGGGCCCCGGACGGGAAGTCGAGGCGGAGACCGCCGCGCGCTACCTCCGCTGGCTCCGGGACGGCTCCGGCCTCCGGGTCCGGGATCCCGAGGCGCCCGGAGGGGGGGCGGACGAGGCGGGATCGGATCGCCCCATCCGCTGGGGCGACGTGGCGATTCTCGCCGACAAGACGACATCGCTCCGGGTCCTCTTCCGGGCCCTGGAGCGGTTCGGGGTGCCGTACGCGGCTCGCGGGGCGACCCTCTTCGCGGGGTCGCCCGTCGTGAGGGCGGCGATCCTCGGGCTGCGCGCCGTCTCAGACCCCGACGATGGGGTCGCCCAGGCGACCCTCCTGCGGCCGCCGTTCCTCGCCCTGGATCTCGCGGACGCCGTGGCCGGGGGGGAACGCCTGGCCGACGCCCGGGCGATCGTCGCGGATCTCCGGAAGGGACGGGGCAGCCGGCTCCCCTCGGCGACTCTCCGGCGGCTCGTCGAGGGGACGGCCTTCGGGAGGGTCATCGCCCTCGGGCCGAACGGCGCCGAGCGCCTGGCCGCCGTCCGCGAGCTGGGCGCGGTCGCCGACCGCCTGGCCCACGAGGAGGGGCTCGACCTGGATGGGGTGACCGAGAGGCTGCGGGGCTGGATCGAGGAGCCCGAGGAGTACGACGCCCCCGCCCCGCTCGCCGGCCGGGCGGTCCACGTGACGACGATCCACCAGGCCAAGGGGCTCGAGTTCCCCGTGGTCCTCCTCTGGGACGGGTTCGCGGACGAGGCCGTGCGCTCGCGCGCCGAGGCGTGGACGGTCGAGCGCGAGGGGAGGGAGTGGGCGATCCGGCTGGACCGGTTCGAGGCGGCGTCGGAGGGGGCCGCCGCCGTCCTTGAGGCGGAGAAGGCGCTCTCCGGACACGAGCGGCGGAGGCTCTACTACGTCGCCTGCACGCGGGCCCGCGACCTCCTCGTCCTCCCCCGGCCGCGGAAGGCGCGACGCGGAGGGATGATCGAGAGGATCCTCGGCCCCGTCCTGGACGGGCCCCGAGGCCCGTCGGGCCTGGTCCGTGTCCTCGACGAGTACCGTCCCGACTCGCCCCCTCCCTGGGCCGCGACCGGGGCGCCCGTGCCCGCCTTCCCGCACCTCCTCCCCGACCCGGCCGGGGACGCCGCGGCGGCGGAGGCCGGTCCGGGGTGGGCGGCGGCCGTCCGCTCGGCGTCCGCCCCGCGTTCGACGGCGGTGGGCGTCACGGTCCTCGAGAGGGCCGCCGCCGGCGCGCCCGCGCCGCCGGACGAGGAGCAGTCCGCCGATCTCGTGGGGGAGGCCGACGAGAGGCGCCGGGAGGGGCGGCACGGCCCGGAGTTCGGGAGCGCGGTCCACCGGGCCCTCGAGGCTTCGCTCCGGGGCGCGCCGGCGGACCTCCCGGCCCTCGTCGCGGCGGCGGCCGACCTGGAAGGGCTCGCGGACCGGCGCGGGGAGGCCGTCGAGGACGTGAGGAGGGCCCTCGGGGAGATCGAGAGGCTCGGGCTCAGGGCCCCGGGAGTCCGGCTCCTCCCCGAGTACCCCCTCTCGGTCCGGGACGAGGAGGGCCGGCTCGTCATCGGCTACGTGGACCTCGTGGCGATCGCCCCGGGCGCGACGTGGGTCGTGGACTGGAAGACCGACGCTCCGCTCGCCGGCGAGGCCGCCGAGGCGTTCCCGCACTACGCGGCGCAGGTCCGCCGATACGCCGCGATGCTGCGGGAGGCGGCGGGCATCCGCGGCCCGATCCGCGCCGGGCTCCTCTTCACCGCGACCGGGGAGTGGCGGGAGGTGCCGCCCGGATGAACCGTCTCGAGGAACTCACCACAGAGACACAGAGCCACGGAGCGGAATCGAACTCGATCCCATCTCCGTCTGTGTCTCCGTGTCTCCGTGGTTAGAACTCTCCTCCGAGTCCCTCACGGAATCAGCCGCAGGTGCCCGTCCTTGAGGAGGGTCGCCTTCTCCCCCGTCGAGAGGTCGCAAGACTCGTCCCCGTGGCCGACCTTCGACCCGAGGAAGTCGAGGAAGTGCCCCTGGAACCGGATCCGCCGCCCCTGCGGGTCGCCGGACGGGACGCGGACCATGACGGACTTCCCGAGGATCAGGTCCTCGACCCGGAACGTCTCGCCCTG
>JAKEIC010000036.1 GCA_022614695.1 Planctomycetales bacterium | reverse complement strand
GGGCGCGCGAGCGGCTCGTCGGGACCGTCCGGAGGATCGGGGGGCGCGAGGTCCTCGACGCTCCGGGGATGCCGCGCGGCCAGGAACCGTCGCTCGACCGCGCGGCGCCCGGGGGGCCGGAGCCTGCGGCCGGGCAGCGGGTCGTGGCCCGGATCGTCGAGGGGCCCGCCGACGGCCGCCCCGCCCGCGTCGTGGTCGAGCGCGTGATCGGGGCCGAGACCGACCCCGCGGCGGACGCCGAGGCCGTCCTCGAGGAGTTCAGGATCCGCCGCGAGTACCCCGAGGAGGGGGTCGCCGAGGCCGCGCGGGCCCGGGCGCCCGCGGCCGGCGCTCCCGTCGAGGCGGGCCGCCGCGACTGCCGCGACTTGCTCATCTGCACGATAGACCCCGCCGACGCCAAGGACTTCGACGACGCGGTCTCGCTCGAGCGGCGCCGCGAGGGCCCGGAGGGGGCCTCCTCGGGATGGACTCTCGGGGTCCACATCGCCGACGTCGCGCACGAGGTCCGCCCTGGGTCCCCGCTCGACCGGGAGGCGAAGCTCCGCGGGAACACGGTCTACCTGATGGACCGCGTGGTCCACATGCTGCCCCCGGCCCTCGCGGCCGACGTCTGCTCGCTCCGGCCGCGCGAGGACCGGAACACGTTCACGGCATTCCTCGATCTCGACGAGGGGGGGCGTACAGTCTCGGCGCGCCTCGAGAAGACGCTCATCCGCTCGGCGAGGCGGTTCACGTACGAGGAGGTGCAGGAGATCCTGGACGGTGGAGGCGAGGCCGATCTCCCGCTCGCCGCGACCCTCCGCGAGATGGGCGCGCTCTCCGCCCGTATGCGGGAGCGGAGGATCGCGGAGGGGGCCCTGGACTTGGACCTCCCCGAGGCCGTCGTGGACCTCGACCCGCGCGGCGCGCCGACCGGGGTCCGCGTGAAGAGGCGGCTCGCGGCGCACCAGCTCGTCGAGGAATTCATGCTCGCGGCGAACCGCGCGGTCGCCCGCGAGATGCTCCGGCGCCGCGTGCCGTACGTCGCGCGGGTCCACTCCGACCCCGACGAGGACAGCCTCGAGAGGCTCGCGGAGTTGTGCTCCGTGATGAGCTACAGGATGGAGCCTCCCTACGACCGGCGCGCGCTCCAGCGCGTGATCGCGCAGGCCCTGGCCCCGGCCCGGCGGAAGACGAACGGCGACGTGATGCTCTCGTCGGTCCTGCGCTCCCTCAAGAAGGCCGAGTACGCGCCGCGCGAGGAGGGCCACTACGCGCTCGGCTGGGAGCACTACACCCACTTCACTTCGCCGATCCGGCGCTACGCCGACCTGCGTGTCCACCAGCTCCTCACGGCGTCCATCGCGGGCGAGCTCGACGCGCCGGGCGCTCGCGACAGGCTCGCGGGCGACCTCGTGGAGGCCTGCGGGCTCGCCTCGGAGCGCGAGGTGAGGGCGGAGGAGGCGGAGCGGGAGCTCACGAAGCTCAAGGTCCTCCGCCTCCTCGCGGGGAAGCTCGGGGAGACGTACCCGGGCACGGTCGTGGCCCTCGCCGAGTACGGGATCTTCATCGAGGTGAAGGGCTACTTCGTCGAGGGCCTGGTCCGCATCGAGGACCTGGGCGACGACCGGTGGAAGTTCTCCTCGAACGGCTTCGCCCTCTTCGGCGAGAGGAGCCGCCGGAAGTTCCAGATCGGCGACCCGGTCCGTGTCCGGATCGAGTCGGTGGACCTGACGCGGAGGCACCTAGACCTGGCGGTGGTGGGGCGGGGGTGAACCTCCCCGTCGCCGAGGTCGCGGTGCCGGCGCCCGTCCCGAAGGTGTTCCACTACTGGGTGCCGGAGCCGCTCGACGCCCTCGCCCGCGTCGGGGTCCGCGTGACGGTCCCGTTCGGGAAGACGAACCGTCTGCTCACGGCCTACTGCGTGGGCCGCGTCGCCCGGTCGGAGTGGCCGAAGCTCAAGACGATCCACGCCGTGCTCGACCGCGAGCCGGTGCTCGACGAGAAGGTGCTCCGGCTCTGCCGGTTCATCGCGGACCACTACCGCTGCTCCCTCGGGGAGGCTCTCGAGGCGGCGCTGCCGGCGCTGGTCCGCCGGACGTCCCGCCCGCGCACGCTCGGCGTCATCCGGCTCCTCTCCTCGGAGGGGTTCGTCGCCGAGGCGGTCGCGGGCATGAAGTCCCGGGGCGCGACGGCCCAGGCGAAGGTCCTCGAGTATCTCTCGAGGCTCGAGGGACGGGAGGCGCTGGCCGGAGAGGTGAGGAGGGTCGGTCCCGGCGCCGCGAAGGCCGTCGCCGCGCTCCGGAAGAGGGGGCTCATCGCGCTCGAGAGCCGCGACCTCCCCGTCCCCGAGAAGGTGCCGCCCCCGGCCGACCCGTCGCCGCCCCCGACGCTCACGACCCGGCAGTCGGCTGCGCTCTCCGCGGTTGCCGGCCGGATCGCCGAGGGGACGTACCGCGTCTTCCTCCTCCACGGGGTCACCGGCTCGGGGAAGACCGAGGTCTACCTCCGCGCGATCGAGGCGTGCGTGGGGCACGGACGCCAGGCGATCCTCCTCGTCCCCGAGATCGCGCTCACGCCACAGACGGTCGCCCGGATCGGCGGCCGCTTCCGGCGCCTCGCCGTCCTCCATAGCCACGTCTCGGACGCCGAGCGCCGGAGCGAGTGGGAGAGGATCCGCGCGGGGTCGGTGGACGTGGTCGTCGGGGCCCGGTCGGCGATCTTCGCTCCGGTCCCGCGGCTCGGGCTCGTCGTCGTGGACGAGGAGCACGAGCCCTCCTTCAAGCAAGAGAACGCCCCGCGCTACCACGCCCGCGACGTCGCGATCGTGCGCGCCCGCGACTCGTCGGCCGTCGTCCTGCTCGGGTCGGCGACCCCGTCTCTCGAGAGCTACGGGAACGCGCTCGCCGGGAAGTACGAGCTGCTCTCGCTTCCCGACCGGGTTGCCGGGGGAACGCTCCCGCCCGTCGAGCTGGTGGACCTCCAGCGCGAGCAGGAGGAGACGCGGGGCGTCCGGGCCCTCTCGAGGATGCTCCGCGCCGCGCTCGAGGAGACCCTGGCCCGCGGTGAGCAGGCGATCCTCTTCCTCAACCGCCGCGGGTTCGCGCCGGCGGTCCGGTGCCCCCGGTGCGGCCACGTCTGGCGCTGCGCCCAGTGCGACGTGGCCCTCAACTACCACCGCGCGGTCCAGAGGATCCTCTGCCACTACTGCGGGGAGGCGCAGGTCCCGCCGACCTCCTGTCCGCAGTGCCTCGCTCCCAAGGTGCGCTTCCTCGGGACGGGCACCCAGAGGCTCGAGGAGGAGCTGGCGGCCGCCTTCCCGGAGGCCCGGGTCGCGCGGATGGACTCGGACAGCATGAAGGCGATCGGCGCCTACGAGACGACGCTCCGGGCCGTCCGCGAGCGCGCGGTGGATGTGCTCGTCGGGACCCAGATGGTCGCCAAGGGCCACGACATCCCGAACGTGACCCTCGTCGGCGTGGTCTACGCCGACACGGGCCTCCAGCAGCCCGACTTCCGGGCGGCCGAGCGCACGTTCCAGCTCGTCGCGCAGGTGGCGGGCCGGGCCGGCCGCGGCGAGAGGCCGGGGCGGGTGATCGTCCAGACCCTCACCCCCGACCACTACTCGATCGTCGCCGCCTCGGGCCACGACTACGAGTCGTTTGCGAAGCGGGAACTCGAGACCCGGAAGACCCTCGCGTACCCCCCCTACAGCCGCCTCGCGCGGGTGCTGCTCCAGGGCCAGAAGCTCGATCGCGTCGAGGAGCGCGCGGCGGCCGTGGCGGCGGCGCTCCGCCCGGCCGCCGAGGCGCAGGGTGGCGCGCTGCTCGGCCCCGCCCTCGCGCCCCTCCCCCGTCTCCTCGGCCGCCACCGTCTCCACCTGCTCGTGAAGGCCCCGACCGCGACCGCCCTCCGCGCGGCGCTCGCCCCGCTCGACGCCAAGGAGTGGCAGGCGAAGAAGCGCGGGGTGGACCTGATCGTGGACGTGGACCCGGTGAGCCTGCTATAGGCTTTCGGGAGGCCCGGTCTCGATGACGCTCACAGACGGGCTGCGAGCAGTGCTGACACTCGGCGGTCTCGCGGCCCTCTCCTGTCCCGTGAGTTCCCCGGCTCCAGCTCCGGAGATGCGGGTTCCTCGCCTCCCGGGAGACCCGGCTCCGGCCTGGCAGGAGGTCCTCGCCCTCGTTGGCCGGGACCTGTCGGCCCTCGCCCATGAGGAAGCAGGGAGGGTGCACGTCCTCCTTTCGCGCTTCATCCCGGGCCGTCCCTGGATCGGGAGCGAGTTCTTTCGGCCTTGTCCGTGGCGCGTGTTTCGCGTCGAGCCGCCGGTCGGTGCTGTGGCCGTCCTAGCGCTGGATGGTCCGGAGAGCGGGATCCACATGATCCCCAACCACGAGATCGTCTGGCTCCACGCGCTCGACACGGAGGGCCGACACCTCTGGACTTGCCGATTCGCGGCCGGGTGGCGGTTCTGGCTCGGGGACGCCAGGCTCCGCGCTGATCCGAAGACCGGTCCCCAGCTCGTCCTCAGCGGAGGGAGCTGGGTTCCCGGCAAGGGGCCTGGGCAGGAGTACTATGCGATCCGGGAGGACGGAATCGTTCTCGTCAGGATCGAGAATGAAGAGGGGCTCGCCCTGCGGAATCAGTTTTGGGCGGAGAATCTCGTGATCGGTCCACCCGTACAGGAACGCGCATCTCAGGACTGGGAAGGCGCCCTTCGATCAACGGACCCCATCGAGTGACTCCAGGCGCTCGTCTGGCTCGGGGGTTCTCACCGGAATCGCTACTACCGTGACTCGGCGAACCGCCCCGAGGTCCTCGCGACCTGGGATTCGGTCAAGGCGACTCGCGCCCGCCTGGAAGTGCAGGCCGCGCTCCGGGAACTCGCGCGTTCCGACGACCCGTGGATCCCGGAACTGGCCGCGCTGGCCCTCTCCTCCGACCCCGACGAGGGCTAGGGCCTCCAGCGCGGACCCTAGCCGGGCGGCGGCCCCGCGGACGCGGGCGTTCCCCGCAGGAGTCGCCGCACGCCGGCGGCGCCGAAGACCGCGAAGGCGAGCCCCACCGCGGCCATCCCGATCCCGCCCCAGGGGAAGGGGGTCTCGAGGACCGCGCTCCCCGGGTCCTCGGGGTGGTGGCGCAGAGTCACCTTGGCTCCCGTCGGATACCGCGCCACCGTCGCCTCGGCGTCACCGAGGAATGGGAACAGGCTCAGGAAGGTATCCGTCGCCCCGGCGGCCACGCGGTCCGACTCGTAGGAGCGGCCTGCGACCTGGTAGGCGTAGACGACGCGGGGCTCCCGGCGGCCCTTCCTCTTCCGGACCGTCTCGGAGGAGAGGACCCGCCCCTCGGCCTCCGGCCAGCCCCGCGCCTCGAGCCCCTCCCAGGCCGTCCAGAGGCCCCACCCGAGCAGGAGGGGCCCGGCGAGCAGGGACACGAGCAGGCCGGCGCGTCCGCGTGCGCGCACCTAGCTCTTCTTCGGCGGGTGCCTCCGGCCCGTCTCCTCCGGCGTCCCGTGCTTCTCCGTCACGTCGGCGCTCCCGCCGTCCTCCCCGGCCGACTTCACCTCGCCCGGGATCATGTCGGCGACGGCCTTCACGCCCGGGATGGCGTGCGCGGCCCGGCGCAGGGCCTCGCCCACCGAGACCTTGTCCGGGTCCACGTTCGCCATCCGCAGCATCTCCTTGAACATCGGGAGGGCGGCTCCGGCCTGGAGGATCCCCTGGATCACCTTCCCCATGGAGGAGCCGTCCGCCCCGTCGGCCCCCCCCATCCCCGAGATGTTCACCACGCGGATGTCGCTGATCTTCTCGGCCGGCTTCATCAGCTCGCGGACGATGTCCGGCATCATCTCGCCGAGCTTGATGAGGGCCTGCTGGACCAGGACCTCGTTCTTCGTGGCGTTCTTCGCCTCGATGAGCTTCCTCTCGCCCTCGGCCACCGCCGTCGCGTCGGCGAGCTTCGCCTTCGCGAGCCGCTCGATCGCCTGGGCGCGCATCTCGGCCGCCTCGGCCTCGGCCTTGGCGGTCCGGGTGATCTCGTAGGCGTGCGCGTCGGTCGCGATCTGCTTCTCGATCTGCTCCTTCTCCGACTGCGCGCGCTGTGTGATGACGACGACCTGCCGGTCCCGCTCCGCCTCCTGTGTCTTCGTGACGGTGAGGATCTGCTGGGAGGCCCTCTCGCGCTCGGCGATCGCCTCCTGCTCCTTCACCGTCTCGAGCTGCTTCTCGCGCTCCTTCCGGACGACGATGATCTCGGCGTCCCGCTTGCTCACGTCCACCGCCTGGTTCTTCGCGATCTCGGCCTGCTCCCGCTCTCGCTGCTTCCCGACGAGGTAGGTCTCCTTGGCGAGGTCGGCCTCGCGGACGCGCTGCTCGCGCGCGATCTCGGCCTCCTGGATCGCCCGCTCGCGCTCGATGTCCCGCTCCTTCACCGACTGCTCCTGCTCGATCCGGAACTTCTGCGTCTCGGCCTCCCGCTGGGCGCGGAAGGTCTCGACCTGCTTGTACTGCTCGGCGGTCGCGAACTCCTGGCCCTGGTCGAGGCCGAGCTTCGCCTTCTGGGCCTCCACGTCCTGGTTCTTCCGCTCGACCTCGCGGCGCTTCTCGATCAGGTTCCGCTCGGTGAGGGCCTTCTGGGTCGTCTCGGTGATGGCGCGGAGCCCCTCGGCGTCGAACACGTTGTTCTGGTCGAAGACCTCCTTGTCCGTCATGTCGAGCCGCACGATCGAGACCGACTCGAGGTTCAACCCGTTCTGCGCGAGGTCGGTCCGCAGCGCCTCCTGCACCGCGTCCGCGAACTCGTCCCGCCGGTCGTTCAAGTCGAGGAGGGTCTTCGTCGCGGCGACGGAGCGCAGGGCGCCCACGAGCTTCGCCTCGACGAGGGTCTTCACCGAGTCGCCCGAGAGCGACTTCTCGCCGAGCGAGCGCGCGGCCTTGAGGATCTGCTCCTCCTCGGGCGCCACTCGGATGTAGAACTCGGCCCGGATGTCCACGCGGAGCCGGTCCTTCGTGATGAGCGAGTCCTTGCCCTCGCGCTCCACCTCGAGCCGCATCGTCTCGAGGCTGATCCACTTGATGTCGTGGAAGAGGCCGATCACGATCCCCGCCTTGTCCTTGAATACGCGGGCCCCGCCCATTCCGGTCCGGACGAAGGCCTCGTCGGCCGACGGCTTCTTGTAGAGGACCTTCCAGGCCCAGAGGAACAGGACGAACAGGACGAAGACGATCCCGGCGACCAGCAGGATCAGGCCCCACGCTTCAGGCATCTCACTCCCCCTCGCCGCGCCTCGCGGCCGACGTTAGGACACCGACACCGGCGCCGCCGAGGCCCGGAAGTAATTCCCAGACTCCTCGTACGCCACCAGCACCACCGAGCCGCCCTTCGCGATGTCCCGGTCCCCCGGCGCGAGGCGGCAGTAGACGATATGCGACTCGCCCTCGTCGTCGCGCACCTCGGCGCGTCCGCCGCGCGAGTCCACGGCCGCCGAGACCACGGTCCCGACGCGCCCCGCGAGGGCCCGGAGGCTCGTCGCGCCGCCCCCCTCGCCGGGGTTCGCCCGGGCGAGGATCGAGGCGACCGCCTTGGTGAAGAGCACCGAGGACGCCGCCGCCACCGGGACGCCGATGCCGAGCAGGGTGCCGAGCCCGATCCCCGGGCCCAGGAGGTTCGGGAGCGCCACGTGGTTGAGGACAAGCCCCGTGAGCCCGAAGAACGCCAGGAGCATCTCGGCGATGAACCCGATCGGGACCTTGCCCAGGTGGAAGAACCCGAGGCACGAGACCAGGAGTCCGTGGCCGATCGCGAAGTCCCCCGCGTCCACCGAGGCGTCGGCGTCCACGGAGGCATCCGCGTCGGGCGAAAGGTCCACCCCGACGGCCCCGAACATCTCCTCGAGCCCGAGGCCGATCGCCTGGAGGATCGCGATCCCGACCACCAGGACGAGGGGGAGCGTGTAGATCGCGTTCTGCCAGGACCCGAGGCCGATCAGGAAATCCCACATGGCCGTCTCCCGGAGACCCTCGCCCGAGGGTCGCGAAACCACGTGACTATGAGCAAGCCGCGTGCCCGGCGTCAAGGGAGGCCGTTAGCCGGGGAACGGCAGGCCCGGCTCGTCGGGGCCCTGGCGGCGGTCGCCGCCCGCAGGCGGTGGACGCCGGTTCTTGCGGACCGACACCGCGGTCGCCGCGGCGAGCGCGGCCACCAGAAGGCCGCTCGTGCCCGCCAGGAGCAGGCCCTCGCCGCGCCGGATGGGGTCCGTCCGCCGCAGCGCCACGACCCAGGTGACCGAGAGCGCGAAGAGGACCACCCCGGCGTAGAGCGCGGCTCCGGGGGCGACGCGGCGAGGGGTGTCGGGAGGTCGGGCTCCCCCGAACCGGTCGGCCGCCGCCCAGATCCCGGTGATCGCCGCCGCCGTGAGGAGCCAGCCGCCGTAGTTCGAGAGCGGGACACCGAAGTGGACGCCCCCCCCCGGGTACTCGTGGATCCTCCCGAGGAACCACTCGTCCCCGGCCGTCGCGATGGGGTCCACGACGACGTCGGCGAGGGTCATCAGGACCGCCGCGAGGAGGACGGTACCCGGGGCCCCGCGGGGC
>JAKEIC010000362.1 GCA_022614695.1 Planctomycetales bacterium | reverse complement strand
GGGGTCCCGCCGCCCTCCTCGCGGCGGTCGCGGCGGACCTCGCCCTCGTGAACGGCCCCGTCGCCGCGACGATCCCGGTCTCGGCGCTCCGGGGGCCGTCCGCGGCGGGGCGGGCGCTCCCGTCCGCCGACCCGCGGGAGTGGAGGCTCCTGCCGCTCTCGCGCGGGGACGACCGGTCCGCCGAGGCGGACATCGTCGCGACGGCGCGGCGCACGCGCGAGGCGCTCCGAGCGAAGGCGCCCCTCCTCGAGGGCCGGGCCACGGTCCGCCACTACGAGACCGGCCCGCTCGCGGGGTACCTCGCCATGGTGGAGGGGCCCCTCGTCCCCGGCTGGGAGGCCTGGATGGGCGCCCTCGCCGTCCGGGATGTCGTCTCGGACGTCGAGCTGCCGGGCTCGGACCTCGAGCGGGCAGGCTCCGTGGAGGGCCCGCTCTTCCTCTACCGGAACCGCCGCGCCCTCCCGCGGGCGCGGCTCGTCGGGGCATTCGAGGAGGTCTCCGGCTTCGCGGGGGCGGCGCGGCGGGTCCGGGAGCCGGGGTTCCCGCACGCGGAGCGGATCCTCCTCGACCCGGCGGAAGCCGCTGCCCACCGCGAGGCGCTCGGCTCCCTCGACCCGGCCGCGGCGAGGGCCGGCCGCGCGACCCTCGTCCGCGACGCGGGCGACGCGGTCCTCGTCGAGACCGACGCGCCGGGGCCGACCCTCCTCGTCCTCGCCGACTCGTTCTACCCGGGCTGGGAGGCGACCGTGGACGGCTCTCCCGCGCCGCTCCTGCGCGCGAACGGCGCGTTCCGGGCCGTCCCGGTCCCCGCCGGCCGGCACGAGGTCGCGTTCCGCCTGCGCTCCCGGCCGCTCGCCGGGGGCCTCGCGCTCACGGGACTCGGGCTCGCCGCGTGGTGTATCCTCCTCCGTTGGGGGAAGCCATGGCGGCAGTCCGGGAGAGGGCGGTCGAGCCGGCGACCCTGATCGGGCCCTCCGGGACGTTCCGGCTCGAGATCCTCGGCTGGGCCTACCCGACACGGCAGCAGCGCTGGGACGACTGGCTCCTCGGGCGCGCGGAGTGGAACGGGAGCCTCGGCCGGATCGAGTTCGAGGGGACGATGCTGCTGGCCGGGGAGCTGCGCTGCTTCGCCGAGGGGCTCGCGCTCTTCCTGACGGAGCCTGGAACACACGCCTGGGAGACCGACTTCGTCGAGCCCTACGTCGCGATGGCGCTCCGGAGCACGGCGGACCCGGAGAAGTTCCGCGCGCGGCTCGACATCCGGGGCGAGCCCGTGCTCTCGGGCGAGCACCTGGACGTGGAGAGCGAGCTCGAGGCCGCGTCGCTCCGGAAGTTCGCCGTGGCGCTCCGGAGGATCTCGGAGGCTTTCCCGCCGAGGAAGTGAGGGGCGGGTTCCCGGATTCTGGATGGAGAGCGCTTGACAACTCCCCGAACCTGAGTATCCTCCCGCGCCCTACTCCGATGTTGCAAGGGATTCTGACCCACATGGCGATGTGTAGCGCGGAGGCCCGGAGGGCCGCCACCGGCGCCCTCGAGCCCGCGCGCGTCGCCGTCGTCGCTCCCTAGCCCGACAGCCCGCGGCGGAACCGAGAGGCCCGGAGGCGTGAGCCCCCGGGCCTCCGCGTTTCTCCGCGCCGCGCGTGGCGGTGGGAGTCGGGGATCGAGGTCCTTCGGATCGAGAGGAGTTGCCCGGATGAACGAGAGAGAGAACGAGAGAGAACGGATGCGAGGGATCGGCAGGCCCATGATCGGGATCGTGGACGACCGCCTGGAGGGCCGGCAGGGCCGGCTTTGTCGCCGCCGCTAACCTCCTCGCCATCGTCGTTGCCGTGGGAGGGGGGGTGGGCCCGTGGAGCTAGCCTTCCTCCTTCCCGCCGCCCTGGTCGGGGCGCTGGTCGGCCTCGTCGTGGGCCTCACCTCCATGGGAGGCGGAGCCCTGCTAACGCCCGCGCTCGTGCTCGGGCTCGGCGTCCCGCCGTCCGTCGCGGTCGGGTCCGACGTCCTGATCGCGTCGGTCCTGAAGCTCTTCGGGGGCGGCGCCTACGCCCTCCGGAGGCAGGTCCACTGGGGAACGGCGCTCCGGCTCGCCGCGGGGTCCGTCCCGGGGGCGCTGCTCGGGGTCACGCTCCTGAACCGGCTGCCCCCGGGGACCCTCGACCGCGTCCTCGGCCGCGCGGTCGGCGCGGTCCTCGTGCTCGCGGGGGCCGCCACGATCGCGAGGCTCGCCCTCCGGGGCCGCTCGGCGCCGCAGGCGTTCCCCTCGACGGCCCGGACGGTGGCCCTCGGCCTCGCCACTGGGCTCCTCGTCGGGACGACGAGCATCGGGAGCGGGTCGCTCCTCGTCCTCGTGCTCGCGACGCTCTTCCCGCTCGACGCGAGGACGGTCGTGGGGACGGACCTGGTCCACGCCCTCCTGCTCTCCGCCGCGGCGACCGCGGGCCACTTCGCGGCGGGCCGAGTGGACCCGGCGCTCGCCGCCGCCGTCCTCGCGGGCGGCGTCCCCGGCGTCCTCGCCGGCTCGCGCCTCGCGATCGCGGTCCCCGAGCGGGGTCTCCGCGGGGCCCTCGCCCTCGCGCTCGTCGCGACGGGGGGACATCTCCTGGCGTTCGGCTCTCCGGGAGGAGGTCGCGGATGACCTGGCAGACGCCCCTCACGCCCCTCGAGATCTCGGTCGCCGCGGCGTCCCTCGAGGGGCGTTCGCCGGCCGAGGTCCTCCGCTGGGCGGCGGACCGCTTCGCGCCGCGCATCGCCCTCGCGACGGGGTTCGGCGAGGAGGGGTGCGTGATCGTGGACCTGATCGCACGCGAGAGGCTCCCGATCGGGGTCTTCACCCTCGACACGGGCCTCCTCTTCCCGGAGACCTACGACCTCTGGCGGCGGCTCGAGGCGCGGTACGGGATCCCGATCCGAGCGGTCCGGCCTGCGCTCACGCTCGAGGAGCAGGCCGCCGCGCACGGGCCCGCCCTCTGGGAGCGGGACCCGGACCGGTGCTGCGAGATCCGGAAGGTCGCGCCGCTCCGGGCGGCGCTCCGGGGGCTCGACGCATGGGTCACGGCGATCCGGCGGGAGCAGACCCCGGACCGCGCCGGCGCGGCGCCGGTCGAATGGGACCGGAAATTCGGGCTCGTGAAGGTGAACCCGCTCGTCCGCTGGACGGGCGCGGACGTGCGGGCCTACGTGCATGCGAACGGGGTCCCCAGGAACCCGCTCCACGAGCGCGGCTACCCGAGCATCGGCTGCTGGCCGTGCACCAGCCCGGTGGCGGCGGGCGAGGACCCGCGGGCCGGCCGCTGGCGGGGCTCGGCGAAGAAGGAGTGCGGGCTGCATTCACGGAAGGGATCGGAGACAGCGCGTCCCCTGATCGGGGCGCCGGAAAGGAGCTGACCGTGTCGAACCTCATACCGCCTCATGGCGGCAACCTGATCAGCCGCATCGTGCCGGCCGCGAAGGCGCCGCGGCTCCGGGAGCGGGCCGGGAGGCTCCCCTCCCTCGCGCTGGACGCGAGGGAGATCGCCGACCTCGAGCTGATCGCGACCGGGGCGGCGAGCCCGCTCGTCGGCTTCCTCGGCGAGGCCGACTACCGGAGCGTCGTCGAGCAGCTGCGGCTCGCCGACGGGACGGTCTGGCCGCTCCCGCTCACGCTCGCCGTCCCCGAGGCGGCTCGCGGGGAGGTCGCCCCGGGGCGCGAGGTCGCGCTCCGGGACGGCGGCGGCCGCCTCTGGGGCCTCCTCCACGTCTCGGACCTCTTCCGGCGCGACCCGCTCGAGGAGGCGCGGCTCGTCTACCGGACCGAGGACCCGTCCCATCCGGGGGTCGCGTACCTCCTCGGGCGCCCCGAGTGGCTCGCCGGCGGCACCGTGGACGTCCCGCCCCTACCGAGCGACCTGCCCTTCGCGTCGCGCCGGCTCTCGCCCCGGGCGCTCCGGGGCGTGATCGGCGCGCGGGGGTGGAGGCGGGTGGCCGGCTTCCAGACCCGGAACCCCATCCACAGGGCGCACGAGCACCTCACGAAGCTCGCGCTCGAGTTCGCCGACGGGCTCGTCATCCACCCGCTCGTCGGCGAGACCAAGGGGGACGACATCCCGGCCGACGTCCGGTTCCGGGCCTACGAGGCGCTCCTCGACCGCCATTACCCGAAGGAGCGCGTGATCCTCGCGGCCTTCCCCGCCGCGATGAGGTACGCGGGGCCGCGCGAGGCGCTCTTCCACGCGCTCGTCCGGAAGAACTACGGGATCACCCACCTCATCGTCGGTCGGGACCACGCCGGGGTCGGCAAGTTCTACGGGCCCACGGAGGCGCAGGAGATCTTCGACCGCTTCACGCGGGAGGAGATCGGCGTGGAGCCGCTCCGCTTCGAGCCCACGTTCTTCTGCAGGGCCTGCGAGTCGCTCGCCTCGTCGCGGACCTGCCCGCACGAGGCGGCCGAGAGGCTGGAGCTCTCGGGGACCCGGGTGCGGGAGATCCTGCGGAGCGGGGGAGCGCTCCCCCGCGAGTTCACGCGGCCAGAAGTCGCGCAGGTGCTGCGCGACTTCTACGGGGCCGGCGCCGCGACCGCGGCGCCGGGGGAGGAGGCGGACGTGACGACGACGGCGACGACACCGACGAACGGGCGGCGCGGGTTCATCCTCTGGTTCACGGGGCTCTCGGGCGCCGGGAAGAGCACCCTCGCGAGGGCCATCAGCCCGTTCCTCGAAGAGGAACGGGCTGTGGAGATCCTCGACGGGGACGAGGTGCGGACCCACCTCTCGAAGGGGCTCGGGTTCTCGAGGGAGGACCGGGACACGAACATCCGGCGGATCGGGTTCGTCGCGCGGCTGCTGGCGCGGAACGGGGGCGTCGCGGTCACCGCCGCGATCTCGCCCTATTCCGACACGCGCGCCGAGGTGCGGCGGGCGGCCGAGGCGGAGGGCGTCCCCTTCGTCGAGGTGTTCGCCGACGCGCCGCTCGACGCCCTTGCCCGGCGGGATCCCAAAGGGCTCTACAAGAGGGCGATCGAGGGGGAGATCGCGCACTTCACGGGGGTCTCCGACCCCTACGAGCCGCCACGTAGCCCCGACGTCCACGTGCGGACGGACCGGGAGACCGTGGAGGAGAGCGTGGGGAAAGTCCTCGCTCTCCTCCGGGAGCGAGGACTGGTCCGCGGAGAGTCCCGGGTCCCTGGTCCCCGGTCCCTGGTCCACTCCCCGGACGCGACCCCGGTCTTCCCCACGTTCCTCCGCTTCTCCGGTCGCCGCGCCCTCGTCGTGGGCGGCGGTCGGGTGGCCGAGGGCAAGGTCGCAGGGCTCCTCGCCGCCGGCGCCCGCGTGACGGTCGTCGCGCCCGAGGTGAGACCGGGCCTCGAGAGGCCGGGCGTCGAGATCCTCCGGCGTCCCTTCGCCCCCCGGGATCTCGACGGCGCCTGGTTCGTCGTCGCGGCAGCCACGCCCGAGGTGAACCGGGCCGTCGTCGCGGCGGCCGAAGAGCGCCAGCTCTTCGTGAACTCGGTGGACGATCGGGAGGGCGGGAGCGCGTACGCCGGGGGAGTCCTCCGGCGCGAGGGGATCACGGTCGCGATCTCGACGGGGGGGGAGGCGCCGGCGCTCGCCGGTCTCCTTCGCGAGGGGCTCGACGCGGTGGTGCCGAGGGACATCGGCTCCTGGCTCGAGCAGGCCCGGTCGCTCCGGGCCGGGTGGCAGGAGCAGGGCGTGCCCCACCCGGAGAGGAGGCCTCTCCTGCTCGAGGCGATCAATGGGCTGTATTCCAAGGAGGGAAGCGCATGAGCGGATTCGTGTCGCTGGTGGGGGCGGGACCGGGGGATCCGGAGTTGCTCACGCTCCGGGCCGCGAGGCGGCTCGGGGAGGCGGACGTCGTCTTCCACGACGCCCTCGTCTCGCCCGAGGCGCTCCGCCTCGCGCGGGGGGCGAGGCTCGTCTACGTGGGGAAGCGCGCCGGTCGCGAGTCCATGAGGCAGGAGACGATCAACCGCCTGCTCGTGCGGGCGGCGCGCCGGGGCCTGCGCGCGGTCCGGTTGAAGTGCGGGGACCCGTTCGTCCTCGGCCGCGGCGGGGAGGAGGCCCTCGCCCTCGCCGAGGCCGGGGTCCCCTTCGAGGTCGTGCCGGGGGTGACCTCGGCCGTGGCGGGGCCGGCGCTGGCCGGGATCCCGGTCACGCACCGCGGCCTCGCGTCGGGGTTCGTCGTGGTCTCGGGCCACGCCGAGGCGGCCTACGGGCCGATCCTCCGGGCACTCCCCCCCGGGTCGGCGACCGTCGTCGTCCTCATGGGTCTCGCGAACCGGGCGGGGATCGCGGCGACGCTCCTCGAGGCGGGGTGGGGGGCGGGGACCCCCGCGGCCGTGGTGCTCGGGGCCTCGACGGAGGCGGCCGCGACGTGGACGGGGGAGCTGGCAGGGCTCGGGGCGGCGAGTGTGCCGGGGAGCGGGGCAGAGGCCCCGGGCCTTCTCGTGATCGGGGAGGTGGTCGGGTTGCGGGAGAGGATCGCGGGGATCGAGCACGAGTACGAGTACGAGCACGAGAGGAGCGTGTAGGCATGGACGCTGTCGAGGACACGAGGACCGTCGGGAACGGACGGCTGGGCTTCGCCGACGCGGGGGACGTGGATCTCTTCGTCGAGACCCTCGGCAAGTTCGAACGCGGCGAGATCTCGCCCGACGAGTGGCGGGCGTTCCGGCTCGTGAACGGCGTCTACGGGCAGCGGCAGGACGGCGTCATGATGATCCGAGTGAAGATTCCGCAGGGGATCCTGACTGCGGAACAGCTCCGAGTGCTCGCGGACGTGGCCGAGAGGTTCGGGACCGGGAAGGGCCACGTGACGACGCGGCAGAACGTCCAGTTCCACTTCGTGAAGCCGGGCGACGTCGAGGAGGCGCTCCGCGCGCTTGCCGACGCGGGGCTCACGACGCGCGAGGCGTGCGGGAACTCCGTGCGCAACGTGACGACCTGCCCCTACGCGGGGATCTCCGCCGAGGAGCCGTTCGACCCGACGCCCCACGCCGAAGCGCTCACGCGTCACCTCCTGCGCGGCGCGTGGTCGTCCACGCTGCCCCGGAAGTTCAAGATCGCTTTCGGCGGGTGCTGCCCCTCGGCGGGGCTCGAGGCCGGCGGAGGAGACTGCATCGCGGCGGCTATCAACGACCTCGGGTTCCTCGCGCGCGTCCGGGACGGCCGGCGCGGCTTCCGCGTGACGATCGGAGGCGGCCTCGCGACTCTCCCGCGCGAGGGAGCCGTCGCCCACGAATTCCTCCCGGCCGAGGAGATCCTCGAGGTCGGCGAGGCCGTGGTCCGGGTCTTCCACAGGATCGGGAACCGGCGGAACAAGGCCCAGGCCCGCCTCAAGTGGGCGATCGAGAAGATCGGGTTCCCGGCGTTCCTGGACCTCTACCGGGCCGAGCGCGAGGCGATCCGGGCGGAGGGAGGACGGCCGTACGAGCTGCCTCCCGTCCCGGAGCCGCCCGCGTACGCCCCGCCTTCCGGTCCTCTCCCCCCGCCGCGGCCCGACTTCGGCCTCTTCGCGCGGGACAGCGTCCGTCTCCAGCGCCAGCGCGGCTTCTCATCGGTGCTCGTCCGGCTCCCACTCGGGGACGTGGCGGCCGCGCCGCTCCGGACTCTCGCCGATCTCGTCTCCGGGTACGGCGAGGGCGAGCTGAGGACGACCCACGACCAGGACCTCCTGCTCCGGTTCGTCCCCTCCTGGCGGGTCCCGGCGCTCCACGCGGCGCTCGCGGAGGCGGGCCTCGCGCGGCCCGGGGCGCGGACGGTCGCCGACGTGACCTCCTGCCCGGGGGCCTGGAGCTGCAAGCTCGCGGTGACCGCCTCGCGCGGGCTCGGGGGGCTGCTCACGCGGCTCTTCGACTCGCGGCCCGACCTCGTCGAGAAGGCGCGGGCCCTCACGATCAAGGTCTCGGGCTGCCCGAACGGGTGCGGCCAGCACCTGATCGCCGGGATCGGCTTCCAGGGCGGCGTCCGCAAGGTGGGCGGCCGCCCGGTCCCGCAGTACCACCTCTTCCTCGGGGGCGGCCCCCGCGGCGACGGGACGGCGATCGCGCGCCTCGTGGCCAAGATCCCCGCCCGCCGGATCCCCGAGGCGGTCGAGGGGCTGATCGGCCTCTACGACGCCGAGAAGTCCCCCGGCGAGGAGCCGAACCCGTTCTTCGCCCGCGTCCCTCCCGACCGGGTCCGCGACCTCCTCCGCGACCTCGGCGAGATGGACGAGGCGACCGCCCGGCCCGAGGACTTCGCCGACCTCGGCGAGGAGGGAGAGGAGGCGAAGCCCTTCGAGGTCGTGGCGATGAAGGGGGAGTGCGCGGCGTAGGCGCCCGTTGACTCGCGGGGAACGGGGCGCCTACCATCGCGGCCACTCGGGGCCAAGGAGGCGCGATGGCGGCACGGCGGGCGGGACGCGACTCGGCGCGGCGGGAGAGGAAGCGCGGGGAGGGGGCGCCGGCCGAGGACCTGGAGGATCTGCCGGAGATCCCGCCGACGATCCCGCCCGGCGCTCGGCCGGCCCCGGCGGGGGCGGACCTGGATGAGGTGCCCGAGCTGCCCGGGACCCCCGACCTCGAGGCGCTGCCGGAACTCCCGTCGGGCGGGGACATCACCGTGCCCGCGGGGGCCGGCCCCGAGTCCCGGCCGGCCTCCTCGGCGCTCCGCCCGGCCGGGCGCCCCGCGCTGACGCTCCCGTCGGAGAGCCCCGACGAGCTGGCCGTCCTCCCGACCGAGGTCGCGGCGGCCGACGACCGGTTCGTCCGGGCCGAGGGCAGCCGCGCTGTCATCGAGACGGCCATGGCCGAGGTCGAGGCGCGGGTCGGGGCGGCGGTCCTCTCGCGGGAGAAGGTCTCCGACCCCCCCGCGGCCCTGGTCCCGGTCCTCGAGAAGGCGAAGAGCCTCCGCGAGGCCCACGAGGCGGGACGGAAGCGGATCGAGGAGGCGACGGCGGCCGCGAAGACGGCGACCGAGGCGCTCACCGAGGCGCGCCGGAAGGCGGCCGAGGTCTCGCAGGCGCGCCAGCAGGCGGCCATGCTCGCCGGCGGCACCTGCGAGATGCTGGCCGACCACCTGCTCGGGGCCCACCGGCCCCAGATCGTCCCGCTCGCGGCGCGGCCGCTCCCCGACGCCCTCCGGGCCTACGTCGAGTCGGTCGCACGCCACGCCGCCCTCGAGAGCCAGATGGAGGCGGCCGCAGGGCCGCGCCGGGCCGAGTTCGCCCGCGAGCGGGACGAGGTGGGACGGCGCGCCAAGGCCATCGCGATCGCGGCGGGCGCCGGGCTCCTGCCCCTCGTGGACGCCCTCATGAAGTCCTGCACGGCCTGCGCCTCCTCCCGGACCACGCTCGTGGACGCGGCCGGGAAGCTCGCCGCGGCCGACCGGGACCTCGCGGCCCTCGGCGTCGCGGACCTCGAGTCGCGGGCGGCCTCGGCCGCGCACGAGGCGGCGGCCACCGAGGCGCGGGAGCGCGAGGCCGGCCGGGCCTTCGACGAGCTGGCGCCCCGGGCCGGGCGGATCTGGCTCGGGGCGCGGGCCGCCAAGTCGTCCCCGCCCGAGCCCGAGAGCCTCGACGAGCAGTCCTGGCGCGACCTCCACGCCCGCTCGGAGAAGCTCGAGCAGTACCGTCAGGCGCTCGCGCTGCACCTCGGGGCGCAGCAGGCCGAGACCGCCGCCAAGGCGGCCACGCGCGTCGAGGAGGCGGCGCGGACGGCCCGGGAGGCCCTGGAGGGGTTCTCCGCCGCCCGCCGGCAGATCGAGGAGGAGCAGGCCCGCGGGCGCCGGGAGGCCGAGGCCTCGACGCGGACGGCCGTCGAGGCGCTCGAGGCGAAGGCCCGGGAGGCCGAGGAGGCCGCGAAGCGGCGCGTCGCCGAGGGCGAGAAGAGCGCGGCCGAGGCCCTTGAGAAGCTCCGGGGCGTCGTCGCCGAGGTCGAGGGGAAGGTCAAAGCCCTGGAGACCGTCGGAGGCCGGGCCGAGGCGATCGAGAAGCGCGTCACCGACCTCTCCGCCACGGTCGAGGCGGCCCGGTCCAAGGCCGCGGACGTCGAGTCGCTCGAGCGCCGGGGACGCGAGGCGGTCTCGGCGATCGAGTCGGTCGGCGCCAAGGTCGAGTGGATCAGCAACGAGGCGGCCGACGGCGCGAAGCGCATCACGGCGCTCTCCGAGCGGGTCGCGCAGCTCACCGGGGAGGTCGAGCGGGCCGTCCGCGAGGCCTCGTCGGCAGCCCAGGCCGAGACCGAGAAGCTCGCGAAAGAGGTGGACGCCGCCCGCGAGGCCCTCGCCAACAACGAGGCGAAGATCCGCCAGCAGCGGGTCCAGCAGACCGAGGAGCTGCTGACCACGGTGAAGACCCGCGCCGCGCAGATCCTGAAGGAGCTGCAGGAGTGGGTCCGCGGGGAGGCGGGGAAGGCCAAGGCCGGCCGCGCCGCCCCTCCCGCGGAGGAGGCCCCCGAGGGCGAGGAAGGCGCCGAGGCGCCGGCGGCCGAGGAGCCCGAGGACCCCCGGGCCGCGGCGCGCGAGCGGCTGCGGAGGAAGCGGGGGGGGTAGGCGCGATTGCGGCCCGGCGCGCGGGGTGCTACAAGGAATCCGCCCCCGTCCCACTTGCGCCGCGCCGAGATCGCCTTCACGTTGCTCCTCGCCCCCGCGGCGTTCCCCGGGGGCGGCGCCGGGGCGCAGGACCCGCCGGCGGACGCCCGGAAGGACGACCTGGCCGGGCTCGTCGAGAAGCTCGGCGCGCCGGAGGCCCCGGTCCGGGCGGCGGCGCGGGCGGCGCTGCTCGCGCGCGGCCGGCCCGCGGCGCTCCCGCTCGCCGAGGCGTGGATCGCCTCGGCCACCGGCGAGGCCCCGGCCCTCCCCGAGGTGGCCGAGTTCACCGCGGCCCGGCGGCGGGGCCGCGAGGCGTGGGACCTGCTCGTGGACCTCTTCCCCGGCCTCGCCTTCAACGCCCCGAACGAGGTGAAGCCCGAGGTCCTCCGGATGTACGCGAGGTCGGCGCCGCTCGTCGAGGAGGGGACCCTCCCCGAAGACGTCTCGCGGTTCCTCGTCGCCCCCAACCCGCAGCTGCCCGCGGCGCTGCGCGCCGCGGCGGCGATCGGGGGGAAGGCCGCGGAGGCCGCCGCCGCGCGCTGGCTCGAGAAGGGGGGAGCCGAGGACCGGATCGCGGCGTGCGAGGCGGCCGTCCGCCTCGGGGACCCGGGCCTCCGCGCGCGGGCCGAGCCGATCCTGCGATCGGGGCTCGCCTCGGGAGCGAGCCTCCGGACCCGGGCGGCGGTGGCGCGGGCGCTGCGCCTCGCGGGGTCGGCCGACGGGCTCCCGGTGCTCCTCGAGGCGCTGCGCTCCGGGACCGACGCCGATCGCGTCGCGGCGGCGGCGGAGCTCTCGGTCTTCCCGCACGCGCTCGTGGCGGCGGGCGTGGAGCCCTGGCTCTCCGGGAAGGAGCCGCGCGCGGCGGCGCTCGCCGCGGGGGTCCTCGTGGCTCTCGGGGCCGGCCCGTCGCGGGAAGCGGCCGAAGCCTGGCTCCGGAAGGCCGTCGCGGAGGGGACCCGGGAGGTCCGCGACGCCGCCTCGCGCGTCGTCCTCTCGATCGAGGGGCCGTTTTCCGAGGAGATGCGCGCGCAGATCCTGGACCTCGGGGTGGAGGAGGCCGTCGCGCGCGGGGTGAAGTTCCTCCGGGACTCCCAGGGCGGCGACGGCGCGTGGGGGTCGCTCGTCACCACGAACCCGTCCCGGGGCGTGACGGCGCTCGCGCTGCTCGCGCTCCGGAAGTCCGGGGCCCCGCCCTCCGACGAGGCGGTCGTGCGCGCGCTCGGGGCCCTGCGGTCCCCCGTCGAGGCGGCCGCCGCGGGGGCCGACACCCCCCGCGCCTACGAGCAGTACGTCTGGGCCGTCGAGATGATGGCCTTCGCGTCGGTGGATCCGGTCGCGTGGCGCGAGCCGATCGCCGAGCGCGCGCGGGCGCTGCTGGCGAAGCAGGCCCGAGGGGCCTGGGACTACTACGGCAAGGGCGACGGCGGCACGGGGCCGCGCGGCGGCGACACCTCGATCTCGCAGGTGGTCATGCTCGGGCTGCGCGAGGCCGCCCTGGCGGGCGTGCCGATCGCCCCCGACGTCTGGCGCGCCGCGATGGAGTGGTTCCTCCGGAGCCAGCTCCCGGACGGCGGCTGGGTGTGCGACCCCTACTGGATCGCCGCCCAGCACGGGGAGCGCCACCTCCACGCCGCGACCGGGATGACCGCCGCGGGCGTGGGGTCCCTGCTCATCAGCCGCGAGCAGCTCGGGGCCGCCCTCGACGCGAAGGAGGTCGAGCGCCTCGAGAAGGCCGTGGACCGCGGGCTCGCGACGCTCGGGCGGCTCTTCTCGGCCCGCCCCGACTCGCGGGCGGCGGGGTTCCACAGCTGGTACCACCTCTACTACCTCTACGGGGTGGAGCGCGCCGGGACCCTGAGCAAGCGCGCGGCCTTCGGGGGCAAGGACTGGTACCGGGAGGGGGCGACCTACCTCCTCTCGGCCCAGAGGGAGGACGGCGGGTGGGCGCCCCTCCCCGAGACCCCGAACCTCGTGGCCGACGGGCACCGGAGCGGCGCGGCGGAGACCGCATTCGCGCTGCTCTTCCTTCGCCGCGCCACCCGGCCGCTCCTCACGCCGCGGGGGGGCGGCGGAAGATGAACAGAGAGCACGAGATCAACCACAGAGACACAGAGACACAGAGACAGGAACTCGCTCCCGAATTCAATAGGGTGTCGGGACAGATCGTCGAGGCTGCGTTTGCGGTGCATTCTGCCCTTGGACCGGGACTCTTGGAGAGCGTCTATGAAGTTTGTCTATGCCATGAACTCTCCAAGCAGGGATTGACCGTCGAGCGGCAGGTGACGCTGCCCGTCGTGTATGACGGCCTGCGGCTCGACGCTGGATTGCGCCTCGACCTGCTCGTCGAGAGCATGGTCGTTGTCGAACTCAAGGCCGTGGAGACTCTGCTTCCCGTTCATCTCGCACAGCTCCTCACCTATCTCAAGCTGTCGAGACACCGCCTGGGGCTCCTGATCAACTTCAACGTCCCGGCAATCAAGGATGGGATCAAGAGGGTTGTGCTGTGACACCGCTATCTCGTCTGGCCTCTACTGTGTCTCTGTGTCTCTGTGGTGAACACAGTCGTGGTTGACCGTCCCCCCGAAGTCCGGCTCTCCACCGAGCGGGCCTCCCTCCACCCCTGGATCTGGAGGAAGATGGTGCGACCGGCGCGCCTCGAGCCAGGCGCGACGGTCCTCGTGCGGGACCGCCGGGGACGCCCGGTGGGACGCGGCTTCTACAACCCGCGCGCCGAGGTCGCGGTCCGGATCGTCACGGAGGACCCGGCCGAGGCACTCGACCGGGCGTTCGTCGAGAGGCGAGTCCGCGAGGCGCAGAGGCTCCGGACCGACGTGCTGCGAGTCCCCGAGACGACGGACGCGTTCCGCCTCGTGAACTCCGAGGGGGACGGCCTCTCCGGGCTCGTCGTGGACCGCTACGCCGACTGGCTCGTGGCCGAGGTCTTCAGCGCCGGCTGGTGGCGGATGCGCGCCGACGTCGAGGCGGCCCTCGCGGCCGTCTGTCCCGGGACGCGCGTCCTCTTCCGGGCGGACGCGCGCGCCGCCTCCCGCGAGGGCTTCGAGCCCCCGGACACCGACGGCCCCCTCGTCACGGTCCGCGAGGGGGCCGCCCGGTTCCGCGTGGACCTCCGGCGCGGCCACAAAACCGGCTTCTTCTGCGACCAGCGCGAGAACCGGCTCGCCTTCGCCGCCCTCGCGGCCGGCCGCGACGTCCTCGACGGCTGCTGCTACACGGGGGCGTTCGGGATCCACGCGCTCCGGGGCGGGGCGAAGAGCGTGACCGGGGTGGAGCTCGACGAGTCGGCCCTCGACCTGGCCCGCGAGAACGCGGGCCTGAACGGCGTGCGGGCCGAGTGGGTCTCGGCCGACCTCTTCGACTACCTCCGGGCGCCCGGCGGCCCCCGTTTCGACGCCGTCGTCCTCGATCCGGCGAAGCTCGCGAAGGTGAAGGCCGAGGTGCCCCGCGCGCTCGGGATGTACCGGGACCTGAACGTCCTCGCGCTCCGGGCGCTCCGGCCCGGGGGCCTCCTGCTCACCTGCGCCTGCACGGGCCTCGTGACCGAGCCGATGTTCGTCGCGACCCTCAAGGAGGCCTCGGCCGAGGCCGGCCGCGACCTCCGCATCCTGCGAGTCTCGGGCGCCGCCGCCGACCATCCCGTGCCGCTCCACTTCCCCGAGGGGAAGTACCTGACGGCGGTGCTGGGGGTCGTGCCTTGACGTCACCCGCCGAGGTCAGTAGTGTGACTCACTGTGAGTCGCACGGCGAGTCGCCAGCCGCGAGGAAAGAAGCAGCTCACGATCCGGTTCGGCGACGATCTCGCTCGACGGATCCGGGATCTCGCCAAGGCTGAGGGAATCTCCCTCAACCAGGCCGCGGTGCGCCTCCTGAGGGCCGGCGTCGGGTTGGACGCCCGTCCGCTCGGCCGGCGCAAGATCGGCCACTCCCTCGACCGGTTCATCGGCACCATGAGCGCCGAGGAAGCGCGCCAGATCGAGAAGGCGTGCCAGGATTTCGAGGTGGTGGACGAAGAGAAGTGGCGTTGAAGGTCCTCCTGGACACCGCCGGGTACACGGCGCTCCGGAACGGGGTCCCGCGCGTCGTCGAGATCGTCTCGGAGGCCGAGGGCATCGTTTTCTCCACCCTCGTCGCCGGTGAGCTCCTCTACGGTTTCCAGGCCGGGACTCGGCGCGAGGAGAATGAGAGGCACCTTCGCGGTTTCATGACAGACCCGGAGGTCACGGTCGTGGACGTCACGATGACGACGGCCGAGCGCTATGCCCGCATCGCGGCGGGCCTCAGGAAGAAGGGTCGCCTCATTCCATCGAACGACATGTGGATCGCCGCGCACGCGATGGAGACGGGGGCGACCCTCGTGTCCTCCGATGCCCACTTTGGCCACGTGGACGGCCTCGCCTGGGTGGACCCGGGCGCGTAGGGACTGGCGGCCCTCCGACTGGCGCGACACGCTTCACTCGTGCCGCCGCGTGGGGCGCCTCTCCGCGTTCGCCCAGTACCAGATCGTGACCACGCCCTCGTCCTTGTCCTCGCTGTGCGAGATCGAGATCAGCCGGTCCCGCCCGACGTCGGTGGCGAACCGCGCCGCCTGGCCGAAGAGCGACTCCCAGGAAGTCCACGCGCTGCGGAAGACACGGAACGCGACCCTCATGACGCCTCCTCCCGATCTCGAGCCGGACCCTATTCTCCAACGTACTGGACTACTAACTCCCGCTCCCGCGCGGGCACGTCGAAGTCCACGAAGATCACCTGCTGCCACGTGCCGAGGGTGAGCTTCCCCTCGACGACGGGGATCGAGAGCGACGGGCCGAGGAGCGACGCGCGGACGTGGGAGTGCCCGTTCCCGTCGTGCCATCTTCCCTCGTGGTGGTAGCGGGCCCCCTGCGGCGCGAGGCGCTCGAAGAGTTCCTGGAGGTCTCGGACGAGCCCCGGCTCGTACTCGACGGTCGTGAGCGCGGCCGTCGAGCCCGAGACGAAGACCGTCGCGACGCCCGACCGCGCCCCGAGGGCGCGGAGCCGCTCCGAAAGCGCGGCCGTCACGTCCACGATCTGCATCCCGGGCCCCGTCGAGACGGGGATCTTCTCGGTCGCGACTCGCACCGGTCCCTCCTCGGCGGTCCTCTCTCGGGGCATCTGGTTCCCTCCCTCGCCGCGTCGCCGCCCTGCCCTGAGCTCGTCGAAGGGCGTCCGCGCGTCGCCGTGTCGCGCTACTTCCGGAAGCTCGGCCGCCCGCCCTCCGGCTCCCCCAGGATCCCGAGCAGCTTCTCGAGCCCGGCCTTCCGCTCCTTCCCGGTCTTGCCCTCGAGGTTCAGCCGGAGGATCGGTTCGGTGTTCGACTTCCTCAGGTTGAACCACATCTTCGGGAGGCGGACGGTCACGCCGTCGAGGCGATCCACCTCGGCGCCGGGGAAGGCCGCCACGGCCTTCTCCATGAGGCCGTCCGGGTCCGCGACGTGGAAATTCACCTCGCCCGTCGCGTAGTAGCGCCGGGCCGGGGCGACGAGCTTCGAGAGGGGCTCCTTCGCGTTCCCGAGCACGTTCAGGACGCAGGCGAGAGCAATGGCTCCCGAGTCGCAGTAGGAGTTGTCCCGGAAGTAGTAGTGGCCGGAGAGCTCTCCCCCGAGGGCCGCGTTCTCCTTCCGCATCGTCGCCTTGATGAAGGCGTGGCCGACCCGCTCGCGGATCGCGCGCCCGCCCAGCTCCCGCACGATCTCGGGGACCGCGTCCGAGGAGCGGAGGTCGTAGACGACCGCGGCGCCCTTCTCGCCGGCCAGGACCGACCGCGCGAGGAGCACCGTCACCGCGTCGCACGGGATCGCCTCGCCCCGCTCGTCCACGAAGGCGCATCGGTCGGCGTCCCCGTCCAGGGCCGCCCCGCAGTCGGCCCGGTGCTGCACGACCGCCGCCCGGAGGTCGCGGAGGTTCTCGGGCTTGAGCGGGTTCGGCTCGTGGTTAGGGAAGGTCCCGTCGGGCTCCCAGAAGAGGGGGAGCAGCTCGACCTTCGGGTCGTTGCCGAACACGAGCGGGGTCTCGGTGCCTCCCATGGCGTTCCCCGCGTCCACGACGACCCTCAGGCTGCGGGCCGGCGCCCCGAGCCAGCGCCGTACGTGCTGGCGGTAGGCGGGACCGATCTCCTCGCGCCGGAGCCCGCCCGGCCGCGACGACGGCTTCATCCCCCCGGCCGAGACGGCCTTCTCGATCTCCCGGAGCCCGCTCGCCTCCCCGACCGGCGCCGCCTGCTCGCGGCAGAGCTTGAGGCCGGTGTAGCGCGCCGGGTTGTGGGAGGCCGTCACCTGCGCCCCTCCCCGGAGCCCGAGGTGGACGACCGCGAAGTAGAGCGCCGGCGTCGAGACCATCCCCACGTCCACGACCTCGGCCCCGGCCGAGCGGACGCCGCGCGCGACGGCCTCGGCGATTGCCGGGGAGGAGGACCGCATGTCGCGCCCGACGGCGATGGGGCCCCCGCCGAGGAACGCCGCGAACGCAGCCCCGATCCTCTCGGCCTTCCTCTCGTCCAGCTCGTCGGGGTAGACCCCGCGGACGTCGTAGGCCTTGAAGATACCCACGGGCCCATCGTAGGCCGGGGTCCCGGCGGGCGCAAAGGTCGCCCGGAGTCGGATACCCGGCGAGCACCCCTCCCTCTCCCGCTCCCGCTCCCGAGGCCGCCCCAGCCGTCCGGCGCCCCGGGCGGCGTCCGGAGTGCGTGTGCGGCCAGCCGAACACGCGCCGATGACGAGGCCGGATCGCGGTTCCGCGCAAGTCGGCTCTAAGTCCTTACAGAGTCTTGCGTTCTGCTCCGAGCGCCGCCCTGGATGGCGCCGGGCATCCCCCTCGCTCTTCCCCGGGAGGAAGGGAGCCAGCGATGGCCACGAAGACCATGAGACGGGCGACGAAGGGCCGGATCCTGATCGCCGACGACGAGCCGTGCGTGCGCGAGGTCATGTCCCGGGCCCTCGAGGCGGCCGGCTACGAGACGGTGGTCGCCTCGGACGGCGTCGAGGTCTTCGACCGCGCCCTCGCGCGTGAGGCCGACGCGGCCCTCCTCGACCTGAACATGCCGCGCGCGGACGGGATCGCGGGGATCCGGGCGCTCAAGCGCCTGGACCCGACCCTCTCCGTGATCGCGATGACCGGCTCGGCCTCGCGCGAGAAGGTCGCCGAATCGCTCGCGGCGGGGGCCCGGTCGTGCCTGCTCAAGCCGTTCCCGCTCGACGTCCTGCTCGACCTGGTCGGGCCGGCCGTCGAGGGGACCCGACGGCTCCGCGGCGAGAGGCCGGCGGCGACGCCCACGCCGGCGCCCCGGCCGTCGCGGGGCGGGCGGCGGATCCAGGCGGCCGTGGCGGCGGCCGTGCTCGGGGTCTCGCTCCTCGCCATCGAGGGGCTGCGGATCGTCAGGGACCAGATCGGGACTCGGATCCAGGCTGTGGACGGGTTCCTCACCCGGGTCGAGGGCTACCTCGCACGGGACGAGGGCCGCGAGGTCGCCCGCGAGTCGGGCGCGAGGAGGTAGTCATGAAGCGCGCGATCCTCAACGTGGCCATGGGAGCGGCGATGGCGGCGGGGCCGGGGTGCTCGGCCCTCGACTCCGTGACGGAGAGCCTGGTCCGGGCGGGGGTCCTCGCGCCGAGGGCCTCGGACGCCGGCGTTCCCTCGGGGGCCGTCGTCGAGGTGGAGACCGGGGGCGCCCGCGGGACCGGGGTCGCCCTCGGCGGCGGCCTCGTCCTCACCGCGGCGCACGTGGTGGAGGGCGCCGCACGGGCGACGATCGCCCGGCCGGCGGCGATCCCCGGCGCGCTCCCCGAACGGGAGCGGGCCGGGGTGGTCTGGCGTGACCCGGTCGGCGACGTGGCGTTGCTCTCGGCGCCCGGCGCCGAGGAGAGCGCCGACTCGGGCCCCCCCGAGCCCGGCCCCGCGTGGGTCGTGACCCTCGAGCGCTCGGGCACGACGGCGCTCGGCGACCCGACCTGGCGCCCCGCGGTCCGGCGCGCGACGGTGCTCGAGAACGGCCGCTTCGAGGTCGAGGGCGGCGTCCGGCGCGGGGACTCGGGGAGCCCGATCCTCCAGAGAGGCCGTGTGGTCGGGGTCGTCCGGAGCGCCGACCGCTACGCGAGCGTCGCCCCGGCCGTGGCCTGGATCGCGCGCCGGAACGCGTACGTGTCGAGGTAGAATCGGGCCAAGGGTGAACGGCGAGGACAAGGTCCCCTGCCCGGCGTGCGGCCGGGAGACGGCCGCGCCCCCGTCCTCCGCCGTCCGATGCGGCGGGTGCGGCGCCCACTACTGGGCGCTCCGAGTCTCCCCCGCCGGCCCGGGCACCCCCTTCGCCCTCGAGATCGGCCCGCCGAGCCCCGCCGAGCGGATCTGGACGGTCGCCGCGCCGCTCCTCCTCCTCGCGGCGTTCGTCTCGATCCTCGCCGCCGAGGTCGCCGGTCTCGTCGCGCTCGGGCGGTGGGCGCTCGGGTAGCTACTTCTTCTCCCCGAACTCCTCCGCGATCTCGTCGAGAGTCCGGAGGTCGTCGTGAGCCGGGGAGAAGGCGGCGAGGCAGCCGATGCAGGTGACCCGGAGCTCGGCGCCCTCGGGCGGCTGGAGGATGTTCACCTCGCCGCACTCGGGGCAGACGGCGTAGCGGACGGGCGATCCGCCGGTCATCTCGGACACGGGACTTATTGTAGACCCCGGCGTCAGAGTTCCGCGACCAGGGAGAGCCTCGGTCCCAAGGCGAGGAGCCCCGTCTCGTCCCGGTCCTCGGCGCCCTTCACGATCTCGAGCCACGAGGCCGCGTAGTCGAGGGTGAATCCCCAGCCCCGTCCCAGGCGCACCTCGAAGCCGGCCGCGGCGCGGAGGAACGTCGAGCGCGTGTTGGAAGTCCGGAACGTGAGGGCGTCCCCCTCGGCATACACGGAGAGCCACCCGGTCCACTCCCACTCGATCCGCCCGCCCAGCAGCGGGAGGGCCGTCTCCTGGGTGTCCACCTCGCGCGAGAGCTGCGGCGCGCCCGCCGAGTCGAAGACCCCCCCGGGGGCCTTGAGGACGGTCCCGACGGCGGCGTAGATCCCGCCGAATGTGACCCATCCCTCCAGCGCGCTCCCCTCTCCGCCGCCGAAGACCCGTTGCTCCACCCGCGCCTCGAGGAAGCGCACCTCGATCGTCGTCGCGACCACGGTCCCCCCGGGGAACGTGGTCTTGTCGTAGGTGATCGGCCCCTTGAGGGCCCGGGCGCCCCGGTAGGACGAGTCGCGGTAGGAGAAGAGGACCGTGTTCCGGAGCCCGCCCAGGTCGGTCCGGACCTCGAAGTTCACGGCCGGGGAGGAGACCTCGTAGTTGTCGAGCCCGAGGTCCGCGTCGGCGTCAATCTCGGTCCCCCGCACGCCGGCGCGGCTGAGCTGGAGGTGGGGCTTCACGGTGAGGTAGGCGAGGGCGCGCGGCTGCACGATGAAGGGGAGGGGACCCACCGTGTCCTGGAGGGTCTCCCTGCGGATGGGAGCCGTCTTCTCGGGGGCGAGCCGCTCCCGCGCGCGCTCCTCCTCGGTGAGCGGGGCGCGCACCGGGGTGGGAGGGGGCGGGGCCTCCTGGCCGGGGGCCGGGGGCGGCTTCGCGCGGGGCTCCTGCGCCGCCGCGGCGCCCGAGAGGAGCGCGAGGGCGACGAGGGTCGGGGAGGCGCGCACCATGCGATCTTACTTCCCCTCCGGCGGGGGAAGGAGCGCCGCTTCGAGCCTCTCCCGGAAGCCCGTGTTCGGGTAGAAGCCGGCGAACCGCTCGGCCCCGGGCCCCAGGGCGAGCACGGGCACCGGCTCGGACGTGTGGCCCGAGGTCCCGAAGGCGACGCCCGTCCGGCGGGAGTCGAGCTCGGCGAGCCGGAGCGCGCGGTTCCGCTCGGGGCGCTTCCCGTCGCGCGCGGCCGAGGCCGGGGCCCCCGCGCGCAACGCGACTCCCTCTCCGGCCGGCAGCTCCCCCGTGAGCCCGAGCGCCTCCCGCGCCCGGTCGGCCGCCTCCTCGGGCGTCCCCGCGCCCCCGACCGTGTCGGCGATCCTCCTGAGGGACGGGCGCGGCCGCGAGAGCGCCGCGAGCCCCGGCCCGACCGGGGGACGCACGTTCCCCGTGTGCGAGAGCCCGCCCGTCTCGTGGTCGGCCGTGACGATCACCAGGGTATCCTCCGGGTGCTCCCGCCGGAATCGCAGGGCGATCGCGAGCGCGCGGTCGAGCTCCCGCAGGGCCTCGACGAGGGCTCGCGCGTCGTTCCCGTGGCCGGCCGTGTCGGTCGCCTCCGACTCGACGAAGAGGTAGAACGGCCGCGCCGGATCGGCCGAGAGCGCCCGGATCGCCGCCTCTGCCATCTCGGAGAGGGTCGGTTCGGTCGTGTCGGGCGCGCGGTCCACCTCGAACTCCAGGTCGCCCCGGGCGAAGAGCCCCAGGATCCTCGGACCTGCCGCCGCGGCGAGCCCCGCGCGGTCCCGGACCGGCGGGGGGAACCCGGCCCGCGCGAGCGCCTCGAGAGCGGCCGGCGGGAACCGCTTCGCGCCCCCGCCCAGGACCACGTCGAGCCACCCGGTCTCGGCGATGAACGGGTGGGGTCGCGTCCCGCCGGCGCGCTCGTCCGGCGCGTTCACGATCTGGCGGACGATCTCGTCGTCGAGGTCCCGCGAGCGGACGTGGGCCACCTGTGCGGCGGGCGAGGCGTCGGTGACCTCGGTCGTCGTGACGATCCCGACCCGGTACCCGCGGCGGTGCGCCTCCTCGAGGACGCTCCCCACGGGCCGCCCCCCGGCGTCCACGCCGACGGCGCCGTTCCGCGTGCGGACGCCGCAGAACATCGCCGTCGCCGAGGCGGCCGAGTCGGTCACGCGGGCGTCCGCCGCCTCGGTCTGGAGCATCCCCAGGGAGGCGGCCGGGGCGAGCTCGGCATGGAAGGCGAGAGGCGGGGTCCCGGGGACCGTTTCCCCGACGGCCCGGGCGAGCTCCCACTGGCTGAGCGCCGCCCCGTCGGCGAAGAGGACGATCACGTGGCGAGCCCGCGCCTGAGACGGCGCGGGCTGGGGGACAGGAGCGGCCGCGGCGAGGAGCGCGCCCCCGGCGGCGAGGACCAGCCAGACTCGCGGGATCCTCACGGGGACCTCCTCGGGGACGACGCCCCGGAAGCCGATTATCCCTTGGCCCCCGTCTCCCGGTCCCCCCCGACGGGGGGCGCGTTGACAGCCTGGGCGCCCCGGCGATATCGTCTGAGGATTCCAGGGAGCGCGTCCGCCTGCTCCCCATGTGCGAGCGGAGGACCCCGGATGGCAGGTCCGCAAGAGTCCGAACACCCCCTGATCGGGAAGGTCATCGGGGGGGTGCGGATCGAGAAGAAGCTCGGGCAGGGCGGGATGGGGGCCGTCTTCCGCGGCACCCAGATCTCGCTCAACCGGCCGGTCGCCGTGAAGGTGATCGCCGAGGCCTTCATCAGCAACGAGAAGTACACCTCCCGGTTCGAGCGCGAGGCTCGGGCCGTCGCCATGCTCAACCACCCCAACATCGTCCAGGTCTTCGACATGGGGCGGACCGAAGAGGGGCTCTACTACATCACGATGGAGCTGATCGAGGGACGGAGCCTCGGCGACATCCTCAAGGTCCGCAAGCTCATCCCCGAGAAGGAGGCCCTCCAGATCATCAAGAAGGCCGCGCTCGGGCTCCAGGCCGCGGCCGAGAAGAAGATCATCCACCGCGACATCAAGCCCGACAACCTGATGATCACCAACGTCGGCGAGGTGAAGGTCGCCGACTTCGGGCTCGCCAAGAACACCGAGGCGACCGCCCAGCTCACCGAGTCGGGCCACGTGATGGGAACCCCCGCCTACATCGCGCCGGAGCAGGGGGAGGGGATGCCCGCCGACCACCGGTCGGACCTCTACTCTCTGGGGGCGACGTTCTTCGCGATCGTCACCGGCTCCATGCCCTACGTGGGTGAGACTCCGATCTCGATCGTGATGCAGCACATCCGAGCGGCGGTCCCCGACCCGAAGGAGCGGCTCACGAGCCTCACGGACCACACGAGCGCCATCATCAGGAAGATGATGGCCAAGAGCCCCGACGACCGCTACCAGGACTCGAAGCAGCTCGTCCACGACATCAACATCGCTCTGGCCTCCGGTCCGGTGGACGAGCTCTACGCGGTGAAGGGGTGCCCGAAGCCGATCGAGATCGAGGGCGGCGGGGCGGGCGTGACCGTGGACGTGGTGGCCGACGAGGACGGCATCACGCCGATCGGAGGCGGGCAGGACACCGCGCTCGAGATCCAGTCGGCGATGCACAAGACCCCGTCGCGGCCCCCGAGCAAGCTCGAGCTGACGACCGGGGCGCTCGCCAAGCGCCGCCGGATGATCGGGATCCTCGCCGGGGCGGGGGCCGTGGCCGTGATCGCGGTCGTCGCGGTGATCCTCGCCGGCGGGAGCGGCGGGAAGGGGCAGCCGGGGGGGACGTCCACGGGAAGCCCGAAGGGCCAGGGGACCGGCACTTCCCCGACCCCGACCACCGTGGCGACGGGCGGGACGACGACGACTCCGCAGAACCCGGGGACCGCGGCGACCGCCTCGACGCCGCCGGACTCGGGAACCCCGCCCCCCACGACCCCGGGTGCCGGGGCTCTCGGGCTGAAGCTCACCGGGCCCGACGACGGGACGATCACCCGGGACAAGACCATCCGCGTCGAGGGGACATTCGATTCCCCCGAGTACGTCGCCACGCTCACGGTCGGGGGAACGGGCTCCTCCCTCAAGCGGGACGGGTCGTTCTCGGCGGTCTTCACGATGCTCTTCGACAAGGAGTACACGATCGAGGTCGTGGCGGCGGGGAAGGATGGCAAGACGGTCGAGAAGAAGGCCCTCAAGATCACCAGGGACTCGACGGCGCCCGCGATCGTCGTCGAGGGGCTCGCCGCCGAGGCTCGCGAGATTCTCACGAACAAGAGGGAGCTCACGATCACGGGACGGATCGAGGACAAGACGGCCCTCGAGGATCCCACCCTCGACGCGAAGCCCCTCGCCCTCGGGGAGGGCCAGAAGTTCTCGGAGACGATCACTCTCGATCAGGAGGGCGAGCGGGAGTTGAAGTTCGAGGCGCGGGACAGCGCGGGGAACCTGGGAACACGGCTCCTCAAGATCGTGGCCGACTGGACGGCGCCGGTGATCGAGCTCCTCGAGGAGCCGGGGGAGGTGGCGGCCAATTCCCCGGACCTCCTCCTCCGCGGGAACATCTCGGAAGTGGTGCTCGCACTCGCCGTGAACGCGGCGCCGCTCCAGATCCGGGGACAGAGCTTCAACTTCCCGGTCAAGCTCTCCTCGGGGGAGAACAGCTACAAGTTCGTCGCCAAGGACCGGTGCGGGAACGAGGGAACCAAGGACGTGACGATCCGGTTCCAGAAGCTCCCCTTGGGCGTCAAGAAGACCTCCACGCCAGGCGAGTTCGTGAGCGAGAAGGATGCCTCGGTCCTGCTCTGGGTGCCCGGGGGCGAATTCGAGATGGGCGGCGGAACGGGGAAGGACGAGGTCCCGACGCACAAGGTCCAGCTGAGCGGCTACTTCATGGCGAAGTACGAGGTCTCGCTCGGGCAGTACCGCGCGTTCCTCGAGTGGCAGAGGAAGGCCGGGGCGAAAGCCCACCAGTTCTGCCATCCGAAGGAGCCGCCGGACAAGGTGCACGCGCCCCGCGGCATCGAGGCCCGGGGGCCGGGCGGTCGCGGCGGGGGCGGCGGCGCGGACGGTTGGGACGCGAACGACCCCGACAACCCGGTCGCGGGGGTGGACTTCTGGGACGCGTACGCCTACGCCCGCTGGGCCGGAGGGCAGCTCCCGAGCGAGGCGCAGTGGGAGAGGGCCGCGACCTGGGACGCCTCGGCGGGCAAGAAGAGGCTTTATCCGTGGGGCGACGAGCCGCCCACCCCCGACCTGAGCAGCTTCGCCTCCGAGAAGAAGCTGCCGCTGAAGTCGAGGTCGCTCGAGGCCGGCCGCTCGCCCATAGGCGCTCACCACCTGGCGGGCAACATGCTCGAGTGGTGCCTCGACGCCTACCGCGACGACTTCTACGGCACCGCGGAGGCCTCGAAGAAGGACCCCTTGTGCGGCGCCGCGGACGAGGTGAAGGACCGGCGGGTCCTCCGCGGCGGCCACTACCTCACGAGGAAGGTCGAGGAGCTGCGGGGGACGAAGCGACAGGCCCTCGACCCGACGAGGAACCTCCCGACCCTGGGCTTCCGGATCGTGCGGGCGGCCGAGTAGGACGTCGGCTCGGGGCCCCGGGTCGCCGGAGGGCTACTTCTTCTTGCCCTTCCCCTTGCCCTTGTCCTTGTCCTTGTCCTTCTCGTCTTCCTTCTTCTCTTCCTCGTCCTTCTTCTCGTCCTTCTTCTCGTCCCCGGATCCCTCGTCGCTCTTGCCCTTGTCCTCGCCGGCCTTCCCTTCGTCCTTCCCCTTGCCCTTGTCCGCCCCCTCGTCCTTCTTCCCCTCGTCCTTGCCCTTCTCGTCGCCGGGCTTCCCCTTGTCCTCGTCCTTCTTGCCCTCGTCCTTCCCGGCCGGGCCCTTGTCCTTGTCGGCGCCCTTGTCGTCGCCCTTGCCCTGCTCCCCGCTCTCGGGCGGCTTCTCCTTCGGCTTCTCGCCCGCCTCGGGGCCCTTTCCCTTTTCGCCCGCCGGGGGCTTCTCCTTCGGCTTCTCCTCCCCCGCCTTTCCCTTGTCCTCCGGGGCCTTGCCCTTGTCTCCGGCCGGAGGGCCCTGATCCTTCCCCTTCTCGGGGGCCTTTTCCGGCCCCTTCTCCGGACCCTTCTCGGGGCCCTTCTCACCCGCTGCGGGCGGCTTCTCCTTGGGCTTCTCGGGGGGCTTGCCGGGGCCCTTCTCCTCCCCCGCCTTTCCCTTGTCCTCTGGCTTCCCGACGGGCGGCTTCTCCTTCGGGCCCTTCGGCGGCTCGTCCTTCGGGCCCTCGCGCACGTCCTTCCCACCGCCGTCGTCCTTCGCCCCGCCTCCGCCCTCCTCGGGTTCGTCCTCGGGGGGGATGGCCTTCCCGCCCTTGAGCCGGCGGAGCGCGTCGGGCGCACACCAGCTCTTCACGCTCCCGCACTGGACGAGGAACTTCCCGTCCTTGGCCTCGATCACGACCCCGACGCAGAACTGGTCGTTCCAGCTCCCTCCCCTCACGCCGGACTCGTTCACGATCACGTCGTCCCCGAGCCCGACCTGTCCGGCCCCGGGGACCTCGAACTCGTCGCAGTCGTCCTTCTTGAGCTTCCTCTTCTTGCCGGAGGCATCCATCCCCACCCAGTGATTCTTCTCCTCGCCGACGACCCGGACCTCCTGCCACCAGCGCTTCCTCACACGGTGGTAGCCGTTCTTCCCGACGAGGCCTGGGGGGGTGCCGGTCGCGGCCGTGGAGTGGCCCGCCGCGTGCTCGCCGCCGGGAGGCTTCTCCTTGTGCCCCGGGGGCCCCGGCTCCTCGGCCGGCGGTCGCATCGCCCCGGCGGGCATGACGAAGAACTGTCCCGCCTCGCCGCGGGCCCGCACGTTCCCGACCTGGACGAGGAACTTCCCGTCCTTGGCCTCGAGGATCACCCCGGCGCAGAAGAGATCGTTCCAGTTCCCTCCCCGGACGCCGGTCTCGTTCACGATCACGTCCGAGCCGACGGAGAGGTCCGAGGGCTTGCAGGCCCGCGGGACGTGGCACTCGTCCTTGCGGACCTTCCGCCGGGCCCCGTCCGCCGACACGCAGACGTAGTGCGACCCCTCCTCCTTGATCACCTTCAGCTTCCGCCACCAACCTTCCTGGAAGTTGTGGAAGACCTCCAGCGCGGCGAACTCGGGGCCCGGAGGCGGGACCGACTCGATCGCGGCGGGCTTGCGGCGAAGCTGCGAGGCGGCGCCCCAGGCCTTGTGATCCTCGGCCTGGACGAGGGCGCGCCCCCCCTTCGCCTCGATCACGGTGCCGACGGTCCAGAGGTCGCGCGGGGGTGCCCCCCGCACCGCGTCGGCGTTCACGAGGATGTCGTTCCCGAGCGCGAGGTCCGCCGCCGTGCAGGGCTCGGGCCGGAAGCACTCCGACCGCGCGACCCGCTCGCGCGTCCCCGAGTCGTGGATCACCTCGAACTGCCGGCCCATCACCTTGAGGACCCGCACGTCGCGGAGCGTGGTGGGTGCCACGCGCACCATCGTGCGGCCGGCGGCGAACTCGGGCCCTTCTGTCGGCTCGGGCGGCTCCGGGGGCTCCTCGACGACGGGGGGCGGCGGGGGGGGCAGGCGAGGCGGGGCGTCGTCGGTGGGCGGTGGGAGCGGCGGCGGGAGAGGCGGCGACGTCCCCGAGGCGCGACGGCGGACCTCCTCGAGGAGGGCGATCGCCTTCCGCCGGGTCATCTGCTGGAGTGCCGTGCTGGTGATGCCGAACGTGACGCGCCCGCCGAACGCCCGGGACCAGACCGTCGCCTGGAACGCCGAGCCTCCGCCGTACTCGCTCCGCAGCGCGAAGTCCACGTCGGTCGCATGGCGCCCCGAGTCGTCCATGTTCGTGAGCCGCATCGCGGCCCCGGAGTCGTAGCCGATGGACCAGGGGTTGCCCTCCGTGACGAAGCCGTTCGCGCTCCGGATCGCGTCGGCGAGGCTCTGGACGGGAACCGCGAAGCGGTTCTCGTGGAAGTCGGAGAAGTAGACCCACCGTGAGCCCGAGCAGCCGGCCGCCGTCGCGGCGGCGAGGGCGAGGGCGAGAAGACCGATAGGTCGCCTGCAGTTCATAGGTCGGACCTCCGGGGGGGGGATGCTAGGTCCGCGGTGAGGTCCTGTCCAGGCGAGTGGACACGGCCGGCCTCCCAACTCCCTCTCTCGCGCGCCATGGCTCGGACCTCCGGGGATCCCTCCCCGGGAGTGCCCTAGAAGCGAACGCCGAGCCATACCGCCGGTCCCGAGAGCGCCAGGGACAGCACCTCGTCGTCCCGGCCGCGGCGGCGGTCGGAGGTGACCCACAGGTACTCGAGCCGGAGCCGGGCCTCGACGTGGCGCACGGAGAGTCCCAGCTCGACGGCGGCGGCAAGCAGGGCGCTCGTCTCCCGGCCGCCGCCGTCCTCCAGGCGGAGCACCCCGCCCCGCCCCTCCACCCGGATCCGCGTCCCCCGGGCGATCTCGGCGGCGAGGCGGGCGAGGGCGAACGGGCACGCGGTCTCGGTCGTCTCGAGAGCCCGCGCCCCGGATGACCCCTCGACGCGCAGCTCGGTCGAGGCGAAGAGGGCTCCGGCTCCCGCCGCGAGCGTCGCGTCGCGTCGCGACCAGGCGGGGGCGTCGAACGAGACGTCCGCGACCAGCACCCGGAGCCGGCTCCGCAACTCCTGCCCCTGGAAGACGACGCCGTCGAGCATGAGCGTCTCGGGGAGCGGCGAGAACAGGGAGGGGCCTTCCTGCACCCGGCGCCCCTCGAACTCGGCCGACGCGAGCGAGGCGCGCAGGCTCCACCCCCGGCCGGGGAAGGCGAGGAGCGCTCCGGTCGGAATGACCTCGGGGGAGTCCAGGTCCAGGTGGCGCCGGAACGAGACGTCCGTCCCGTCCACGCCGGCCCGGTCGCGCCGGAGGCTCCCCGAGACCCATCCGAGCCCGAGGGAGGCCTCGGCCGCGATCCACGGGGGGCCGGACGGGGAAGGAGGTACCGCGTCGGGCTCTCCGCGCTCGTCGGCGACGGCCGGCCGGCCGGCCGCGAGGGCCAAGGCGGCCGCGAGGAGGAGTCGTGCGATCGGGCGGGTCGGGATCCGCACGGAGGCGGGGACGCTACCGACCGTCGCCTCTCCGGGTCAAGCGCGGTAGAGTCCACGGTCCACGGTCCACGGTCCACAGGAGGAGGCATCCATGCGCATCGCCGTCGCTCTCGTCTCCGTTCTCGCGTTCTCGGCCGCCGCCCGCGCCCAGGACGGGCGGCCCGCGCCCCGCGCGGAGGGTCCCGAGCCGATCCGGCTCTCGGCGGCCGAGGCGGTCCGGCGGGCGCTCCGCAACGACGTCCGGCTCGCCGCGGAGGTCGCGGGCCGCGACTCGGCGCACGCGCTGGCGCGGGAGGCGGGGGCGCCCTACGACCCGGTGCTCACCGGGCTGGTGCGGGCGGGGTCCTCCCGGGTCGAGTCCGAGACGGCGCTCGCCGGGGCGGACGTCGTCGAGACCGACCGGCTCGAGGCCACGGCCGGCGTCCAGACGCTCCTCCCGACGGGGACCTCGGTGGGCCTCCGCCTCGAGAACACCCGGACGGACGACAACTCCACGTTCGCCTCGGTGAACCCGCGGCTCCGGACCCGCGCCGTCCTCGAGATGCGCCAGCCGCTCCTGCGGGACTTCGGCGACGACGCCCACGGGGCGCGGCTCGAGGCGGCCGCCCTCGGCGCGGGGTCCGCGGACCATCGCCTCCGCGAGGCGCGCGCGGCGACGGCGCTGCGGGCGGAGGAGGCCTACTGGACGCTCGTGCTCGCGCGCGCCGAGGTGGATGTGCGGCGGGGAGCGCTCGGGCTCGCGGAGGAGGAGGTGAAGCTCTCGGGAGCGCTCCGCGACGCGGGGCGCCTCGCCCCGACCGACGTCCTCCAGGCCGAGGCCGGGGCGGCGGCACAGCGCGAGGCGCTGCTCGCCTCGGTGGCCACGGCCCGGACGGCCGAGGAGAGGCTCCTGCGGCTGGTGGCCCCGCCGGCCCGCGCGGACGACGTCGAGGCCTACGAGCGGCGCCTCGAGCCGAGCGACGCCCCGACCCTTCCCGGCGCGCCGGTGGACGTTGCCGGGAGCGTCCGGACGGCGCTCCGCCGGCGCCCCGATCTCCGGGCCGCCCGCACCGAAGCCGAGGCGGCGGCCCTGCAGGTCCGCATGGCGGACCGCGCGTCGCTTCCCCGGCTCGACCTGGTCGGCTCGGTCGCGTCGGACGGCCTCGGACGGACCTACGGCGAGTCCCGCTCCGACCTCGCCTCGGGCGAGACTCTCGGTTGGTCGGTCGGGGTCGAGGTCCAGGTCCCGATCGGGAACCGCCTGGGCGGGAGCCGCGCGGAGCGGGCCGGGGCCGACGAGAGGCGGGCGCGGCTCCTGCTCCGGGACCTCGAGACCGCGGCCGTGCTCGAGGTGCGGGAGGCGGCGCGCTCGCTCGACACGGCGCGCGAGCGGGCCGCCACGGCGGCCGTCGCGCGGGATCTCTCCGAGCGGAAACTCGAGGCCGAGCACGACCGGCTCGCGCAGGGGCTCTCGACGCCCTTCCTCGTCTCGCAGCACCGCGAGGAGCTCTCCGCGGCGCGCATCCGCGAGGCGCGGGCCAAGGTCGAGGGCCGCCTCGCGGCCGCGAGGCTCCGCAAGGCCGAGGGGACGATACTGGATGACCTGGGGAGGTAGTCCGACACGGCGCGGTTATGGATCCGCTCCCCTACTTGCGCCTCGTCCGCGCGCCCAACTGCCTGACGGCGGTCGCCGACGCGCTCGCCGGCGCCGCCCTCGCATGGTCGTACGCGAACGACGCCTCGCTCACCGGAGTGGCCGCGGCGGCGCTCGCGTCGGTGTGCTTCTACGGGGGGGGGTGCGCCCTCAACGACTGGGCCGACCGGGAGCACGACCGCATCGCCCACCCGGAGCGGCCGATCCCCTCCGGAGCCGTCTCGCCGGCCGCCGCCTACGGCCTCGGGGCGGCGCTCCTCGCCTTGGGGTTGCTCGGCGCCATGGCGCGCGGGGGGACGGCGGCCGCGGTCGGGGCCGCCGTCGCGACGGCCGTCGTCCTCTACGACCTCGTCCTCAAGGTCCGCCCGGTCCCGGGGGCCTTCGCCCTCGCCGCCGCCCGCGGGGGGAACCTGGCGCTCGGGACCGTCATGACCGCGGGGAGCTTCCCCACCGAGGAGACCTGGCTCTTCGGGCCCGGGCTCCTCGCGCTCTACGCGCTCGGGGTGACCCTCGCGAGCACGCGGGAGGAGATCCGCGGGTCGCCCGCGTCGCTCGCGGCCTTCGTCGCGATCCCCGCCGTCGCGGCGCTCGCGGTCCCGGGACTGATCCCGCGGGCGCCGATCGCGGCCGCGCTCCCCGCCCTCACGCTCGTCGCCCTCCTCGCCCGCCCGGGGCTCCGCGCCGTCCGCGAAGGGACTCCCGACGCGGTCGGGGGCTTCGTCCGGGCCGCCGTGCTCGGGGTCCCTCTCTTCGACTGCGCGATCGCGCTCGGGGCAGGGCAGTGGGTGCTCGGCGGCGCGATCCTCGCCCTCGTCCCCCCCGCGCGGCTGCTCGCGAGGAGGATCGCGACATGACGAGGATGGGCGGCCTCCTCCTCGCCGTCGCCGCCCTGGTCGGGTGCCGCGGGGACGGGGCCCCGGTGGCGCCGCCTGCGAGTCTCCCGGGTCCCCCGGAGCCGCCGGACCCCTTCGGCGGCTCGGAGGCCGGCGAGGGCCGCACGGTCGCGGGCGTGGAGCTCCGCTGGTGTCCGGCCGGACGGTTCCGGATGGGGAGCCCGCCGGACGAGGCGGAGCGGCGTCCGGGGGAGGACCCGGTGGAGGTCGCCCTCACGCGGGGCTTCTGGACCGGGCGCACCGAGGCGACCCAGGGGCAGTGGCGGCGCGTCGTCGGCGCGCTGCCGGGACCCCTCACGGCGGGCGCCGGGGACGACTTCCCGGTCTACGCGGTGAACTTCGCCGAGGCGGAGGGGTTCTGCCGCAGGCTCACGGAGATCGCCCGGCAGGCGGGGGAGTTCCCGGACCGCTGGGAGTTCCGGCTCCCGACGGAGGCGCAGTGGGAGTACGCCTGTCGCGCCGGCACGACGACGGCCACGGCCTTCGGCGACTCTCTCAGCCGCCGCCAGGCGAACTTCCAGGGAGCGCCCTACCGGACCGACGAGGGCGGACCGTCCCTCGGGCGATGCGCGCGGGTCGGGAGCTACGCCGCGAACTCGTGGGGCCTCCACGACATGCACGGGAACGTCTTCGAGTGGTGCCGCGACTGGCACCACGTGAGCCTCCCCGGCGGAGCGGACCCGGACCTGCACGCGGCCGACGCCACCGCGCTCCGGAACCGGACCGGCAGCCTCTCCCGCGTGCGCCGGGGAGGCTGCTGGGCCGACGAGGGCTGGCCCTGCCGGTCGGCCTTCCGCCTCCGCTTCGAGCCCGAGCGCCGGTCGGACCTCATCGGCTTCCGCGTCGCGGCGGTGCGGCCTGCGGGATAGGAAGCCAGTCGGTGGACACCGCCCCGGAGGCGGCGAGAGAGCCGCCGCCCGCCGTCTCGTCGGCGAGTCAAGGCATTGCCTGCCCACCGGGGCCTGCGCTAGCCTGCCTGGCGGTGGCTGAGCGTCGGCTCCGCGTTCGAATGCAGAACCCGTACCCTCCCGTCGCGGGGGAATTGCGGCTCGTCTGCCAACCGCATCCGCGGGGCCGGACCTTCATCGTCCGCCTCCTCTTCGACCCGGCCCTGCGGGCGGCCCAGCCGATCGGCGCGCGCAGCCGGACCGAGCCCTCTTTCGTGGGTGAGAGCGAGGAGGACGCGTTCGCCGCGGCGGAGGGATGGGTCCGCGAGCACTACGACGTGCTCGAAGACGAGCAAAGCTGACAGGGTGCGGTGCGGCGCATACGAGACCCTCTCGGAGTTGGGCCGCGGCGGATTCGCCACCGTCCACCGAGCCCGCAACCTCGAGACGGGTCGTGAGGTCGCGCTGAAGGTCCTGCGCTCCGGCGACGGCGGCGTGAGCGCCGAGGATCTCGGCCGTTTCCGCCGCGAGATCGAGGCGGCGCGGGCGCTGGACCATCCGGGCATCGTGCACGTTCTCGACGCGTCGCCTGACGGCTCCGAGCCGGTGTGGGTGGCGATGGAGCTGATCGAGGGGGAGTCCCTCTCGGCTCGGGTCACGCGCGAGCCGCTTCCCTGGCGCGAGGCCGTCGAGATCGCCCGGGGCGTCGCCGACGCGGTCGCCCATGCTCACTCCCGAGGCATCCTCCACCGGGACCTGAAGCCATCGAACATCCTCCTCGATCGCGCGGGACGCCCCCGCGTCGTGGACTTCGGGCTGGCGAAGCTCGCGACGCACGGCTCGAGGCTGACCAGGACCGGGCAGGCCCTCGGGACCCCGGCCTACATGTCACCCGAGCAGGCCCGCGGGGAGGTCTCGTCGCTCGCGCCCGCGACGGACGTCTGGAGCCTCGGCTGCGTCCTTCACGAGATGCTCACGGGACGGCCGGCCTTCGAGGGCGAAACGGACGCCGCGGTCGTGGGGAATGTGCTCCTCACGGAGCCGTCCCGAGTCGGTCGGCTCCTGGGGGACGTGCCCCGGGGGCTCGACACGGTGGTCCGGGTCTCTCTCGCCAAGGACGCGCGCCGGCGCTACGCCGTTGCCGGCGAGCTTCGCGATGATCTGGACAGGATCCTGCGCGGCGAGAGGCTGCGGGCGCGACTGCCGGGAGCCTGGCGCTGGAAGCTCGGCGCTGCGGCCCTCGCCGTGGCCGCCGCGGTGTGGGGCGGGCTCCTCGCGCGTCCGGGAGCGACCCACTCGCCGCCGGCAGCCGCGCCGGCCACCTCTTCGGATGCCGAAGGCCTCTCCGCCCGCGCGAGGGCGCTCAGGCAGATGGACCCGCGGCAGGCGGCGGTCCTCCTGCGGAGAGCCCTCGCCCTCGATACTTCGCGCCGCGACTGGGACCTCGAACTGGG
>JAKEIC010000361.1 GCA_022614695.1 Planctomycetales bacterium | reverse complement strand
GCGGGACCGAAGAAGACTTCTCGCTCACCATGGACACCTCTCTCCTCCCTCGGAGGATCTCCCAAACGGGTGTCCAAGAAAAGAGTGCACCACTCCACCTTCGGTGTATCCGGACCTCTACGGGAATCTCACGATGCGCGCCTCCGAGGGGATGCCGTTCGTGGTCACCCGCAGGAGGTAGTAGCCCTTCGGGATCGCGCCCGAGGCCGGGGTCGTGAACGTGAGCGCGGTCCCGCTCGCGAAGGCCGTCGCGGGGAGGGCCGTCACCCGGCCGGCGCCGTGCTCGTAGGAGCCGAGGTTCCCGCCGATCGGGCCGGTGAGGGTCACGAGGGGGACGTCGGTGGCGGAGGCCTGGATGGACCAGGAGCCGCTCGAGCCCTCGGAGATCCCGCGCAGCCGGACCCCGGCGACCGCCGTCGCGGTCGCATACGCGAGCGTCACAGGGAACGCCGAGGAGCCGGCGACCGAGTCCACGCGCGGCTGCCAGGGCGAGGAGAAGCCGCGCCCCTCGTCGAAGAGGACGGTGCTCGTCACCGGGTTCGTCAGGTTCCAGCCCTCGGTGACGAGAACCTGACCCGAGAGGAGGAGAGTCGCCGAGTGCTCGGCGCGCGCGGCCGGTAGTGCGGGCCCGCCCCGCCACGTCCCGCGGCCCGGCTCGTAGATCTCGACTCCCGTGAGCGCGGAGGTCCCCGAGTCCCCGCCCGCCACGAGGACGTTCCCCGAGAGGAGGAGGGTCGCGGAGTGGCTCGTCCGCGCCGCGGAGAGGGCCGCGGTCGTTGTCCAAGTCCCGGTCGCCGGGTCGAAGACCTCGCAGGTGGCCGTCGCGGCCGTCGTGAACCCGCCCGCGACCAGGACGCGGCCGGTCCGTAGGAGAGTGGCACTGTGGAGCCCGCGGGCGGTCCCGAGGGCGCCCGTCGCGGCCCAGGTCCCCGTCGCCGGGTTGTAGAGTTCGCAGCTCCCGAGGGCGGCGAGGCCGTTGTAGCCGCCCGCCGCAAGGACCACGCCGGTACGGAGGACGGTCGCCGTCTGGTAGAAGCGCGCGGTGGCGAGGGAGCCGGTGGCCGCCCAGGTGCCCGTCGTCGGATCGTAGAGCTGGCAGCTCGTGAGCGCACCGCCGGCGCCGTTCGTGCCGCCCGCCACGAGCACCCTCCCGTCCGGGAGGAGCGTCGAGCCGTGGAACTCGCGCGCCGTCGTGAACGAGCCTGCGCTCGACCACGTGCCGGTCGTCGGGTCGTAGCTCTCGGCCGAGTTCAGGACCGTGTTCCCGGTGGTCGAGCCGCCCGAGATCAGAAACCGGCCGTTCGCGAGGAGCGACCCGCTCGTGTGGCCGCGGGCCGTCGCGAGGGACCCCGTCGCGGTCCACGTGCCCGTCGCGGGGCTCCAGACCTCGCAGCTCGCGAGATAGGTGCTCCCGGTCCCGGACCAGCCGCCGGCCGCGAGCACGCGCCCGTCGGGGAGGAGAGTCGTCGGGAGGTCCATCCGGGCCGTCGTGAGCGAGCCGCGCGCGTGCCAGGCGCCCGAGTCGTAGTCGTAGGTCTCGCTGGTGCCGAGGGTCCCGCCCGCATTCTGGCCGCCGGTGACCAGGACCGACCCGTCCGGGAGCAGAGCCGCGCTCGGGAGGTCTCGGGCCGCTCCGAGGGACGCCGTCGCGATCCAGGTGGCGGTCGGGGGGTCGTAGAGCTCGGCCGTGGAGAGGGAAGTCGTGTTGAACCCGCCGGCGACGAGCACCCGGCCGGTCGGGAGGAGGAGGGCCGCGTGGTTCCGCCGCGCCGCCGTCGTCCCGCCCGTGGCCGTCCACGTGCCGGTCGCGGGGTCGTAGAGCTCCGCCGTCGCGATCGAGAACGAGCCGTTGTGGCCGCCGTACGCGAGCACCCGGCCGGGCGCGAGGAGCGTCGCCGTGTGGTAGTAGCGCTGACCCGTGAGCGCCCCGGTGCCGGTCCACGTCCCCGTGGACGGGTCGTAGATCTCGCAGCTCGTGAGGACCGTCCCGCCGAAGCCCCCGGCGCAGAGGACGCGCCCCGCGGGGAGCAGAGTCGCCGTCTGCCAGTACCGGGCCGTCGCGAGCGAGCCGGTGGCGGTCCAAGTCCCCGTGGTCGGATCGTAGAGCTCGGCCGCCGCCGCGACGGTCGTGCCGTTGAACCCCCCCGACGCGAGCACGAGTCCCGACCCGAGCAGGTTTGCCCCGTGGAGCGTGCGCGCGGTCGCCATCGAGCCTGTGGTGGACCACGTGCCCGCGACGGGGTCGTAGAGCTCCGCCGTGGTCACCACGGCGCCGCCGGCGTTCCGGCCGCCCGCCGCGAGCACTCGCCCGGTCGGGAGCAGAGTCGCCGTGTGCTGGTAGCGCGCGGCGGTGAGAGAGCCCGTGGCGGTCCAGGTCCGGGTCGCCGGGTCGTAGATCTCCGCCGTGGCGAGGGGCGTCCCGCCGATCCCCCCGGCCGCCAGGAGCCGGCCGTCCGCGAGGAGCGTGAGCGAACCGTTCTGCCGGGCCGTCCCGAGCGGACCCGCCGCGTTCCAGCCGGCCGCGCGCGCCGTGGGCGTCGTCGCGTTCACCTCGACCGTGTTCGTCTCCTCGTTGCCGGCCTCGTCCACGGCGCGCACGACGAAGTAGTAGAGGGTGCCGGGGTTGAGCCCCCCGACGACGACCGAGGTGACCCCGGGGTCGGTCGTGAGGGTCGGGGCGCTGAAGTTCTCCCCGCCGGCCGTCGTCGCGACATAGACCCGGTAGCGGATGTTCGCCGAGGCGCTCACGTTGTCGGTGGCGGCGGTCCAGCGGAGTTCCACGGCGAAGGGGGAGATTGCCGTGGCGGACGCGACGCCCGAAAACGTCGGGGGAGTCGAGTCGGCGGGGACCGTGTAGGTGTAGCCGGAGGGAACCGTCGCCGACTGCAGGTCCACGTTCGTCACGGTGACGCTCACGGCGCCGGCCGAGCCGGTGGGCGTCACGCACGTGATGGTGGTCGTGCTCACGACCATGACCGACGTCGCCGAGGCGGTCCCGAACAGGACGGTCGCGCCGGCGGCGAAGTTCGTCCCGGCGAGGGTGACGAGGGTTCCGCCCGATGTGGGGCCCGTGCTCGGGGTGACGGAGGTGAGGGTCGGCGCAGGACCCTGGAACACGAATCCGCTGGCGAGGGTCGCCGACTGACCGTCCACGTTCGTCACGACGACCGACGCCGGGCCCATCGCGCCCGAGGGCGTCGTGCAGGTGATCGTGGTCGTGTTCACGACCGTGACCGTCGTCGCCAGGGTGCCCCCGACGGTGGCGGTGGCGCCGGCCGCGAAGTTGGTCCCCGTGAGCGTGACGAATGTCCCACCTGTGGTTGGCCCGACGCCCGGGGACACCGTCGAGAGCGTCGGAGGCGGCCCGAGGTAGGTGAACCCTCCTGTCGCCGTCGCCGAGTTACCGTCCAGGTTCGTGACGACGACGTTCGCGGGGCCCATCGCCCCGGCGCCGGTCGTCAAGACGATCGTCGTCGCGGTGACAGAGGTCACCGTGGCCGCCGTGCCGCCGATCGTCACGGTGGCCCCCGGGAAGAAGTTCGTCCCCGTGATCGTCACCGTCGTCCCGCCGGACTGCGTCCCGGAGGTCGGGGAGACGGCGGAGATCGTGGGCGTCGGCCCGACGTACGTGTACCCGTTCGAGAGGGTCCCCGTCTGCGTGTCCGGGTTCGTCACGACGACGTTCTGCGGGCCGACGAGCCCGCTCGCGCCGGTGGTGCAGACGATCGTCCCGCCGTTCGGGACCTGGACCCCGGTGGCGGCGGCCGTCCCGATCATCACGGTCGCCTGGGAGGCGCCGCTCTTCTGGAACCCGCTCCCTGTGATCGTGACCGTGGTCCCGCCCGCGACGGGGCCCGAGGTCGGGGAGATCGCGGTGACGGTCGGTGCCGGGGAGCCGTAGGTGAAGCCATTCGTCACCGTGACCGAGGACGGGCCCGGGTTCGTGACGACGACGGTCGCCGGCCCGGCCGTCCCCGCGGGGGTGACGAACGTGAGGGTCCCCGCGGTGAGCACGGTGACCGTCGTGGCGGCGGTCCCGCCGACCGTGACGGTGGCTCCCGTCTGGAACCCGGTGCCCGTGACGGTCACCGTCGTCCCGCCGGACGTCGGGCCGAATGTCGGGTTCAGCGTGGCGACCGTCGGCGCCGGGGCCGGACCCGACGTGTAGGTGAAGGCGTTCGTGGCCGTGGCCGTCGTGGTGTCGGGGTTCGTGACGACGACGTTCGCGGGTCCGGCGGCGCCGGCCGGCGTCACGCAGGTGATCGTGGTAGCGGAGACCACCACGACGGTCGTCGCCGCCGATCCGCCGACGGTCACGGCCGCTCCGGTCTGGAAGCCCGTCCCCGTGATCGTGATGGCGGTCCCTCCCGTGGTCGGTCCCGAGACCGGCGCGAGAGACGTGATCGCTACCGGAGTGGGAGGAGGCGGGGCGGGCGCGGGCGCCGCGGAGCCGGAGGACTTCTCCTTGGAGCAGCCGGCCCCCGCCGCGAGGGCGAGGGCCGAAGAGAGAACGAGGAGGGGGACGATCCGGAGCGTCATGGGGCTGTCCCTTCGGGCCGGGCGGGATCCGGCGAAACCGAAGACAGCCGCAACCTGCGTGCCCCGGATGCCTCGAGCGGCATTCCACTAGCCGAGGCCGCCCAGAGGGTTAGGACATCCCTGAACTCGGGAGAGGCCGCGGGCGGCTGGGCTCCTGGTCCAATCGTGGTCGCGGCCGTCAACCTCGTTGGCGGTCCGGCCGCGCTGCGCGCTCCTCGATCCGCGTCACCAGCGCCTTCGCTATCTCCGCTTTGGGCTTCTCCGCCCACCTCTCCACGAGCCCTTCGGGCCCGTACAGTTCCACGGTCGCCCGGTCTCCGCCGATGGCGGCGGGCCCGTCGGCCGCGACGAGGTCGAGGCCCTTGCGCTTCATCTTCTCCAGCGCGCCGGTCTTCAGGTCTCCCCCCGGCTCGAGGGCGAACCCCACGAGGACGGGGCGGCGCGGGCCGAGGCGCGCCGCCGCCTCCGCAGCGGCCCCGAGCAAGTCCACGGTGGGGACGAGGTCGAGAGACGTCGGCTTGGACTGCCGGCGGAGCTTTCCGGCGACGCGAGTCGCCGGCCGGTAGTCGGCGACTGCGGCTGCCGCGACGAAGACGTCGCACGAGGCGACCCGCGGGAGGACGGCATCGTGCATCTCCTGCGCCGAGGTGACGCGCACGACCTCGACCCCCGGGGGCGCCGTGACCTCGACCGGCCCGAGCACGAGCGTGACCGCGTGCTTCCGGTCCCGAGCCGCCTCGGCCACCGCGACCGCCATCTTCCCGGAGGACGCGTTCGAGAGATACCGGATGGCGTCCCAGTGCTCGCGAGTCGGGCCGCCGGTGATGAGGAAGCGCACGGGGCTTGGATCTCGCACTCCCGGACAAGTCAATCATACCAGGCCGTCCCAGACCGCTCCTTCCCCCGCAGTGCTGCCAGCGCCCTCTGGCTCTCTGAAGACTCCCGCCGCCACCCCCGGGACACTACTGCCGCTTGGCACCGCACGACTGACAGAATCGCGTGTCAGGCGCCATCCGACAGCCGCACGAGCCGCAGAACGGGCGCCCTCCTTCGGGCGGCGAGCGCCCTCGCAGTTTATCCGCGAGTCGTGTCGATACGAGGGTGCAGTCCTCTCTTGCGATCTGCTCGAGCATCCCCTTCTGTCCGGGCTTGCCGAGCGTAATGGCGCAGAACTCCCAAGTAGTGGTTGCGTCCCCCCCGTCGCCGTGGGGCTTCACCATGACGCGGTGCTCAACGCCGCCCGGATCATCGCGCTCAAACCGGACGACGCCTTCGCCGGCATTGACGACCTCCCAGGGCGGCTGCAACTCGGACGAGATGTCCTTCATGGCCCTATACACATCCTTTACAGAGGCGTCGTACCTGATCCGCTCGGGCATGAGGTAGATTGCCGAAGAGCACCCAGTTGCCAGGGCCGCGATCAGTGGAAGCGCCAGCGAGAATCCGAGCTTCATGTCACCCTCCTCTGACTTGGGAGTGCCACACTCGGGAGTCGTGTTCCGAGCCCGTCTCGTGGCCGGCACGGAGGCGGGTTGCGCAGCGGGTCCTGGCTGCATCGCGCCTGAACGGCCCTCCCACCCAGGAGGCACGCCAGCACGTCGGCGTTCACCGCGTGGCCGGAACGAAACTCCGCACGGGTCCACGGGCCCCGCCCACGGCTCAACCTTCGACCTCCCCACGTGGGTCCCATGAGGAACACTCAGAATAACGAGCATCATTATCGGGTCGCGCCGGGGGTGCCCCCCGTACGCGACTCCCTCCCGCGAGTCATGAAATCTGACAGCTCTCGCGCAACCGCTCGCCACTCGTGCTTCACTCTCCCTGCGCCATCGGCGAGGTCCCGCAGGCGAGCGAGCCGGCGAGGCCCCCGAACGCTGGGATGAGAAAGGCGGAACCCCAGCCCTTGCTGAACTCCTCCTCGTCCGACATGTACCCAACGAGTCCAATCAAGCACGAGACCACACTCACCACTGTCACCCCGGTCCAGAAGTCCTGCTCGCGCTTCGCACGACCGGCTGCCCTCTCGGCGTAGAGTAGCCGGTTCTCGCCACGTTCCGTGGCGAGATCGCCCCACCTCGAGTCATATTGCGGTCGGGAAACGCAACCGCACGCAATGCATGCTGCCAGCGGCCACGACCACCACCGACTTCCCCAACCGCCTCGGGCAGCAGCGGTAGCCGGGGCGCGCGCGGGTGTCGAGCACCTGCCCCGGAAGATTGCCTCGCCGTTCATCTAAGGGACAGTCCCAAGGTTGCCTCCGCCGCGACCTCTGCGGGTTCTGGCGTTGCGAACACGGCGTACGTGTGCTCGGACGCGTCCTTCAGGCGAGCGATGACGGCATAACGGTCGGTGCTGGGCCGCTCAGGCGGCCGATTCGAGCGGTGGTGGACGAATACTTGGGCGACGTCAGAGAACTTGAGACGTCTGGTTTCCTTCTTGCCTGCCACGGACCACGAGTACTCGAGTCCCTCTCGATTCAGGATGAACCCCAGGAAGTTCCGGGCACCCTCGTGGTCGTAGTCTCTCACGGTCTGCCGCGAGAGCGAAGCCAGGGCTGCCCTGGCATCGTCTGCGAGAATGTCTTGAGCCACGAGCGTCTCGGCCCTGAACCCAGTCGATACGTGGAACCCAGGCCCGGCACACGCGGTCATGGCGATCGCGAGCAACCCGTGCCCCAGCCCGCCCAGGGTGAGCCGAACGCCCATGCGCCGACGTATGAGCATTATCGGAGCCATGCCTGAGCTCTCCCGTCCACGCGTCCCCGGCCTGAGTCGTAGCCGCGGCAGACGATCCTTTCGGGGTAGATCTCCGAAACGACCAGCGTCAACGACTGCTCGCCGGACCTCAGCACGACCTGGTCCCCGGTGCGGACCGGACGCCGCTCCGCAGCCTGTTCGAGCTTCACAGAGACGAACCTCCAACGCGGACACACCACAAGCACTGTCCCGAGGTACCCGTTCTCGAACATCTCACGGCGGCGACGGACCTCCTCCTGCCTCCGCTTCCGCTCCTCCTCGGCGGCGCGACGCGCTTCCTCCTGACGACGCAGTTCCGCCAGCCGAGCGGCTGCCTCCGCGTCGCGGCGCCGTTGCTCGGCGAGCGCCTGGCTTCCAGTCCCGTCGCAGGCGTAGCAAGTCACGGTACCGGAGCGACCACATGCTCCGCAGGTCATGTCGCTTATCCTGCCGCCCTCGCCTCGACACGTCGGGCACGCTCCACGGTAGGGGCCCGCTCTGTCAGCACCGTCATCCGTCCAGACCGTCTTCTCCCCCTGGCAGAAACCGCAGACAACCCACTTCCGACCGGCGTAGCCCTGGCAGCTCGAGCACGGGATCTTCCCGGCTCCCCCGCAAGTCGAACATCCGGCGTAGGAGATCGAGGTGGACGGGCCCGCATCGAGCGACCGGCAAGTCGTACATCCGCAGCGATGCCGAGCAGCATCGAAGATGCGCCGAGCGTCCTCGGGGGAAGAGGAGTTGGCGGCCTCGAGCTCCGCAGTGGTCAGAGCGCTCCTTGCGACGTGATCTATGGCGGCATCGAAGTCGGCCTGACTGACACGCGGGTCGTAGACGACGCGGGCGAGCCGACGAATGCTCTGCCCTTGGGGGGAGTTCGGATCCTCGCCCATGGACCGAAGAGTCTTCTCGGCAATCTTGTCGGCGGCGTCGGCCGCCTTGTCGGCCACCGCATTCCCGAGCCGCTCGAGAAGCCCCGGCTTCTTCTTGTCTTGCTGCGCGCCCTCAGCGCCCGCGCTCCCGATCATGGTGCTGACCGCTGCAACAGCGATCCACAGGCGAGCCATCGGTACCTCCTTGCGGTATCCGGCCTCGACGACCAATCCGTCGCGGGGCGTCGGCGTCCGGAAGTTCCGTCCTGATCGTGGCTCCGCCAGGTTCAAGGCCCCCGCCGTTCCCGACAAGCCTCGGGCGAAATGTGGACGGCCGCCGACGGGGTTGCGGGCGCGGGGGATTCCACGAACCCCTCTCGCGTTGAGCCCCCTTCAATGGGATCCTGGTTGAGCAACGCAGACGCCAAGGTACCGGAAGGTGTCCCCCGATTGCTGATGACGATCTCCGAGAGGATCTGTCTCCGAGTGGGCTCCGCCAGCGCATCGAGAGCGAGGAGCGCAGGTCTCTGAACGTCCGGCCAGCTCCCGTGGAGGGCACTCCATCGCGCGCGCTCCAGGGCACGGGGATCGCGACGGTGGATGAGTGACGCCAGAGCATTGGCCACCGCTCGATCGATCTGCGGCGCCCCCTGTGGCAGTTCGAAGAAGCGTTCGGGAGCGGCCCTCGCGAGACACTCGGCTGCGAAGTGGCGTGTACCTTCTCGTTCGCCGGCCGCGACGAGTTGGAACAGCCTGTCGGCGACTCGGGGGTCCGGTGTCTTGGGCGAGTCTCTGGCGAGCGCCTCCCAGAGAGCCAGAGCCACGGCGGGGGTTCGGTCCGTTTCGGGGCGTTCCAGAAGCCCGGCGAGCGTCCTGACGTCTCGATGGTCCCGCCCCAGGAGGAACGTCGCCAAGTCCACGGGGTCGGCCAGCAGCTCTCCCGGTGTCCGTCGGGGCCCAACCGGATCCTCGCTGGCGATGCGCGCAAGACGCTCCGCGAGACACCGCGAGTCGAGCCCCACCAGGCCAAGACCTGGCAAGGCGTCCTCCGGCAGCATTCCTGGGTGCATCCGAAGGCGACCTGCGGCCTGTGCACCCCGTCGCGGGTCCCCCGCCTCGTCCATCCCGGGAGTCGCCATTCCGGACTTGGGTGGATCGGGAGATTCGCAGGACCCCAGGGCTGGCGCTGCGAACTCGGGGAAGGTGCAGCCGATCACCTTTGCAGGGGCGCTAGCGACGTCGACAGGACCCCCGGGACGTCCGTGATCGGTGAGCCGAGCTTCCCTCCGGATGGGGAGCACCTCGGGCCGTGCGGTTGGGCTAGTTCCCAAAGCGCACCACGATCCGGCCGCCACCGCCGTTGTGATGATGGTCGCCCTGACGACCATGCGCGGTCTATCCTCCTCGGGTCGACACTACGGCACGGAGGCCGTCAGGTTGTCGTCGCAGCCGGGCTTGAAGCTCCAACTGTGGATGTTCGTGGCCTCGTACACCTGGACGTTGTGACTCTCATCGGGCTCGAGCTTGTACTGCCCGCTAGCGCCGGCCCCGATACTCCCGGCAGTAGACCCGTCGATCTTCACAGTAACGGTGCTCGGGTAGTTGTTGGCGATCGTGAGTCTGGCATCCTCGCACTTCTCGCAGCCAGCTCCGAGAGCCGCGAGTGAAGCGATCGACAGGAGCGGCGCGAATCTCGCGACCAGGCTCCGATGCGGACCAGTCCGACACATCCTGACCTCCTCATGAGTGTGCAATGCCAAATGCCTAGTCCTGTCTGACCCTAATGACAACTGCGCCGCGGTTATCCTCGTACGCCGAGTCGAGGACCATGACCCGGACCTGATCTCCGGGAGGGAGGAAGACCTGACTACTGATAGGGATGTTCACGTTCGTGCCCTTCGTGTCGTCTCCCACCTCGATACTCACCTTCTGCCGCAGCCCGTTGCAGTAGTCGATGACGTACTGCTGGCGCCATCCGCGCGGCTCACCCCGGTTCCCGTCGAAACTGTGCTTCGAGAAGTCGAACTCGATCCTGTTGAGCCGGCCAGCCACCGTCCGGAGGGCGTGCCAAGACTCGTCACCGGCCGCGATCACCACTCGCGCAGAAGGGCTCGACGCAGCTCCTGCCTCAGAAGATGAACTAGCCACCAGAGCCAATAGGAAGGCAGTAGGGAGGCTCCACACACCGGGGCGTACAGGAGTACCGGCGAAGTCAGACATGCTAACGCCTACAATTTGGGCAGACGCCCGAACCTGCACAGGTCGGACATGTGATCCGTCCAGTTCCCCCGCACGCCTGGTGAACGACAACCACGTCAATCTGTCCTGTCCCCTTGCATTGGCTGCACGTGCGATTGCCCGTGCCGTTGCAGTGATCGCATCGCGCCCCTCCGCCGCGCTTTCCTCTCCCCTCGCAGACGATGCAACGGTTGGGGTTCCCCTTGCAGATGTCGCAGGTCTCCTTGCTCTTGATGTATCGGCCATCACAGTCTGGGCAGTAGACCCACTTCGAAGCGTCGCACTGGGAGCACTTTTGCGTGCCAGAGCACCTTCCACACGAAGGCTGAGAGCGAGGTCGGAACGGAGTTGCGTCTATTGAAGGAGAACTCGGAATCGCCCGCACCTGGTGCACTTCAAGCTCAGTGATGAATTCCCCGTCGGCATCTGTGGATTTCACTACGAGACCCGGTTTGCGATCGTACCATTCAACCGGATAGCCTCTCTTATAGGGGGACGCCTTGATGCAGTCGAACGTCCCAGCAGCAACGGTCACGGTTTCGTGAGTCAGCGTGCGCCCCTCGAAATAGTCTTTCCCCGGCACCACCAGCTGGAATGTGAGTGACTGCGCCGAGGAGCCGTCCGCAGGAACGCAGTCGTTTCGTAGCTCAGCGTTGTCTCCACTTGTCGCGATCACCGTGATGGTCGTCCTCTGGTTTCCGGAGCGGGGGGTTACCTTGTGCGTCCAGTAGTTGCCGATTGCCCGGTATGGGTTCTTTGCCACCAAGACGAGCTCCTCAAGAAGCGATGCCTGGTAGGCCGCTGGTCGGTTGCTGTCCACGGCCTCGCGTCCTCGGAATCGCGGGTCGTTCTTCAGGCGGACGCAGAATGCGCTGAATACTGTGTCCATGAGGTTAAAGCCATCTGACGATCCCGCCTTCCGGAGCGCGACATAGCGACGCCCGAAGAGGCCACCTGGCGAGTGGGCGCTCAGGACATCTTCTGCCTGGCCGACGTGGGTGGCGAGCGCCATGGACCACGAGAACGGTTTGCACTTCCGCAGGGCCTGGGGATCCTGTCCGCTCGGGATCAGCGGGATTCGAGCCGTGCCTGTCTCGTCCGTGGTCGTCTCATCGTGAACGAGATCAGGTGGATTCACTCCGCCGCGGAAGCTGAATGCGAAAGTCATGCGAACACCGGTCAGAGGCTTACCTGTCTCCAAGTCGTAGGCTGACACGATGAGCGCCGAGTCCTTGTCCAGGACCGCTCTGCGGAAGTGATGCAGTGCCTTGCCGCAGCAGTGGCAGCCACAGCGCCCTGCCAGAGTCTCGATGTGCCTAAGTGCTGCGGCCTGGTCGCCATCGGCCGCAGAGCTTCCCGCGCGCGTGATCATCGACCGGTCCTCGTCGCTGACAGCCCGGTCGGCCAGGTGCCGAGCGAGCTCGAGGTACTCGCCTCCGGAGTAGTAGGGATTGAACGTCTGGATCCCGTACTCCTTTGCGAGCTTCGCCTCGGTCGAGGCAGGGTCGATCCCTGCCCCGCGCAAGACGACGTCCAGGCCTCTCTCGAGCAGCGCCCGAGCGGGGTCGCTCCTCTCCTGGGAGGAAGCTGGGTCGGCGCCCAGCAACATGCAAAGCAGTCCAACTCCGCCGCACAAGCTCCGACGCATGCAGTTCCCTCCCCCTTGCTGTCTAGCCCCCTCCGACGCCGGCACTGCGGATCGCTGCCAACTCCGCGTGCGCGTTCTCCGCGACCGGCAAGTCCCCGTACTTGTCCGCCACGTACTTGAATGCCTGCTCTGCAGATCGCGGATGTCCCTTGTCCCGATACCTGATTCCCGCCTCGAAGATCCTCATCGCCGTTTGCGCCCGATCCTCAGTAGTCTTCTGGGCAGAGACTTCCTCCGGCTGCTCGCTTGCGGACTGGCCGCCGCTCCGTCCCTCGATCCGGTCACGTGCCCCTCGGGCGAGACCCTCGGCCTGAGCGCGAATCCGCTCCGTGATGTCCTCCAGTCGAACGCCCTGGGAGAGGTGGTAGCCCACGAGCCCGCCAGGAATCGCGAGAACGACGAACAGGCATCCGACAGCCTTGCCGCGAGTCATCAGCGTCCTCCGCCGCCCTGGAGCGGAGTGAGCGCGACTTCGAGCCCGCGCGCCGCGAGTTGCACGTCCCCGACCGTCAACATCTCGTCCGTGAGCGTCTCGTAGGCGTCCATCGCCTCGAGGCAGACGAGCGCGTCCTGGGCGAGAGCAGGATTGGACTTCGCAAGAGCCTCCGTGACGCTCAGGGGTTCCCCGTTCCGCACGACAAGCTTGGCCTCCGTGAGGAAGTAATCCGTGTCCTGGTAGATCAGGTGGGTGAGCACCTTGGCCGGATCCTTCTCGATGTCGGTCCCGCGCAGGTAGGGGGCTCGCTCCACAAGCGCCCGGGTCGAAAGATCCAGCAGCGTCACCCGGCCGTACTTCGGAGTCGTGACCACGATGCCGTTACCCAGCTTGAGGATCGCCGCCTCTGTCAGTTGCCGCTTCACCGTGTCCTGCTCACGGTAGAGCGCGTAGCCGACCGCCAAGGCCTCGATGGCGCGCCGCTGGTTCTCGGGGTCGGTGACGAACTGCCTGACCCTGGGGCCGTACTCTCGAGTGACGGCTTCTACGCGGGGCCGGAGGCGAGCTGTCCGCTCCGCGAGGCGTGTGCGCATGGGGCCCCACGCGCAGCGACCGCATCGCGATCCGGCGTGGATCTGGGCCCCGCAACTGGAACACGGATGTGCACGAGCCTTCCAGTCCCGTGAGACCCTCTCGATGGTGAGCTTGGTCGCACATCCGGCGCATCGCGACCCGAGTACGATGGACCTCCCGCAGACTGAGCAGGGGTGCTCGCGCTTCTGGATCTCTTCGCGGGCTCGGTCAGTGACGCGCTTCGTCGCACACGCGGCGCACGTGGAGCCGATGTGGATCGTCCTCCCGCAGGATGGGCAGGTGTGCGCGCGCTCCTGCCATTCCTCCTTGACCTTCTCCTTCGCCCGGTCGATGCTCTCCCTGGTCCGCTCCTTCGCGCGGTCGAGTCCCTCGCGAGCACGATCACCGGCCCGGTCCATGGCGCCGCGCGCCTTCTCCCCCGCCCCGCGAACGGCCTCGCTCGCCCGGTCCCGCCACCCCTTCTTCTCCTGGGCCCCGGCCGGGCTATCTCCGACCAGAAGCCCGCAGATCAGCACCGCACCGATGATGTGTCGCGACATTCCTACCTCCCCTTCGCACAGCCTAGCTTCGGCACGAATACGTCAAGGCGGCCTCAGACGCGCGCGCGCGGTCTCGCTCACATGCGCCTATCTGCGCTCTGTTTCGTTCACTTTCTCTCTGATTCGTGCTTTCGCGCCCGATTAAAGCGGTCTAGCGGCGTCGCCTTCGCCAAGGCCGCGTCCCGGGTCGTCGCGCGGCGGACGCGGTTGATCTCGCTCATCGGGATCCTCGGCCGGCCCGAGCCCGGCAGGTAGAAGGGGGCGATCACCCCTCGAGCTACGTAGTTCTGGACCGTCCGCACCGTCACGCCGAGGTACCGGGCCGCCTCGGAGAGCGGTACGGCGTAGCTGACCTCCTCGGGACTGGGAGACACCCCGGGCGAGGAAGTTCCCTCGCGGCGCGTTCGCCTGCTTCTCTTTCGACGCTGGCCGACCACGTTCCCCTACAGGGGGGAACGTGAGGCCCGAGCCGTCATGTCGCGGACCCCGCGCCCACCCGCGAGCCCAGATCGCGGAGAGCGCGCACGAGCAGGAGCCGAACGGCGTTCGCCGAACGGCCGAGCACCTTCCCGGCCTCCTCCGCCTTCATCCCCTGGAAGTGGCAGAGGAGGATCGCGCTCCGGTGGTCCTCCGAGAGGACGTCGAGCGCTTCCATGATCCGCCGGACCCGGTCGGCGCGGTCCAGCATCGTCGAGATCCCTGCACGGGGCTTCTCCGGCAGGAGGTCCGCGAGGACGCCCGCCCCGGTCGTGTCGCCAGCCGCGGGGCGATCGAGCGACAGGATCTCCCCACCCCCCCGCTTGGCCGTCTCGAAGTACCTCCGGTACTGGTCCACGATCTGATTCCTCGCGATCGCGGCGAGCCAGTCGAAGAACGATGCGTCCCCCGCAGGCCGGTACGAGGCGAAGGCCTGGAAGGCGCGGAGATAGGTCTCCTGGAGCACGTCCCGTGGGGTGGTCACGGAGCGGAGCGCCCGGTTCATCCGCGAGCGCACGTACTCGAGCGCTCTCGTCTCGAAGCGGGAGAAGAGCGGATTGAACGCGTCGGCGTTCCCGCCCTGGATCTCGCGGATCAGGAGGCAGGTCGTCGTCGCGGACCGAGGCGCTCCATGGCCCGGATCGGCGCCCGTCCCGGAGCCGTCGAGCGGTCTCGATCGCTCTTCGCCCATCGGTCGGCGCATGGTATAGGGGTCCCTCCGGGAGTTTCAATCGTCCCTCTCGCCTGGCACGCCAAGATATGAGCGAACATCTACTCGAGCGGGCGCTGTCAGACCTTGAGGCCCGTGGATGGGCCCGCGAGGCCGTGGAGGACTGGGCCGACCGGCATCCCGAACTGCGTCCAGAACTCGAGGAGGCTTGGGCGGGCCTCGCCCTCCTGCGCGGCACGCTGGACTCACCCTGGGGCCAGGAGGCCGGTGCCGACGCGGCTCCGGCCGGGGCCACGGGCCGCCTCACCGACTACGAGATCGTGAGGGAGCTGGGTCGCGGCGGCGGCGGCGTGGTCTACCTCGCCCGGCAGAGGAGCCTCGCCCGGGACGTGGCGCTCAAGATGCTGCCGGCCGGAGTGGAGGCGGTACCCGACCTGCGGGCTCGGTTCCTCCGGGAGTCCCGCGCCGCGGCTGGCCTACGACACCCCCACATCGTCGCGATCCACGAGGTGGGTGAAGAGGGGGGGCGCCCCTACTTCACGATGGAGTTCGTAGAAGGCGAGACGCTTTCCACCCTCCTCACGCGCGGCCCCCTCTCGCCGGAGCGCGCGGCCCGTCTCCTCGCCGACGTCGCGGGCGCGGTCGCCCATGCGCACTCCCGCGGGGTCCTCCACCGCGATCTCAAGCCGAGTAACATCCTCCTCGATCGCGAGGGACGCCCTGTCGTAACCGACTTCGGGCTCGCCCGCGTCGCCGACCGCTCGCCCGGGATCACAGCGGCGGGGCAGGTCTTCGGGACGCCGAGCTACATGGCCCCGGAGCAGGCTCGGGGCGAGGCCGTGGACCTGCGAGCGGACGTCTGGGCCCTCGGGGCGACCCTCTACGAGGCTCTCACGGGCGGCGCGCCCTTCGAGGGCGACACGAGCCGGGCCGTTCTCCTGCGTGTGGAGCGTGACGAGCCGGTCCGGCCGCGGCGGCGCGTTCCGGCAATCCCGCGGGACCTCGAGACGGTCGTCCTCAAGTGCCTCGAGAAGCGCCCCGACAGTCGCTACCCCTCGGCTGCGGTCCTCGAGGACGACCTCCGGCGCTTCCTGGCCGGGGAGCCGGTCCGGGCGCGGCCCCCGGGACGCCTGCGGAAGCTCGCTCGGCTCGTGCGCCGCCACGCCGTCAAGCTCGCCGTGGCGGCCGGGGTGGCACTCGCGGTCGCCGGGGGAGCCCTCTACTGGGCGAGCCGCCCCGCCCCATGGCGACTCGTCTTCGAGGACGGCTTCGATCGCGAGGAACTCGGCGAGGCGTGGGCCAACGTCCTCCGCGGAGACGTGACGATACACGACGCGGCCCTCTGCTCGCGGGTGGGCCACGTGACCCTCGACCTCCCGTTCCCGGGGGATGTGCGGGTGGAGGCGGTCGCCACGGTGCAGCTAGACGCGCAGCATCCGGTCGAGACGAGCCTCTTCCTCGCCGGAACGCTCACGCGTGGCCTCCGGTCCGGGTACTCCTTCGAGCACGCCGACTACGGGCAGGACATGATCCAGCGGGAGGGGACCCCGGTCCGCCAGATGCCGTGCGCTCCCCTCGTGCGCGGGGGCCGCGTGCACCTCGAGGCCGAGCGCTCGGGGAGCCTGCTCGTGTGGCGCGTGGACCGACGGGAACTCCTCCGCTACCGGGACGGTCAGCCTCTGGGCGGGGACCTCGTCGGCTTCGGGAGCGGCTGCGACCACGTCCACTACGAGGACCTTCGCGTCTTCCAGCGTGTGGCGTCAGAGGGCGAGGCGACACTCCGCCTCGCGCAGGGGTGCCTGCGGACCGGACGCCCGGGGGTGGCAGAACGCTGCGCCGCCGCCGTCGCGGGCAAGCCTGGACTCACGCGCGACTCGGCGGAGGCCGCGGCGGACGTGCGGGTGCGGGCCCTGCTCGCGCTCGACCCCGAGGCGGCCGTCAGAATCCTGGTGGATTTCGAAGAGCGATGGGGGCGGTCCGATCGGGTGGCCCTCGCGCTCGACGACGGGACCTTCGCCCGGGCGGTCCTCTCCCGAGACGATGCCGGCCTCGTTGAGCTGCTGCGACGCCTGGCGCCCATTGCGGGCCCCTGGCGTCGGCCGGTCTTCGAGGAGATGCTTGCGGAGATCGCCCTGACCAACGCCCGAGTCGAACCCCGGACGACGGCGTCTGCGCGGGCGCGACCCGGGAGCGTGCGAACGGATGGGCTCTCGCTCGTCCTGGCGGATTGCCTCCGGGCCTGGGAGGAGGAAGGGCCCGACGCCGCGAGAGAGAGGCTGGACGGCTTGGCGGAGTCCGACCTGGGGAAGTGGAGGTGCTGGCGCACGCTCCACCTCGCCCTGATCCAGGACTCGCCCGAGTTGCTGGGGCGGGCCGTGGAGGAGTCCCGCGAGCTCTTCATGCACAATGCGGTCCCGGTCACCGTCCTTGCCTACGCGGGGGCCCTCGCGGGTGGCCACACGGAGGACGCCGCCCGGTTCGCTCGCGAGCTGCGGACGCTCGCGGACCGGCCCAACCTCGACGTGGTGTACGAGTCCAGGGCCGTCCTGAGGGCCCTGCAAGGCGCCTCCGATCGGGAGATCCTCCCGCGGCTGCGCCTCACCGGCCAACTCCCCGTACGCCGTGACGCGTCCTTCTATGTCGCGGTCGGCGCACTCTGGCGCGGGGACCGCGCGGCAGCCCGCGAGGCGCTCGCGAGGTACCTCGGGCAGGGGGACCCCGGCCGGTACCGCCCGCTCGCGCGGCGGCTCCTCGAGGTCGCCCGCTAGCCCGGTCCACAAGCGGCACGGGCCCAGAGGGCATACTGGAAGTAGGGATGGAGCCGCTCGCCCAGACGGGGACAGCCCGGGACCCGTCCGCGGTGGAGTTCCTCCGGGCCCGGGAGGGAGACGGGGCCGCTTTCGCGGCGTTCCTCGCCCGATACGAGGGACGCCTCGCGCGGATCGTGCGGGCGTTCGTGCCCCCGACCGACGCCGAGGACGTGTTCCAGGAGGTCTGCCTGCGGCTCGTCGCGAAGGGGCGGCTCTACGACCCCTCGCGGCCGCTCGTCCCATGGCTCGACGCGGTCGCGCGCCAAGTGGCCGCGGCGTGGCTCCGGCGGCGGGGGAGGCGGCCGGCCGACCGTTCCTCGGGCGAGGACCTCGACGCCCTCCCGGCGCCCTCGGGCGGCGCGGGAGATCCCTGGGTCTTGGACGCCGTCCGGGAGTACGTGGCCGGGCGGCCAGCCCGGGAGCGAGAGGCGCTCCGGCTCGTGCTCGGAAACGGGCTCACGCAGCGCGAGGCCGCCGCGCAGCTCGGGGTGCCGTCCGGGACGGTGGCGGGCTGGCTCGCGCGGGCGGTGAGGATGCTGCGGGAGCGTCTGGGAGGTTCCCCATGAACTGCGACGAGGCGAGAGAGACCCTCGCGGGAGCGGCCGCGGCGCGCCTGCCGGTGGAGGGCGAGGCGGCGGCGCACCTCGGGGCCTGCGCCGCGTGCCGGGCCGAGGCCGAGACGCTTCGAGACGCGGCGGCGGTTCTGCGGGCCGCCCACGCCCTCGAAGAGACCCGCGCGCGGCGGGCGCCGCTCTTCTCGGGAAGGGGGGCGGGTTCCCCGCTTCGCATCCTTGCGGCCGCCGGGCTCGCCGCTGCCGCCGCTCTCGTCGCGGTGGTCGTGCTGGGCCACGGACCGGGGGGACATCCGAGTCCTGCGTCCCCGGTCTCGCCCCAGGATCCGCCCCCTCGCGATCCTCGCCTCTTGGATCTCGGTGCGAACGAGAACCCCTTCACGGGCGGTCTCGCAGGAGCGCCGCAGGAGGACACCGACCCCGCGCGCGTCCCGGCCGGTTCCCTCTCCGTCTCCGGGGCGGTCCGCGACCCGGTGGGGCGGGGGGTCGCGGGGATCTGGCTCCACGCCCGGACCCGGACGAAGCCGGCCGGCTGGACCTCGATCTTCACCCTCGGCGACGGCCGCTATTCCGTCCAGACGCGGACCGGCGAGGACGGCACCTACCGGTTCCCGGGCCTCGCGCCGGGTCCCGTCGAGATCGAGGCGGACCCGGGGGAGCGGGCGCGGCACAGGATCGTGGGGGAGGCGAAGCGGACCGTCGAGGCCGGCGCGACCGATGTGGGATTCCTCGCGAAGGCGCTCCCGCGCGCGACCTTCATCGTCACCGACGCGGAGACAGGCGAGCGACTCCCGGGAGCGCGCGCCTACGGCTTTCGCGACTCCTCGGAGAACCGCGGGGGCGAGCTGACCCTCTCGATCCCGTCGTTCCCATTCCGGATGATCGTGGACGCCCCCGGCTACGTGGCCCGGGAGGTCTCCCTCCCGGACGGCGCGGAGGATGCGGCGATGGGGGTTTGCGATCCGGTGCGGCTGCGCCGCGGCGTTTCGATCCACGGCCGCCTCCTCGACCCCGACCGCCAGCCGATCCGTTCGCAGCGCTACCGACCGCGACCCTCCGTGTTCCTGGAGTTGCTTGCGGGACCCGGTTCCGAAGCCGCGTGCGAGATCTACTCGGACGCGGCGGATGACGACGGCCATTACGAGATCCAGGGACTCCTCCCCGGCCGGTATCGCCTCGTCGCTCTCGGACCGGGGCTGGGGCCCACGAGCCAGCTTGTGGACCTCCTGCCCGATGTTCGGGAGCGGGATGTCGTGCTCGAGTCGAGTGCCCACTCGGAACCTGTAGCGCCCGGCATCCGGACATGGAACATGGCCCGGCAGCTCCGCGCCTGCCTCGACTACGACGTGGGAGGCCCCGCGGAGATCCTCGGCTGGATCGAGCAGGTCGCGGGGTTCCGCCTCGCGCGCCCGGCGGAGCCGGTCGCGCCCCGCCCCGGCGGCCTCGGCGCGCGGCGCCAGTACACCACTCTCAGCGAGGAGGTCCCGAAGCTCGCGCGGATGGCGGGCTACGAGTTGGACGAGGCGACGGGGACGCTTCGCCCGGCGGTGAAGTAGCCACGGAGCCGCTCTCGGCGCTCACCTGCCGCCCCCGGCCGTCCGGTTCACAGCCCCAAGATGATCCGCACAGCGTCCTCGACCCGTGCCAAGGTGCGCGGCGTGACCGTACCCCACGCCACCCCGAGCCGCGATCGGTCGAGGGAGCGGAGGGCCTCGCACATCGCCGCGCTCGGCACGCGCAAGCCGCCCTCGGGCGGGACGATCGGCACGTGCCCCGTCCACCCGCGCAGACGGGACGTGAGCGGGATCGCGATGATCAGCCCGGCGGGCCCCGCATTGAACCGATCCACGGAGAGCACCAGGACCGGGCGACGCCCCGCCTGTTCGCGTCCTCGCGTGGGGTCGAGGTCCGCGAGCCAGACCTCCCCGCGGACCGGGGCCCTCATCACCGCCGCCGGCGGCGCCTCGGGACGGGCTTCGCGTCCTCCGCCGGCCAAGGCGGCTCGTCGGCCAGGCCGTCCCCGACGGTCGCGTCCCACACCGCCCGTTCCTCGCGCACCATCGCCCAGGTCTCCCGGTCCCGCCGGGCCGCGGCGTAGTCGGCGTTCAAGGCGTCAATGAAGGCGCGCCGTCGGGCCTCCTCGACCGCCCGCTCGAGGACGGCCTGCATGGTGGTCCCCGCGCGCCGGGCCAGCGCTCGCAGCGACGCCCTCGTCCGTTCTGCGATGCGGACGGTCGTCTGTCCCATGTATGCCGAACAGTCTACAAGACTGCATATCAGCCGCAAGGGGCCGGGACGCCCGCCGCGCCGGCCCGGAGGCCCGTCCAGCCCCTACCTCCCCCGCCGCAACTCCGCGAGGAGCTTCATCACGACCCTCTCCATCTCCTCGTCGCGGCAGTCGCGCTCCCGGATGATGCCTTCGGCGTCCATCACGAATATGCTCGGCCAGCCGCGGACGCCCCACTTCGTCGCGATGGGGCCCCCGGTGCCGCCGCCGTCGAAGAACATGGGCCACGTGAGATTCTCGCGCTCGACCACCTTCGCGAGCTTCTCGGGGCTCGCGTCGCTGTTCATGCCGAGGAGGACGAAGGGCTGGCCCGCGAGCTTCTTCACGAGCGACCGCTCGTGCGGGTACATCGCCCGGCACGGGCCTCACCAGTCGCCGAAGAAGTCGAGGACGACGACCTTCCCGCGGAAGTCCGAGAGCTTGAGGGGCTTCCCGTCCGCGGTCTTGCCCACGATCTCGGGCGCCGGCTGCCCGATCTCGAGCGCGGCGGCGGGATGAGGGTTCAGGAGCGCGTCCGCCATGTCGCCGGCCGTCCCGAGCCGGTAAGGGACGTCCTTGTACTTCTCGATCACCTCGCGGAGGCGTCCGCGGGCCTCCTCCTTCTCCGCCGAGGCATCCCGGAGCCCGTCCCGGCCGAGCCCGATCAGGGCCGCGGCCTTGACCTCGTCCACGGGCGAGACCGAGAGGAGCTTCTCGTAGAACGGCCGCCGGTACTTCTCGGCGAGCAGGTATCCGTCCACGGCGATCTTCGCGAGCTGCCGGGACTTCGGGTGCTCGGCGAGGATCTGCTCGGCCATCTGCCGCGCCCGCTCGGGGGTCTTCGGGTCGTCCCGCGCCCACCAGAGGTTCGAGAGGAGCCAGAGCTTCGCGGTGAGAGCCTCCTCGGTCCCCGGCCACTTCCTGGCGATCGCCTCGTACCCGGGCTGCAGCTCCTTCGCGCGGTCGGGATAGGACTTGTTGCTGCGCTCGTAGCGCTTCTCCAGCTCCTGGAGCTCGGCCTTGGCCTCACGAGACTGCGCGCGGGCGCCGAGAACGAGGCTGAGGACGAGGCCCGCCGAGACGACGAGGGCGACAGTGGACCGGCCGGACATGGGTTACCTCCTACTTCTTCCGTTGCTGCGGGAGGGCGCGCGCCACCGCCGCGAGGACGTCCGGAACCTCCGCGAGCCTCCCCTCTCCCACGTGGCCCGAGGCGAGAGGGCCCTTCGCGGGCGGGACGACGGTCACGCCGCGCTTCTCTAGGGTGTGGACGTTCGCCGCCACCGCCGGGTGCTTCCACATGTTGTCGTCCATCGCCGGGGCCACCACGATCGGCCCCGCGAAGGCGAGCGCGGCCGTCGTGAGGAAGTCGTCGGCGAGCCCGAGGGCCATCTTTCCGATCACGTCGGCGGTGGCGGGGGCGACGAGGAGCAGCTCCGCCTCGTCGGCCGCCGCGACGTGGCGGACGCCCTCCACTGGGTCCCAGAGGTCGCGGAGGACGGGCTTCCCCGAGAGCGAGGCGAACGTGAGCGGCGAGACGAACTCGCAGGCGGCCCGAGTCATCACGACCTGGACCTCGTGGCCCTGCTCGCGGAGGCGGCGCACCAGCTCGCACGCCTTGTAGGCGGCGATGCTGCCGGTGACGCCGAGGAGGATGCGGGCCACTCAGACCGCCATTCTACGCGCCGCCCCCTCGCCAACCGTCCACGAGGGCCTTCACCTCGCGGGCGGCCTGCTTCAGGTCCCGGTTGATCACGACCGCCTCGAACTCCGCCGCCGCGGCCAGCTCCCCCCGCGCGATGTCGAGGCGGCGCGCGATGTCGTCGGGCGAGTCCGTCCCGCGGCTGCGGAGCCTCTCCTCGAGCGCCTGCCAGGACGGTGGCCTCACGAAGACCGAGTGACAGGAGAGCCCCGCGTCGCGGACCTGCCGGGCCCCCTGGACCTCGATCACGAGGAGGACCACATTCCCCTCGCGGACTTTTCCCTCGACGAACGGCCGCGGGGTCCCGTAGCGGTTCTTCCCGAACGTCGCGTGCTCGAGGAACTCGCCCGCCTTCGCCTTCCTCTCGAAGTCGGGCGGGTCGAGGAAGAAGTAGTCCACGCCGCCCCGCTCCCCCCCGCGCGGCGGCCGCGTCGTCGCCGAGACCGACCGGACGATCGCGGGGTCCTTCAGGAGCAGGTCCCCGATCGAGGACTTCCCCACCCCGCTCGGGCCCGAGAGGACGAGGAGGAAGCCGGGCATGGCCGGAGTCTACCTCCCCGCACCCCGGAGCCGGCCCTCGCACTCGGCGAGCCACTCGCGGGCCTGTGCGGCGTCCGGATGGTCCGGGAAGCGACGGAGGTACTCCTTCAGGGCCTCGGAGGCGCCCGCCCAGTCCTTCAGGTCCTGGAGCGCGACCGAGAGGTTCTTCCAGGCGCTCGCGAGGCCGGGGTCGAGCCGCACCGCCCGGCGGAAGTCCTCGACGGCCCCGGTGTGGTCCCGCAGGACGTCGTTCCTGAGCGCGCCGCGGTTCGAGTAGGAGATCGCGTCCCCGGGCGCGACGCGGATCGCCTCTTCGTAGTCCCGGAGCGCGCCTTCGACGTCCCCGCGGGCCTCTCGCACGATCCCCCGGCCGTTCAGCGCCTGGGGTTTCTCGGGTCCCAGCCGCAGCGCGGCCTCGTAGTCCGAAAGCGCCCCCTCCAGGTCCCCCCGCTCCTCCCGCAGGTGGCCGCGGTTGGTGAGGGCATCCACCGAGCCGGGCCCGAGCTGGAGCGCTCGGTCGAGATCCGATTCGGCTCCGACCGCGTCTCCCAGCCTCTGCCTCGCTTGCGAGCGGTTGTAGTAGTGCTCGGGGTTCCCCGGCTGCAGGCGCATCGCGACCTCGAAGTCCTCGAGGGCGCCCCGGGGATCGCCGAGGTTGTCCCGCAGGCAGCCGCGGTTGTTGCGGACCCAGGCGAGCGGGATCCCTTCCTCGAGCGCGGTCCCGTACTCGCGGAGGGCCGCCGCGCGGTCGCCGGCAGGATCTCTCGACTCGACGTAGGCGCGCAGAAGCGCGGCCTGCCAGCCGGGCAGGTCGCGCAGGCGAGCCCGGGCGTCGGCCCAGCCCCCGGCCAGCACGGCCCGTGCGCCGCCCCCGAGCCTCGACTCGGGCGCCCCCGACGCCTCGACCGCGTCGAGCTGCTCCGCCGCGCGGCGGAGGTCCACTCCGGCTTCGCCGAGCGAGAACAGGGCCAGGAGGCCCGCGTAGAGCCGGGCGCGAGGGCCCTCCCTCGAGACGGGCCCCACGCGCTCCCACTCCGCCAGGGCCTCCGCGCGGCGGCCGACACCCCACAGGAGAAGCCCGCACTCGACGCGCCACTCGTCCCGCGTCGGCTCGGCCGCGAGGGCCTCCGAGTAGAGCGGGATCGCCCCCGCCGGGTCCGAGGCTCGCAGGCCGCGGGCGCGGGCGACGAGTTGATCGGCGCGCGCCGGGGGCGCCGGTCGCGAGGGCGCGGAGGCGGGGGACTCCGTCCGGGCGAGTCGCCGCGCGCCCAGGCCGACGGCGATCCCTGTGACGAGGAGGGCGGCGGCCGCGAGGACGACGAGGCCGCGGCGGCCGCGCCTCGGCGGCCGCGGAGTCTCGCCCCGAAGGACCCGCTCCAGGTCGTCCCGTACCGCGCCCGCGTCGGCGTACCGCGAACGGGGACTCTTCGAGAGCGACGCCCGCGCGATCCGCTCGAGTCCCCGAGGCACGTCCGACCGGCGCCGGCGGATTGGGACCGGCTCCCTCGTGAGGAGGGCCCCGACCACCGCGGCGGTCGTTTCCGCCTCCCACGGCGGCCGCCCCGCGAGCATCTCGTAGAGGACGCAGCCGATGCTCCAGACGTCGGTCGGCGGCCCGAGTGTGGAGACCTCGCCCCGAGCCTGCTCGGGCGACATGTAGGCCGGGGTCCCCAGTGCCTCGCCAGTTCGGGTGAGCCTCGAGCCCGTGGCCACCGACTTGGCGAGGCCGAAATCGGCGAGGAAGGCTCGGGAGGTTCCGGGTCCCGGGTCCCGGGTGCCTGGTCGGGGACCCTGCTCACGCACGGCGTCGGAGTTCACCGCGACGGCATCGTACCGCGCCAAGCCAGACGCAAGAGCAACCCAAACGGCACCCACCAGACGAGGTCGTTCCCGACGATCGTCCACCCCGCGACCCACGGGAGGTGCCCGCGCGCGGCGGACCAGAGGAACCCGACCGGGCCAAGGACCTTCCCGAGGAGGCCCACGAGCACGATCGGCCAGTGGCGAACGGGATCCCGGGCCGCGATGCCGTAGCCCACCCCGTACACCCCGACCATCATGCCGACGCACTGCCAGATCTCCGGGTACCGGGGCGGCTCCATCTCGGCCCAGGAGAACAGCGTTCCCGGCGACGCGACGACGAAGGTCCCCCAGGCGACGTTATAGGCCGCGGCGGCCCGCAGGACGGCCCCCGCCCAGCGCGGCGCGGTCCGGGCGCCGCTCACGGGTTCATGAGCCGTTCGACCCGCCGGATGAGCGGGGCGGTGTCGAGCGGGGGCGCGCCGTAGATCGAGAGGATCTCCTCGGGGCGGTAGGTCTGGCCGTGGGACCAGATCTCGCGGAGGATGTTCCCTCCCGCGCGGTCCCCGAACCAGCCCTCGCCGTAGCGCGTCTCGAGCCACGCCGTGAGCGCCGCCTGGAAGAGCCACGCGCGGAGGTACCGGGCGCAGTAGAAGTGCTGGTCCACGTCGTAGAGGTAACTCTCGCCCCCGTATCGGACCGCCGTCGCCTGGGAGAGGGTCCGTGCGTAGAGGTCGGGCTTTCCCGCGAGGTCGGCGCTCTCGTGGAGCCCGAGCTCGTAGTCGAGCTTCGCCGCGTAGCGTCGCAGCATGTAGAGCTCGTGGAACGCGGCGAACCGCATGTAGGGTCCGGGCTCCTCGGCGACCCCCGTGTGGCGCGAGACCCAGCGGGGCGAGAGGAGCAGGTGATCGAGGAGGATCGCGAGGCCCTCGGTGAGGGAGTTGTCTCCCATCCGGCGGAACTCGACGGGGATGTCGCGCCTCGTGTAGCCGAAGTGGAGAGCGTGCCCCAGCTCGTGCAGGAACGCCGACCAGTCGTCGGGCCCGCCGTGGGGGTAGATCACGAGGTAGACCTCGTCCGGGACGACGGGCGTCGAGCAGAAGGCACGGGGGGACTTGGTCTCGCGCGGCTCGAGGTCGAGCCGGATCCGGCCCTCGGCCGTGAGGTCGAGCCCCAGGTTCCGGACGAATCGGGAGACTTGTCCGACCATCTCGTCCCTCGGGAAGGCGGCGTCGAAGCGGCTTCCGCGGAAGACGTGGCCGATGTCGTGCTTCCGGACCTCCCCGGGGGCGACCCGGATCCCCGCTGCGGCGAGGGACTCGCCGAGCGCCCCCTCGTAGAGCCGGTCGGTCGCGTGGATGAGCGGCCTCGTGAGCGTGCGGAGGGCGAAGAGGTCGAGGCCCGACAGCTCCTCGATCATCGCCACGTAGCTCGGGAAGCCCAGCTCCCGCGCGAGGGCGTGAGTGACCCGATGGCGCTCCTCGCGGGGCGGCGTGAGCTTCGCGACCGCCCCGGAGAGCGCGTCCTCCATCCCCTGGCGCCGCGCGCGGTCCGGCTCGTTGTCGCGGAGCACCCAGCCGGTGCGGAACGGGACCTCCTTGCCGCCTGGGCCGCCCGGGAACTTCACCGTCGCCTCGGCCTCGGCCCGCTCGATCTCCTCCTCCAGCTCCTTCCCGCGCGCGTCGAGGTGGTAGTGCGCGACGGCCTCGCGCAGGACCCGGAGCCGGCGGTGCTCCTCGCTCCGGGGGTCCGCCGCTCGGAGCCGCGCCGACACAAGGTCGAAGGCCTCGCGGGTGGCGGGGGCCGGGAACTTCCCGTAGATCGCCTCGAGGTCCAAGTCCCGCTTCTGCCCCGAGAGGCAGAGATACCACTCGCGGTTCAGGGCCTCGTCCAGCCCCTCGCACTGCTCCCGGATCGTCTCGAGGGTGATGGCCATCCGCCTCCTCGACAGAACTCCGGGGACCCGACCGTGAACCGTGAACCGGCTACTCCCCCCGCGCCCGGCGCTCGGCCGCCTCGGCCTGCCGGCGGGCCTTGTCGCGGCGGCTCTCCTCGCGCCACCACTCGACGAACCGCACGACGCCGATCGTGAGCGAGGAGACCACGAGGAGGAGCAGGGCGAACGCGATCAGGAGCCCGGTGTTCTTGAGCGTCAGCTCGGTCCAGTACGAGGCCCGCTCCGCCCCCTCGGTGCGGCGGGTGAACCCGATCCCGAGGTAGTCGAGGAGCCACGCCACGGCGGCGAGCACGAGGATCGTGACCGAGAGGAACTTCATGTCCCGGAACGAGGGCCGGAGGGCGAGGAGGACCGAGATCCCGAGGTACGCGACGACCCAGGCCGCGACCGGCGAGCCGGGGAGCCTCCGGACCACGTTGACCGCGCCCTGGACGTAGTCGGAGAGGCCGTAGCCGAACCGCGCGATCTCGTCCAGGTTCGTCACGAGCGGAGGGAGGTCGCGCGGGAGCGCGAGCGGGTTCCCGAGCGCCCAGTGCGCGAGGCAGAAGGCGACCACGAGCCCGAAGAACGGGATCGCGGCGACGAGGAGGTTCCCGATCCCGGGCAGCTTCGGCTCCGCGTGCTCGACGATCTCGTCTCCAGGCCCGAATGGCCGGCTCTCGCGGACCTTGGCCGCGGCGAGGAGACACGCCACGTGCTTGAGCACCACCATCGCGAGGAACCCCGGCGCGAGGACGAAACGCACGCCCTTCTTGTCGAGGAGCGGAGCCCAGAGCGCCCCGAGCCCGAAGACGAGCACGAGGAAGAGGAACATCCAGAGGACGGTGGCGAGGGCCATCGGGTGCAGTGTACCCCGGCGCCGCGGCTCGGCGCCGCGGCTACCCCCTCGAACAGGTGAAGTAGTTGTTCAAGAAATCCCCCTCGATCCGGCGCACCTCCACCCGTGCGAATCCCGCCTCGGCGAGGAGCTCTCGCGCCTTCTGTTCCCCCCACATCGTGCCGAGACCCTCCCCCCGTTGGGCGAGCGAGACCGTCATGCAGTGGAAGGTCGAGGCGCCGTAGAGCGCGGGGCCGAAGGGGTGGTCCATGTTCTCGTGCACCCGGCTCGAGGCGGCGATGTCCACCATGAGAAACGTCCCGCCGGGCCGCACCGCTCGCGCGATCCCGGCGAGCACCTTCCGCGGCTTCGCCTGGTCGTGGATCGCGTCAAAGGCGGTGATCAGGTCGTAGCGGGCGCGGTCGGCGAGGGCGGTCACGTTCTTCACCGAGAAGCGTACATTCTTGAGCTTCCACCGCCTCGCCTCGGACCTCCCTGCCGCGACCCCTTCCTTCGAGAAGTCGTAGCCCGTGAACCGGCTGGCGGGGAACGCGCGCGCCATCAGGTTCGCCGCGTGCCCGCTGCCGCAGCCCACGTCGAGAACGTCGGCACCGGAGCGGAGCTTCTCGACGAGCCCCGGGATCCCGGGTAGGGTCCTTTGGATAAGCGTCGCGTCGAAGATGGCCCCAGACTCCTCGGCCTGGAGCGCCTGGAACTTCGGGAACTTCCTGTAGGGGACACCGCCGCCCTTGCGGAAGCAGGCGACCACCTCGTCCTCGACGCCTCCGAAGAGCGAGAGGTATTGCGAGAAGCCTGCGAGGTTGTCCACGCCCGCCTCACGCGTGATCGCGGCGGCGTGCTCGGGCGGGAGCCGGTAGGTCCCCGAATCCGGGTCGTGCAGGACGATCTTCCCGACGGTCATCGCTGCGAGCCACTCGCGCACGTAGCGCTCGGAGAGGCCGGCCGCCTTCGCGATCGCCTCGCTCGTCCCGGGTGGGAGTCTTGCCATCGTGTCGAAGAGGCCGGTGCGGTGGCCGACGCTCACCATGAGCGTGAGTAGCCCGCCATTCAGGATCCCGAGCATGTGGCCCGCGAACGCCTCGGCCTTCACCTTGTCGAAAGTCGCCTCGACCACGGGAACCTCCTCGTCGGCCTAGTGCCGGAAGTGCCTCGTCCCGGTGAACACCATCGCGATGCCCGCCGAGTCGGCCGCGGCGACCGAGTCGGTGTCCTTCTTCGAGCCGCCCGGCTGGACGATGGCGGTCACCCCGGCGCGGGCGGCGAGGTCCACCGAGTCGCGGAACGGGAAGAAGGCGTCGGAGGCGAGGACGGCCCCGCGCGCGCGGCCCCCGGCCTTCCGGAGCGCGATCTCGACCGAGTCCACGCGGCTCGTCTGACCGCCCCCGATCCCCACCGTGGCGCCGCGGCTCGCGAGCACGATCGCGTTGCTCGTCACGTGCTTCGCGACCGTCCACGCGAACCGGAGGTCGTCGCGCTCGGCCTCGGTCGGCGCGCGGCTCGTCACGGCGGCCCAGCGGGAGCTCTCCTCCATGGCTGCGTCGTCCTCCTGGACGAGCGCCCCCCCGGGGACGCTCCGGACGAGCAGCGCCCCGGCCGCAGGGGGCGCGGGCGACGCCTCGACGAGCCGGACCGATTCCCCCCAGGAACCGCGGGCGCGGAGCCGGGCGGCGAGCCCCTCGGGCGCCCCCGGCACGGCGATCGCCTCGAAGAAGTTCCCCTTGGCGGCGATCACCTCGAGAGCGGCCGCGTCGAGGGGGCGGTTGAGCGCCACGACCCCCCCGAAGGCGGAGAGAGGGTCGCCGGCGATGGCGCGCTCGACGGCGGAGGCGGGGGACTCGCCCGTCGCCACCCCGCAGGGCGTCGCGTGCTTCACGACGACCGCCGCAGGGCCGGGGAACTCCCCGACGCACCGGAGGGCGCCGGAGAGGTCGAGGAGGTTCGTGTAGGAGAGCTCCTTGCCCGAGAGCTGCCGCGCCGCGGCGAGCCCCGTCGGGGCGCCCGGGACCCGGTAGAACGCTCCGCGCTGGTGCGGGTTCTCCCCGTAACGGAGGTCGGAGACTTTCCGGAACGCGAGGAGGAGAGTGTCGGGGAGTCCCGTCCCCGGCGCGGCCCCGAGCCAGGTGGAGATCGCCGCGTCGTAGACGGCGGTCCGCGCGAAGGCCTTCCGCGCGAGCGCGGCCCGGGTCTCCGGGGTCGTCGCGCCCCCGTTCGCCCGCATCTCGGCGAGCAGCGGCCCGTAGTCGTCCGGGTCGCAGACGACGGTCACGTCGGGGTGGTTCTTCGCGGCCGCGCGGAGGAGCGTCACGCCGCCGATGTCCACCTGCTCGAGCGCCTCGGCGAGGCTCACGCCCGGCTTCGCGGCCGTCTCCTCGAACGGGTAGAGGGTCACCGCCACGAGGTCGAGCGGGGTGATCCCGTGCCGCGCGAGGTCCGCCGAGTCGTCCCGGATCTCCCGCCGCGCGAGGATCCCGCCGTGGATCTTCGGGTGGAGCGTCTTCACGCGGCCGCCGAGGATCTCGGGGAAGCCCGTCTCCTCGGACACTTCCCGGACCTTCACGCCGCCGCCCCGCAGCAGCGCGGCGGTCCCCCCGGTCGAGAGGACCTCCACCCCGAGCGCGGCGAGTCCCTGCGCGAAGCCGAGCCCCTCGGTCTTGTCGGCGAGCGAGAGGAGCGCGCGGCGGACGGGTCCGGCCACGGGGCGGGCACTATACTCCCCCCCGTGATCCTCCGCACCGAGGGGATCGTCATCGAGCGCCGCGAGTGGAGCGAGGCGAGCCAGCTCCTCACGCTCTTCACCGCCACGCACGGGCGGCTCCACGCGATCGCGAAGGGCGCGCGGCGCCCGAAGTCGCGCCACGGGGGCGGCGTGGACCTGCTCGACCGGGTGCAGGCGCTCTTCTACCCGAGGCCCGGGGGGCTGAACCTCCTCGCCGAGACCTCCGTCCTCCCGGGGTTCCGCGGACTGCGCGCGCGGCTGGACCGCCTGCTCGCCGGGCTCGGCGTCGCCGAGGCGCTCCGCGACGGGACCCGCGACGAGGAGCCGGCTCCGGAGGTCTACGCCCTCGCCGCGGAGACGCTCGGCCGCCTCGGCGAGTCGGACCGGCCGGGGGTGGAGCTGGCCGCCTTCGAGTCGCGCTTCCTCGCGGCCGTGGGGCTCGCCCCGCGCCTCGACGCCTGCGCCTCCTGCGGGGGAGAGGCCCCGGAGGGGGAGCCCGTGGGCTTCTCGGCCGACTCGGGAGGCGTCGTCTGCCGGGCGTGCGCCGCCGAGTCGGGCGCGGCCCTCCGGACGCTGCGGCCCGCGGCCCGGGCGCTCCTGCGGTCGCTCGCCGCGGGGACGCCGGCCGCGCGGGTGAGGCCCGACGCGGCGTCGCTCCGGCAGGCCCGCGCCGCGCTCACGGACCTGCTGCGGACGCTCGGGGAGCGACCGTCGCGGCCGGGGGACCGTTTCGCCCGCTGGATTGAACAATCGCCGGCTCGGGGCTAGAGTCGCGCGCTCTCCGTGTCTTCCACCCGCCTCCCATCGGATCCCGGAACCGCAGGGGCTTCGCCCCCGCACCCCCGGGATCGAGCCAGGCTCCCGGGCTTCCTCCTCCTCGCGACCCTCGCCTGCGCCGGCGGCCCCGCCACCGAGGAGAAGAAGGAGCCGCCGGCGGGCGCGTCCGTCGTCGCCGAGCAGATCGAGATCGCGAAGAAGCGGAGGGCGGCCGGCGACCCGGTCGGGGCCTTCGACGCCGCGGACGCGGCGCACAAGGCCGACTTCCGCGGCACGCGCACGGCCGAGATCTCGCGGCTCCAGTTCGAGATCGGGGCGGAGATGGCCGAGAAGGGGTACGCCTCCGACCCGATCGGCCTCTTCCCGACCCGCTCCGAGGGGATCCGGATCCTGAAACACGTGGCGGAGAAGTTCCCGACCTCGGACGAGGCGGCGGAGGCGCTCTTCCTCGCCGGCGAGGCGACCCTGGCGACCCGGGACCCCTACGCCGCCCGCCGCCTCTACGACGAACTGATCGCTCGCTACCCCGAGAGCCCCCGGGCCGAGTTCGCGGAGCTGCAGCGCGCCTACGCCCTCTACGAGATGTCGCGGGGGCCGGCCTACGACCGCGGGCCCCTCGAGGACGCGCGCTGGCGGCTGCAGATGTACCGAGTCCTCTTCCCCGCCGGCCACCCGACCGTGCGGGAGAGGGCGGCGGAGCTCCTCCGGAGCGTCGAGGAGGACCTCGCCGAGAAGGACGTGCGGGCGGCCGAGCACTACCGGTCGGAGGGCAAGCCCGCGGCGGCCGCGCTCTACTACCGGTTCGTCCGCGACCATCTCCCCGCCACGACCTGGGCCAAGGTGGCGGCGGAACGTCTCGCGGCGCTCGAGCCGGGGAAGTGATGCGGGCCGCGCTCGGGTGGATGCTCGCCGCCGCAGGCTGCGGCTACACGGTGGGTCCCCTCGTCCCCCCGGGAGTCCGCACGGTGGCGATCGCCCCGGCCGAGAACCTGACGGACCGCCGCGACCTGGATTGGAACCTCACCCGGGCGATCGGCGAGGAGCTGCAGGCGCGGGGCCTCGTCGTGGCGCTCGGGGGCGGGGCCGACTCGACCCTCCACGTCCGGGTCCGCCAGGTGAAGGAGAGGGTCGTTGCCGAGAGCCCCCGCGACGAGGTCCTCGCGGGCGAGGTGACGGTCGAGGCGGACGTCGTGCTCCGGCGCCGGAACGGCTCGGTCGCCGTCGAGCGCCGCGGGATCCGCGAGGCGGCGGGCTACGTCGCCTCGCTCGGACAGACGGAGGACACCGCGATCGAGGCGGCGACCCGGGTCCTGGCGCGCCGGATCGCCGATGCGCTGGTGGGAGGGTTCTAGGTCTTCGGCTCCAGCGCCGCGAGGACCCGCTCGATCCTGCGCTGGATCTTGGTCGCCGCGAAGCCCTTCCAGTTCCGGAGGACCGGGGCCAGGTGCGAGAGGTCGCGCGAGCGGACCTCGTCCAGGAGCTGCTCGAGGATCTCCGGGTGGATCTCCTGGAGGTACATGTAGTCCCCGAGCTGGTGTGGCTCCAGGAGCTTCTGCTCGAAGTCCTTGAGGATCTCCTCCACGTAGATCGCCCGGTCCAGCTCCCACCCGTCGGGGCCGAGCGCGAGGAGGGTCTTCGCTCCCGAGAAGCGGAGCTGGAGGAAGCCCGCCCGGACGGCCCATTCGAGGCGCCGGCGGATCTCGCGGAGCGTCCGCCCGCGAAGCGCCCCGAAGACCGGGAGCTTCTCGAGCCCCCGGGCCGCGATCTCCTTCGAGCGCGAGCCCGCGAGGACCAGCGAGAGGAGCCGCAGCCCCCCGCGCATCACGAGCACGTCCGCCCCCCGGACGATGGCGAGCAGCTCCGGCTCGGTCGGGGCCGAGGGGTCGCGGAGCTTCAGCACGGCGCTCTTCGGGATTCGGGGCATCGGTGGGTCGGCGTCGAGGTCGGGAGGAGGGTAAGGGCTCCCCTGAGGTACGGTCAAGGGGCGGAGTCCCGTATGCGGTTCACCTCTCGCTCCCGCGACCCAGCGCTAGCCGGGACGCGCATGAATCGCTCAACGAGGGGCTCCGCCCCTCGTGCTCCCCGGAGGACGGGAGGGAGCCACACCTCACCTCTCGCTCCCGCCCAGCGCTTCCCGGTAGACGGCGAGCATCGCCTCCGCCTCCCGCCCGGGGTCGTGGTCGCGAAGCGCGGTCGCCCGTGCGGCGGCCCCGAGGCGGCGCCGCAGCTCCTCGTCGCCCGCGAGCCGCGCCGCCTTCGCGGCCAGGTCCGCGGTCTCCCCGCCGCCCGGCGTGCCGCCCCGGGCATAGAGCAGGCCGGTCTCGCCGTCCCGGATCGCCTCCCGATTCGCGGGGATGTCGGAGGCGAGCACCGCCCGCCCCGCCGCCATCCCCTCGAGGAGCGCGTTGCTCATCCCCTCCGCGTGCGAGGTGTTCAGGACGACGTCCGACGCGGCGTAGGCCGCCCCCATCGCCTCGGCGGGGATGCCCGGCAGGTGGCGGACCCACGGGAGCGCCGCCGCGCGCCGGAGGAGGTCGGCCGCGTAGGCCTCCTCGAGGACCGGCCCCGCGAGGACGAGCCGCACGCAGGCGTCGGCCGCGGCGACGGGGCCGAGTCCCTCGACGGCCACGTCCGGTGCCTTCACCCGGCGGAGCCCGCTCGGGAGGAAGAAGACGACCGCGTCGCTCGGGAATCCGAGCCGGTCGCGGAGCGGGAACGGCGCCGTCCCGAGTCGGACGCCCCTCGGGACGACCAGGACGCGGGCCGCGACGTCCGGGAGCCTCTCGCGCACGGTCGCGGCCGCTGCGGCGGTCGGGGCGACGATCCGGGCGGCCCGCCGGAGCGCCCGAGCGACCACGCGGCCGCGCGCGGCGTCCGGGAGGTCCCCCCACAGCTCCGTACCCCCGAGCGAGACCACCAGCGACCACCCGCCGTCCGGCAGCGCCAAGAGGGCCTGTCCCGCACGGTAGGCCTGGTGGACGTGGAGGAGATCGGGCCGCACGCGACCGAGGGCCTCTGCCAGCCGCCCGGGGTCGTCCTCGCCGCCCTCTCCGCACACCTCGACGATCGAGACCTCGACCCCGAGCGCCGCGAGCCCGTCGCGGAGCCGCGCGGCCGTCGTCGCGTTCCCGGCGATCCGCGGAGGGGCGGCGGGGGTGGCGAGGAGGACCCGCACGGGCGCGGATTATGCCGCCCGCTGGCGCCCGCGCTCCCACCGCGCTAGCTTCCCCGGTCCGCCCGGCATCCGGGGGGCGCGGGGAGGGGAGGAGACATGGCCACGATCGGACGTTTCCTGTTCTGGCGGCACCTGCGCAGCGAGCCCTCGTCCCACGTGATCCAGTTCCGCCGCGGGACGGCGGTGCGGAGCGGGCGCGGGCTCGCCTTCTGGTTCACCCCCCTCTCGGCGAGCCTCTACGAGATCCCGTGCGACGACCGGGACCAGCCGTTCCTGTTCCACGGCCGCTCGAGCGACTTCCAGGACGTGACGGCGCAGGGGGTCCTCACCTACCGCGTCTCCGACCCCGCGCTGCTCGCGAAGCGGGTGGACTTCTCGCTCGACCTCCGGACCGGGGTGTGGCTCAAGACGCCCCTCGAGCAGCTCTCGCAGCTGCTCACCCAACTCGCGCAGCAGCACGCCTGGGACTACCTCGCCCACACGCCCGTCCGCCAGCTCCTCGCCGAGGGCGTGGACCAGGTCCGCACGCGGATCCGGGAGGCGCTGCTCGCCGACGAGGGGCTCAAGGGGCTCGGGCTGGAGATCGTCTCGGTGCGCGTCTCGGGCGTGGCGCCGACCGCCGACCTCGAGAAGGCCCTCCAGGCCCCGACGCGGGAGGCAATCCAGCAGACGGCTGACGAGGCGACGTTCCAGCGCCGCGCGCTCGCGGTCGAGAAGGAGCGCGCGATCCAGGAGAACGAGCTGAAGAACCAGATTGAGCTCGCGAAGCGCAAGGAAGGACTCATCGCGCAGGAGGGCAGCAACGCCCAGCGCCAGGCCCGCGAGCAGGCGGAATCGCAGAAGATCGCCGCCGAGGCGGCAGCCGCCCGTGACCGGCTCGAGGCGGAGACGCGGGCGGCGGGGCTGCGGGCGGTGGACGCCGCGCGGCTCGAGGCGGAGGAGCGCCGGGCGGGGATCTACAAGAACCTGCCCGGGGACGTGCTGCTCGGGCTCGCGGCGCAGGAGCTGGCGGGGAAGCTCCAGAAGCTCGAGCACGTGAGCGTGACGCCCGAGCTGCTCGCGCCGGTGCTCGCGCGGCTCGCCGACGCCGGCGCGCGGCGGCTCGAGCGGGAGGAGCCGGGCGCGGGCGGGAAGTCCTCCAAGAAGGGATAGGCGCTCCGCATGCGTCGCCGCCCCCCGGACACGCAGGAGGTCGGGCAGGCCGTCGCGCCGTCCCCCCGCGAGCCGCCGTCCCAGTCGAAGACGCCGCGGGTGGTGATCGTCACCCGCAAGACCGAGTACGAGCAGCTCCTCGAGCGGCACGCCACCCAACAGCAGGCGCAGTTCTTCCTGCAGGGGCGGCAGCAGAACCTCTCCGACGTCGAGGCGCGGCACCGCCGTTTCGAGGCCGCCCTGCGCGGGGTGCTCCAGGCGGTCCCCGCCGAGTGGCGCCGCGCCCGCGTGGACCGGGGCGACCTGGACCGGTTCCTCTTCGAGCCGGAGGACCTGGTCGTCGCGGTCGGGCAGGACGGGCTCGTCGCCAACGCGGCGAAGTACCTCGCCGGCCAGACGGTGATCGGGCTCAACCCGGACCCGGAGCGCTACGAGGGCGTCCTCGTGCCGCACCCGCCGGGGGCGGCCGGGGACCTCCTCGCGACGGTGGTCGCGGGGCGGGCGGCCTGCGAGGCGCGGACCATGGTCGAGGCGGAGCTGGACGACGGCCAGCGGATCCTCGCGCTGAACGAGGTCTTCGTGGGGCACCGGACCCACCAGTCGGCGCGCTACGTCGTCTCGCTCGGCGACCGCTCCGAGAGGCAGTCCTCCTCGGGGCTGATCGTCGCGACCGGGACGGGCGCGACCGGCTGGGCGCGCTCGATCCACCGCGAGAGGAAGGGCGAGGTGAGGCTCCCGCGGCCCGCCGACCGCCGGCTCGCCTTCTTCGTTCGCGAGGCCTGGCCGAGCGTCGCCACCGGGACGACCCTCACGGAGGGGCTCCTGGGGGAGGGCGAGGCGCTCGGGGTCACCTCCGAGATGAACGAGGACGGCGTCATCTTCGGCGACGGGATCGAGGGAGACCGCCTCGAGTTCCTCTGGGGCCGCCGCGTCGCCGTGCGCGTGGCGCCGTCGAGCCTGAACCTCATGCGTGGCTAGCACGCGCGATTTGCGCGGCCAGGGCCCCGCGAATCCCGCGTGCTCGCCAAGGGGTGCGAGAAGGCCCGGTGGGTCCACTCCGCTATAATCGCCTTCTCCCGCGACCTCCCATGACCGACCCTCCCAAGCCCGCCGCGTCCGCCCCGAAGGACGCCGAGGGCCCCAACCGGGTCCTCATCCGCCCGATGCCGCGGGCGGTGATCCTCTACCCGACCGCGATCGTCGCGCTCGTCTTCGGGCTCATCTGCCTCGCCTACTCGGCGGGCACGGAGCCCGAGTGGATCGGGCTGGCGTTCGTCTTCATCTTCGCCGCGAACCTCTTCGTCATGAACTTCGAGTTCGGCCGCGCGATCGCGCTCGCGCTGTTCGCCGTCGTCCTGGCGCTCGTCTTCTTCGTCATGTTCCTCAGCGAACGGTGGAACGTCCCGATCTTCGGCTACGTGGGGAGCTTCTTCCGGAGCCTGCACATCCACGCGAACGCCGCCTTCTACCTCTGCGTCTCCGCGGTGCTCGGGATCACGTTTCTCTGCGTGGTCGTGAACTCGCGGTTCGACTACTGGGAGATCACGAGCAACGAGCTGCTGCACCACCACGGGATGTGGGGGAACATCGAGCGCTACCCCTCGCCGAACCTGCGGATCTCTAAGGAGATCCCCGACCTCTTCGAGTTCCTCCTCATGGGCTCGGGGACGCTCGTCCTCTTCCCCGCCTCCGAGTCACGGACCATCACGCTCGAGATGGTGTTCCGCGTGAACCAGAAGGAGGAGAAGATCAAGCGCCTCCTCGGGCGCCTCCAGGTATCCCTCGAGTCCGACCGCCGCCGACCGGACGCCTAGTCTCTTCCCCCGGCGGGCGGCGGTCAGCGTCCCTCAACGCGCCCGAGCAGCGCCCGCAGTTCCTCGGCTTCGGCCGCGCCGGGCGAGAGCGCCAGCGCCCGCCGCAGCGCCTCGGCCGCCTCGGGCCACCGGCCCGCCTTCGCAAGCACCCGACCGAGCGTCGCCCAGGTCTCGACGGCCTCGGGACGGAGGCGCGCCGCCTCGCGGGCGTCCTCCTCGGCGCCCTCGAGGTCGCCGGCGCGGGCGCGGAGCACGGCCCGGTTGGCGCGGGCGCCGGCGTGGGCGGGGTCGGCCCCGACGGCGGCGTCGAGGTCCGCGCGGGCGTCGGCCTCCCGTCCCTCGAGCATCGAGACGGCCGCGCGACGAGCGAGCGCGTCGGCGTGCCGGGGGTCGGCCCGGAGCAGGAGGTCCAGGTCCTCCCGGGCGCCCCGTAGGTCCCCGGCCCGCGCGCGGGCGGCGGCCCGGTTCGCGCGCACCTCGGGCCGGCCCGGGTCCGCCTCGACGGCCCGGTCCCATTCGGCGAGCGCCTCGGCCGTCCGCCCCTGCGCGTCGTAGGCCATCGCCCGCTCGGCGTGCGGCTCCGGGGAGCCGGGCTCGATCTGCGCAGCGGCCGTGGCGTCCTGGAGCGCCCCGACGAGGTCGCCCGCCTCGCGGCGGAGCCTCGCCCGCAGCACGTGGGCCACGGCCGAGCGCCGGTCGCTCGAGAGGGCCCGCTCGAGGGCGGCCAGGGCCTCTTCCCGGCGGCCGGCGCCGGCCAGCAGGGCCGCCCGGACGACTTGGGAGCCCGCGTAGCCGGGGTCCGCCTCCTCGGCGGCCGAGAGGTCGGCGAGCGCCTCTTCCCGCCGTCCCGCGCGGAGGTGCACCTCGGCCCGGCTGGCGAGCGCCGGCGCGTGGCCCGGGTCGAGCGCAATCGCCGCCCCGAGGTCCTCAAGGGCCCCCGCGTCGTCCCCGAGCCTCTTCCGGACCACGGCCCGGTCGTAGAGCGCGTGCGGGTGGCGCGGGTCGGCCGCGATCGCGCGGTCGAGGAGGCCGAGCGCCTCGCGCGCCCGTCCCGCGCGGCTCGCGAGCGCCCCCCGATTCACCAGGAGCTCCGCGAGGACGGCGCGCGGCGGGAGCGAGGCGAGGTAGGTCTCCGAGGCCACCGCGGCCGGGTGGACCCGGAACTTCCGCGCGTAGTGCTCGTCCGGCAGCTCCATCCCATGGTCCGTCGCCTCCGCGTTGCGCCGCCGCCGCCCGTCGTCGTAGCGGACGAGGAAGTGGCCGGGGAGCCTCACCCCGTGGACGGGGAGCCCGAGACGGTCCGCGAGGCCGAGGAGGAGGGCCGAGAGCGAGGCGCAGTTCCCGCGCCGCCGCTCGAGGACTCGGTCGAGGCGGGAGTTCTGGGGGTCGAGCCCCTCGGGATCGCGTTCGTCCCCCCGGAGTCCCGCGTCGTCGTAGACGGCCGCGAGGACGCACTCCCAGAGCCGGTGGGGGCCCGCGGAGGGCCCCGCGCGTCGCCGCGCCCGATCCGCGACCTCCTCGAGGGCGCGCCCGGCCGCCGCAACGTCGGCCGACGGGTCCTCCTCGAGCGCCAGCGCGAGGATCTCCGAGGCGAGTCCGTCGCCGGGCCCGGGAGGCGCCGGGGGAGCGCGCGTCTCGGCGCCGGTCGCCGAGCCCTCGGATTCCCGCGCCTCCTCGTACCACTCCGGCGGCGGCGCGACGCACCCCGCGACCGCGACCGCGAGCCACTCGAGCCGGGGCCTCACGGCCCCGATAGTAATCCTCCGGCGGGGCCCGCCGCCGGAGGATTACTGGAAGATCTTGATCGCCGAATCCACGTCGTCCGCGAACTGGAAGAGCTGGCTGAGCCCGAGGAGGTCGAAGACCTCCTTCACGTTGGCCGTGGGCTTCATCAGGATGATGCTCCCGCGGTTCTCCTGGGCGGTGCCGATCGCGCCGATGAAGACGCCGGCGCCCGCGCTCGAGATGTAGTCCACCTTCGAGAGGTCCACGACGAGGCGGAACTGCTTCTCGTTGAAGAGGCCCGTGATCGTCGTCTCCATCTCCTCGAAGGTGTGGGCGTCGAGGAAGCCCTGCACGTTCACGAGCGTCACGTTGTTGCCGACCTTCTGCGTGGTGATCTGGAACTTCGGCATCTCTGCCCTCCCCCCTCGCCTCTAGACCCCGCGTCGCATTCCGGGGCCCTCCCTACGCCTCCGCCCCGCCCGGCCCGAGGTACTTCACGAGCCGGAGCTGGTTCCGGACCCCCTCCCGGAACGAGTACGACACCTCGTCCATGATCTGCCGCATGAGGAAGATCCCGAGGCCGGACTTCCGTCCCTGGCGGATGTGCTCGCCCATGTCCGGGTCCTGCACGCGGTCGGGGTCGAACTTCGTGCCCGAGTCGAGGATCGTGATGGCGATCCTCTTCGGGTCCGCCTCGACCACCAGCTCGATCTCGCCCGGCCCCCCGCGGTAGCCGTGGCGCATGATGTTGCTCACCGCCTCGTCCACGGCGAGGATCACCTTGTTCATCTCGGTCCTCGGGAGCGCGCTCCTCGTGGCGCACTCCGAGACGAAGTCGCGGACCACCGAGAGGTTCTTCGTCTCGCTGGTGACCCGCAGGTCGCGACGGAAGCTCGCCGGGGTGCCCATCGGGGTCATTCGACCATGAAGGTGAGCATCGTGATGTCGTCGTGCTGCTCGGCGTCGCCCTGGTGCTCGTCGAGCTTGGTGACGATGATGTTCACGACCTGGTTGGAATTGCGGTTCGCGACCTTCTGCACCAGCTGGTAGAAGTGCTTGTCGCCGAACTCCTCGTGGTCCTTGTTCATGCTCTCGACCACGCCGTCGGTGTACATCACGACGCGGTCGCCCTTGCCGAGGCGGACGAGCTGCTCCTTCGCGGTCCGCTCGAAGATCGGGCCCCGGTCGAACCCGAGCGCGATCCCGTTCGGGTTCACGAGCTGGATGCCGTTCGACTCCTTCCGCCAGATGACCATCGGGTTGTGGCCGGCGCTGCTCACGAGGATCGTCCGGTTGGGGATGTCGAGGATCGCGTAGAGCGCCGTCACGAACATCCCCCGCCGGATGTCGGCCGCGATGATGCGGTTGGTCTTGACGAGGGTGTCGGCGGCCGAGAGGTTGCGGCCCGCCTCCAACCGGATGAGCGAGCGGGCCATGGTCATGACCATCGAGCCGGGGACGCCCTTGCCCGACACGTCCGCCACGATCAGCCCGAGGTGCGTGTCGTCAATGGGGATGAAGTCGTAGTAGTCGCCCCCGACCTCCTTGCTCGGCCGGTAGTAGGCGTCGAAGTCGAAGCCGGGGATCCGCGGGATCTTCTTCGGGAGGAGGTTCGCCTGGATCTCGGTCGCGATGTGCAGCTCGTGCTGGCGCTGCTGGTTCTCGATCTCCTTCTCGCGGGCGGCCGCGAGCGACTGGGTCATCGCGTCGAAGGCGCGGGCGAGCATGCCCACCTCGTCCTTGGACGACGCCTCGGTGCGGTGCGCGAAGTCCCCCTGCGACACGAGGTGTATGTCCTCGAGGAGCTGCTTCACCGGGCGCGTGACGAGCCGGGCGACCCCGAACGAGAGCCCGACGCCCGCCAGGATCGAGAGGACGAGCCAGATCACCATCTGGAACTTCAGCTTGTTCTTGGCCGCCGCAATCTCCGCCCCCGAGAGGAAGACGTGGGCGACGTAGGGAAGCGACCCCTTCGCCTCCTTGTAACGGTCGTAGACTGGCTTCGTGAAGGCTACGATCGGCTCGTTCGCGCGGGCGTAGGTCCCCTCGATGATCTCGATGTCGGTCTCGCGCCCGTCCCACTCGAACTTCCTCGCCGCGGAGCCTCGGTACCCCCCGATGGTCTCGGTGGCCGCGAGGTAGGCCTTCTTCTGCTTCATGTCGAGGATGTACACGTCGAGCAGCCGCCGGAACGGCGTCGGCTTCTCCCCCTCGATGTCGAAGTAGAGCAGGTGCCGGAGGTGGGCTATGTAGCGGTCCCGGGTCTGCTTCTTCTTCGCGTTCCAGGACTCTGTCTTCTTCCTGCGCGCGATCTTGGTGTCGTCGTCTTCGTCCTCCTTGGGCTCAGGAGGCTTGTAGAGCTCCTCGTTGATCTGGCTCAGGATGTAGTACTCCTCGCCGATCTGCGCGGCGAGGCTCACCGCGATGACGCCGTCGTCCTCGACCTGCTGGGAGATCGAGCTCGACGCGATCCCGTAGACGATGACCGAATAGATGGACATCAGGACGAGGATCGCTCCCGACACGATCATCGCGAACTTGAGCGCGAGCGGGAGCCCCTCGGGCTTCAAGTAGTCGCGCGGGGCCTGGACGGGGCCGCGGACCGGCTTCCCGCGGGTCGTCGGGGGACCGGAGGCCGGCGCGGGGCCCCCCTCGCCCTCCGCCTCGCGGCGGCGGCGGCGCTCGGAGGGGCGTCGGGCCCCCGCGCGGGCTCCGCCCCTGCCCTCCTCGGCTGCCGGCGGAGCCTCCTCCAGCGGGGGCGCCTCGGCGAGGGGCTCCTCGGGGGGCGGGGCCGCGGGCTTCGCGACGATCCGGCCCGTCGGCGGGCGCGGCGGCGCTCCGGCCGGCCGCGGGCCGGAGGGCCTCGGCGCCGCCGGGTTCGGGGTCGCGGAGGGACGGGGCTTTGCGGGTTCCGGCATCCTCAGACCTCCCCTCCAGCCCCCGCGCCCCTCCGGGCACCCGGCACGGCCCCTCCGGTCCCCGGGTCTCCTCCGCTCCCCGGCGCGGCGGGCGTCTTCGCTCCCGCCGTGCCCGTGCAGACGACGACCCGGTCGCGCCCGCCTTCCTTCGCGGCGTAGAGGGCCTTGTCGGCCTCGGCCACGAGCCCGCGCATGTCCTCGGCATCGTCGGGGTAGGTCGCGACCCCGAGGCTCACCGTCACCCCGAGCTTCCGGCCGTCCGGGAGGGTCACCGCGGCCTCGCGCACCCTCTGGCGGAGCCTCTCGGCGATCCGCGCGGCGTCGGCCTTGGCGGTCTCGGGGAAGACGAT
>JAKEIC010000003.1 GCA_022614695.1 Planctomycetales bacterium | reverse complement strand
CTCGGCGAGGCGGGCGTCGGCAAGACCGCCATCGTCGAGGGCCTCGCCCAGGAGGTCGTGAAGGGGACGGTGCCGGACCTCCTGCGCGACCGGCGGATCGTCGTCCTCGACCTCGCCATGATGGTGGCCGGGACCAAGTACCGCGGGCAGTTCGAGGAGCGGATCAAGGCCGTCATGACCGAGGTCCGCCGCGCGAAGAACATCATCCTCTTCGTGGACGAGCTGCACACCCTCGTCGGCGCCGGCGGGGCCGAGGGGGCGATAGACGCCTCGAACGTCCTCAAGCCCGCCCTCTCCCGCGGCGAGATCCAGTGCATCGGCGCGACCACCCTCGACGAGTACAGGAAGTACATCGAGAAGGACGGCGCGCTCGAGCGGCGGTTCCAGACGATCATCGTCGAGCCCCCGAGCAAGGAAGAGACGAACGAGATCCTGAAGGGGCTCCGCGACAAGTACGAGGCCCACCACCGGGTCCAGTTCACCGACGGGGCGCTGCACCTCGCCGTGGACCTGGCCTCGCGCTACATCACGGGCCGCTACCTGCCGGACAAGGCCATTGACGTGATGGACGAGGCGGGCGCCCGGGTGCGGCTCCGCGCGATGACGCGGCCGCCGGACCTGAAGGACCTCGACGAAGAGATCAAGAAGCTCGACAAGGAGAAGGAAGAGTCGGTCGCCGCCCAGGACTTCGAGCGGGCGGCGAAGCTCCGCGACCAGGCCTACCGGCTCCGGAAGAAGAAGGAGGGCCTCCAGCGCGAGTGGCGGGACAAGAACAAGGAGGCCGACGGCGTCGTGGACGAGGACGTCATCGCCGAGACGGTCTCCAAGATGACCGGTGTCCCGCTCACCCGGCTCGAGAAGGGCGAGGCCGAGAGGCTCCTCGCGATGGAGAAGGAGATCCACTCGATGGTGGTCTCCCAGGAGCAGGCGGTCCAGGCGATCGCGAGGGCGCTGCGCCGCTCGCGCGCGGGCCTCAAGGACCCGCACCGGCCGATGGGGTCGTTCGTCTTCGTCGGCCCGACGGGCGTCGGGAAGACCCTCCTCGCCAAGGCGCTCGCCAAGTTCATGTTCGGCACCGAGGACGCGCTGCTCCAGATCGACATGAGCGAGTACATGGAGAAGCACAACGTGTCGCGGCTTGTCGGCGCGCCTCCGGGCTACGTCGGCTTCGAGGAGGGCGGGCAGCTCACCGAGAAGATCCGGCGCCGGCCCTACGCGGTCGTGCTCCTCGACGAGATCGAGAAGGCCCACCACGACGTCTTCAACATGCTCCTCCAGATCATGGAGGAGGGTCGCCTCACCGACAGCTTCGGCCGCCACGTGGACTTCAAGAACACGGTCCTCATCATGACGAGCAACATCGGGGCCGAGATCCTGAAGCACCAGGCCTCGCTCGGGTTCCAGAAGACCTCGGCCGACGTCACCTACGACAAGATGCGCGAGATGCTGCTCCGCGAGGTCGAGAAGGAGTTCCGGCCCGAGTTCCTGAACCGGATTGACGACATCATCGTCTTCAAGCCCCTCGTCCGCGACGACCTCCGCCACATCGTGGACATCGAGATGAAGGGCGTGATGAAGCGGATGGCCGAGGCCAAGGTGGAGCTCAAGTGGACCGAGGAGGCGAAGGAGTTCCTCATTGACCAGGGCTTCAACCCCGAATTCGGCGCGCGGCCGCTCCGGCGCGCGATCGAGCGGCTGGTCGAGGACCCGCTCAGCGAGGAGATCCTGCGCGGCGCCTTCAAGGAGAGGCCGGTCGTCACGATCCTGCTGAAGGACGGCCACCTCTACTTCGACTCGCAGCCGAAGGAGGAGCCGGTCGGCGCCGGCGCCGGCGCGTCCGGCGCGCCGCCGGGCGGCGAGGCGAAGTCGGGCTAGCGGCCCTTCCCGATCTTCCCCTCGATCCGCGCGATACGGCCGGCGATCTCGGCGCGGTCGAGTGCGTCGAGGGAGCCGTTCCGCGCGAGGAGCCCCCGGAGGGCGTCGCGGGCCTCCGCGAGGTGCGCGGCGGCCCGGGAGGGGTCCCTCCCCGCGTCGGACTCGAGGAGCGCCGCGTGCGCCATCGCCAGCTCGAGGAACCCCGGGTGGATCGCGACCGCCTTGCGGCCGGCCTCGATCGCCTCGGCCGTCCGCCCGCGCTGGCGGAGCGCCCGGACGAGGGCCGCCGCCATCTCGGCGTCCTGCGGGTGCAGCTCGAAGGCGAGCCGGCGGACCCGCAGCCCCTCCTCCGTCGAGTCGGGGAACCGCCCCACGTCCGGCAGCACCTCGGTCTGGAACCTCTCGTGCCGGGCGACCTCGTCCTCGACGCGCTTCAAGTCCTCCCACCGCCCCGCGTCCCGGTAGGCGTCCTGGATCTCCCCGAGCACCTCCATCCGGGCGGGGAAGTCGCGGAGGAAGCCCTCGTAGTCCTCGATCGCGCCCCCGGGGTCGCCCGACGCGAGCCGCGCCCGGGCTCGGTGGAGCCGCGCCTCGGGGATCGCGTTGCGCCCGTCACGCCCGTCGTCCCCCTCCCCCCCCTTGCGGAAGATCCCCTCGGGGAGTCCCCGGAACGCCTCGAGCGCCTCCAGGGCCCGGCCGGCGCGAGCGAGCGCGATGCCCCGGTAGGCGCGCAGCGCCGGCGTCTCCTCGGGAGCCGCCTCGAGCACGGCGAGCGCGGGCGTCGCGTCGCCCTCGCGCAGCAGCCACTCGGCGAGCCGCTCGCGGGCCTCGGCGAGGCCCGGCGCGAGGGCGAGCGCGCGCTCCATCTCGTCCGTCGCGTGGAGGCTCTCGCCCCAGGCCGCGAACGACTCCGCGAGCGCGAGCCGGGCATCCGCGGTCTCGCCCCGGGCGAGGGAGGCTTGCGCGAACCGCCGGGCCCGGCCCCAGTCGCCGCGGGCGGCGGCCGCCCGCGCCAGCACCCCCGTCGCGGCCGCGATCCCGCCCGGCGGGTCGGGCCCGAGGACGGCGAGCGGGTCGCACTCGATCGAGGCGACCTCGTCCACGAGGCGCTTCCGCAGGTCTTCCCGCAGGAGGGTCCAGGGTGCCCCGAATTCGACGAGCCCGTTGTCGTCGGTGTTGCGGGGGCCTTCCCCGGCGTAGCGAGAGACCTCGTCGGGCCCGCCGACGTAGCGCGAGAGGATCCCGGCCCATCCGGCCGAGGAGACCCGCGAGAGGTCTTCCCGGATCCCCGGAGCGCCGGCGCGCGCGGCGAGCCGGGCGAGGTCCACCGGTCCGGTCCCGCTCCCCCCGACCAGGAGCAGGTCGGCGTCCTCGATCGTGACGAAGACGCGCACGTCCGGGAAGACCTCGCGGAACGTCCGAAGGATCGCGCGGAGGTGATCGGGCGCGAGCCCATACATCTGCACCCACTGCCCGAAGACTCCGCCTTCCCGCAGCCGCGAGCGCACGATCCGGAAGAAGTCCTCCGTGAACAGCTTCGCGGGGCCCGAGAGCCACGGGTTGCTCGGCTCCGAGAAGATCACGTCATAGGAGGCGCTGCGGCCGAGGAGGTAGGTCCGCGCGTCCTCGAAGACGACGCGGACGTTTTCCCGTCCGCCGGGACGGTGGTTCACGTGGTCGAAGGCGCGCGCCCCCTCAACGACCGCAGGCTCGATCTCGACCGCCGTGAGGCGGAGACCCGGGTGGAGCGCCGCCGAGCCGGGGGAGACCCCCGATCCCCACCCGATGACAAGCGCCTCGCGAGGGCCATCGCCGGCAGACGGCCCGGGCGCGAGCAGGATCGGCACGTGCGCGAGGAGGACCTGGGTCGGCATGTCGGTCACGGACGAGGCGTCGGCCTTGCCGTCCACCTTGAGGACCACCTGCCGCACGTCCTCGATCACCGTGACCGTGGTCGTCGCCCCCTCCCGGTGCGAGACCACGCGGTGGACCGGGTCGAGGACGCGCCCGCGGAAGCCCGCGTAGCCCGCGGGCTCCTCCCACCGGGCGGCGAAGTAGGGCTGGGTCACCATGAGCGCCGGCT
>JAKEIC010000360.1 GCA_022614695.1 Planctomycetales bacterium | reverse complement strand
GTTCTTCATGGGCACCGAGAGGCGCGTCCGTCGTCAGATCCGCGACGAGGTCATGGACCGCGGAGGGGACTCCAACGCCCTCACGGACTTCGACCGCACCGAGTACTGGTCGGTGGTGCGGAGGGAGGACTTCGAGCTGGCGCTCGACGGACTCGCCGACGGGGCGCGGAACGTGCGCGTGGATCCGAAGGAAGTCGAGATGGAGCGCACGGTGATGCTCGATGAGCTCTCGAAGCGCTTCGACAACCCCGCGGTCTTCAGCCGCGACGAGCTCGAGTGGCTCTGCTGGCACCCGCACCCCTATGCCCACGGCCGCGCGGGGCGTCCCGAGGAGATCCGGCGCCTCACGCGGGACGACCTCATGAGGATCTACCGGAAGCACTTCCGGCCCGACCGGTTCGTGCTGATCGTGACGGGGGACGTCTCGGCACCGGCCGCGATCGAGGCGGTCCGGCGACACTTCGGCGACTTCCGCGCGGAGGGTCCGCCCCCGGCGCGCCCTCCGAGCGTCGCCCCGGCGCGGGGATTCGAGCGGAAGTTCTTCGCGCGCGATCTCGCCCAGGCCTACGTGACGGTGGCGGCGCCCGCCCCCGGGATGATCCACCCCGACCAGCCCGCGATGGACATGACCGCCGAGTTCCTCCGCGCGCGCCTCTACACGAGCCTGGTGCTCGAGAAGAAGATCGCCAATTCCCTGAACGGCGGGGTCGAGAACTACACCGACCTGGGGATCTTCAACTTCACCGCGACCCCGACCTCCCCCGATCTGGCCCCGGAGGTCGAGCGCGTGATGCTCCACCAGATCGCCGAGGTCGGGAAGATCCCCACCGGGCGCCGCGATTGGGACGAGGAAGCGGAGCTCTCCCGGTACCAGAGGAACTGCCAGCTGGGGCTCGCCTTCGACCGCGAGGATGCCCGCGCGCGGGCGAACCTCCTCGCCTGGGGCGGGGCGATGGGCACCCTCGAGCACCTCGCCAGCTACCCCGACCGGATCGGGCGCGTGACGCTCTCCGACATCGGCCGGTGCACGCGGACCTACCTGGCGGCGCCGTGCCTCAATGCCGTCGTGATCGGCCCCGAGGCCGCGCGCGGTTCCCCCGCGGACGACGAGAGGCGCGAGGAGCTCCTTCGCGTCCTCGAGGGGCCGGGGGAGCCGGCGGTGGACTGGACCGCCCGCGCCGATCCCTCCGGGACGGAAGGCTGGGAGGAGTTCCGGCTCGGGAACGGGGCCCGAGTCCTCGTCGGGACGGACCGCGACTTCGGCCTCGTGACGCTCGCCGTCTTCACCGCCGGGGGATACGCCTCGGACCCGCTCGGCCTGGAGGGCCGGGCCTGGCTCACGAACGACATGCTCCTGATCGGGGCGGAGGCCGGCCCGCGCGTGGACGGCACCCCCGGGACGGCGTGGGACCGCAACCGGTTCAGCAACGTCATCAACCGGCTCGGGGGGCGGTTCCAGAAGGGGATCGCCAAGGAGTACGCCTACCACCAGATCACGGTCGCGCGGCCGGACCTCGAGGAGGCCCTCGACATGTTCGGCGCCGCCTACCTCCGCCCGACGTTCCCCGCCCCCGAGGTCGAGGTGGAGAAGGAGCAGGGCTACGGCGTCCTCCGGTGGGAGTCGGACGACCTGCCGTCGTTCGCGTTCCGCCAGGCGAAGCAGCGGATCTACGGGGACCATCCCTACGCGCGCTCCGAGTACGGCACGATGGAGTCGCTCCGGGGGCTCGGCCGGGGCGACCTCGAGGAGGCGCGCCTCGCGAACTTCCGGCCGGAAGACGCCGTCGTCGTCCTGTACGGCGACCTCTCGGTCCGGGAGGCGCGCGACCTCGCGCGGGCGGCCTTCGGCGCCTGGCCCCGGCGCGAGAGGGCGTCCCCGCCTGCCCCGCTCGAGGGCGGGTTCCCGATCTCGCCGCAGCCCTCCGGCCGCCACGAGGTCGCGCTCGACAAGGAGCAGGCCTTCGTCATCCTCGGGTGCCAGGCCCCGCCGTACCAGAGCGAGCACTATCCGGCCGCGTCCTTCGCGGCCACGACGATCTCCTTCCGCGCCTTCCGCGAGCTGATCTATGAGAGGAAGCTGTCCTACAACGCCTCCTGCTCGCTCGACGCGTCCCGTCAGGGCGGGGCCTGCTTCTTCTACGTCGAGTGCAAGCCCGAGCAGGTCGTCGAGGCCGAAGCCGCGCTCCGGCAGTACATCCGCGACCTGGCGGGCGGCCCGATCCCGGCCGACGAGTTCGAGCGGGTCCGTAGCAACATCCTCGGCAAGCACCCGCTCGAGCGGCAGCGCGGATCGGCGCGCGCCCGGGAGGCCGGAGCCCACGCCGTCTTCGGGCTCCCGCCCGACTTTTCCGAGCACTACCGCCGCGCGATCGCGGCGCTGACCCCGCAGCAGGTCCACGCCTCGGTCCGGACCTGGCTCGACCCGGAACGGATGACCCTCGTCGTGGTCCGGCGGGCTGCCGCGCGCGGCGAGAGCCGCTAGGAGGCCCCCCTTGGAAACGACCCTCGTCCTCGTGAAACCCGACGGCGTCCAGCGCCACCTCGTCGGGAGGATCCTCGCTCGCTTCGAGGAGAAGGGGCTCCAGGTCGTGGGGCTTCGGATGATGTGCATCCCCGAGGCGACGCTCCGGGTCCACTACGCGGCCCACAAGGGGAAGCCCTTCTACGAGGGGCTCATCGCGTACATGTCCTCCGGACCCGTGGTCGCCGTGGCGATCCGGGGCCCCCGCGCCATCGGGGTGGTCCGGACTCTCATGGGGAAGACCTTCGGCCACGAGGCGGCCCCGGGCACGATCCGCGGGGACCTCGGCCTTTCCGGCTCGTTCAACCTCGTGCACGGGTCGGACTCCCCCGAGGCGGCGAAGGCGGAGCTGGCGCTCTACTTCAAGCCCGAGGACCTCTGTGAATGGCGCCCACTCGACCTCGACGCCATCCTCGACCCGCGCGACGCGGGGGACCACAAGTAATCCCGGCGCGGCGGGCGCCCCTCGGGGCCGCGCCGGGATCACTAGTGACGGCACGATGACCGAGGAAGGGTAGGCTGGCGCGCCGTGGCCGTGCACCGTCTGTACCCCCTAGCGGCCGTCGCGATCGCGATGGCCGCTTGCCGGACCAACGAGGACATCGCCCTCGAGCGGGCGGAGCTGCAGGTCTACGCGACGAACGCGCAGAACTTCTACGACGCCGGGCAGTACGACCGGGCCGAGCAGCAGCTCCGGAAGGCCCTCGATCTCGACTCCGGATACCCGAAGGCGAACGTCCTCCTCGGGTTCACGCTCTTCCAGAAGGCGACGCGCCGCCCGGCCGCGGACTCCGATGGGCTCCTCGCCGATGCCGAGAAAGCGCTGAAGTCGGCGGCGCGCGAGGCCCGTCCCTCCGACGTCATCCGCCACCGCGCCTACTTCGGGCTCGGGCTCCTCTCGACGTGGCGGTCCAAATCCGCCGCGCGCGAGGCCGAGAAGATCGAGGCCGACCAGGCCGCCGGACGGCCCGCCTCGGAGTCCGACCTCGAGGAGTGGCGACGGCAGGAGGCCGAGGCGGCCGACCGGGCCGTGGGCTACTACCAGGACGCACTCCTCGCCGCGCAGGGGGTCTACGACGACGCGCGCGAGCACCTGGCGTGGGCGCTCGCCTACCGCGGCCGCTACGACGAGTCCCTCCGGCACGCGGGCGAGTACCTCCAGCGGAAGCGCGACAAGATCGAGGTGCTCGAGGGGGAGAAGGGGAAGATCGCCCAGGACAAGGACCTCTCCGAACGCGCGCGGGGGGAGCGCACCGTCGCGATGGAGGGAACGATCGCCGGCGAGAAGAGGAAGCTCCTCCAGATGCTCGACTTCCGGGCCGACGTGCTCGGACGGCTCGGTCGCGACGCCGAGGTCCAGGAGACCGTGCAGGAGATCCTCCGGCGCGAGCCGGACTACTTCTGGCCGCTCTACCGCTTGGCGCTGGCCCAGGCGCGGGAGGGACGACGGCGCGAGGCCGCCGACACGCTGACGCAGTACCTCCGCAAGCGCGAGGACGCCGAGGCGAGGCTCGCGGAGGAGCGCACGATGGCCCAGAAACGCGGCGACGGGGGCCGGACTCGACTCGAGGAGATCGAGAAGAGGCTCGAGGCCATCCGGCTCGAGCGCGAGCGCGTGCCCGTACTCCTCGCGGTGCTCGCCGCCCGCGACGGGCGGTACGGGACGTCCCTCGACGTCCTCGACGCGATCCTCGTCCGGGACCCCGAGTCGTTCGTTCTGCCGCTCCGGAGCGCCGTCGAGGCGCTGAACCGCGGGAGGGGCGCCGTGGCCCGCGAGGGTCTCGCCCGCTTCCTCGACTCGCTCGCGAAGGCCCACCCCGACTTCCACGACATCCGCGGCGAGGCCGAGGGGCTGCGGGACGACCTGGCGAAGCGCGGGGCGCGGGGGTAGCTCACCCGCGGCCCGCGCGCACGAGCCGCGCCTGGACCGGGATCCCCGCGAGGATGAGCGCAGCGACGACCGCGAACGGGGCGCCTCCCCACCCCGTCGCGTGAGCGGCGGCCGCGCCGGCGAGGGGCACGACCACGCCGCCGCTCCCGAGGATGCTCTCGTGGATCCCGGCCCCCCGCGATCGAGACGCCCCCAGCTCGAGCGAGTAGAAGAGACTCGCGAAGTAGGCCATCCCGATCCCGACGCCCGCGCCGGCCGCGCCCAGGCAGAGGAGAGGCGTCGCGCTGGCGAACCCGAGGAGCAGGTATCCGGCGGCCCCGACGAGCTGGATCCCGATCAGAGGGGCGGCGCGGTATCGCCACCCCGGGAACGACCGGAGGGTCACGAACGTGACCGCCTCCGCCGCGAAGGCGGCCCCGAGGGCCCACCCCCCTGCGGAGGTTCCGAGGGAGAGGTCGCTCGCCCGCTTCTCCACGGCCCATGTGAGGAGCGCCGAGCCGCCCCAGCAGACGAAGTTCGCGAGGCGCGCGGCGGGGAGGAAACCCCCGAGGGGGCGCGCCTCGCCCGGGGGCGCCGCCGGCCGGGGTGGCGCCGCGGGTCCATAGGTCCCGAGCGTCGCCACCAACGCGACGAGGAGCGCCGAGCCAGCCGCGAGGGCGAAGGCCCCGGAGACCGTGAGCCCTCGCCCGAGGAGCTGTCCCGCCACCCAGCAGGACGTGGCCTTGCCCGCGCACCACGAGAGGTTGAACGCGCCGAGGCGCGCCTGCAGGTCCCGCGCGTCGCGGGAGAGGTCCCCGAGACGCGCCTGGAGAGTCGGCCAGTAGAGCGAAAGCGCCACGTAGAGCGCCGCGAACGCGGCGAATAGGCCGGCCCGCGTCCCGCACGCCACCGCCGCGACGGCGGCGGCCGCGGCGGCCCCGATCGCGCCGGCGAGCACGAAGCGGTGGCGCGGTCGCCCCTCCGAGATCCCGGTCGTGGCGGCGCACCCGAGCGTGTAGACCGCGCAGCCCGCCGCGCCCATCAGCAGGATCTGCGACTCGCTGAGCCCGTGCTTGCGCGCCTGGACGGCCGTCGCGAAGAAGTAGAAGTAGGCGGTCCCGTCCATGAGAGCGGACGCGAGGAGGACGAGGGCCGCCCGGCTCACGCCGCCACCCGGCGGGGCTCGGAGGGGACCCGTGGCTCGACGCGGGCGGCGAACGGGCCGGCGAGGGACGCGATGACGGGGAGGGCCCCGAGGATGACGGCCGCGACGGCCACGAACCCCGCGCCGGAGCCGAGGACGTAGGCCGCGGCCGCGCCCACGAGAGGGACGCTCGCCGACCCGGCGCCGATCACGATCTCGTGGACCCCGGTCTGCCGCGAGCGGCCCCCGCCGGCGTCCAGGGCGTGGAAGATGCTCGCGTTGTAGCCGGTCCCGACCATCGTCCCGACGAGGATCGCGCCGGTGAAGACGGCGGCGGACCCGAGGAACGGTGAGGAACCGAGCGGAGGCGCCACGAGGAGCAGGAGCAGCCCCCCGGCCCCGCACGACACGAGCGCGAGGAGCGGCGCGAGCCGGTACTCCCAACCCCGTGCGAGGGACCAGAGGACGAACGCCGCCGCCTGCGCCGCCCCGATGCACGAGTAGGCGCGTCCGATCCCGTCCGGTCCCCACCCGAGGGCGTGGAGGTGGTACTCGAGGCGGGCGCCCACGAACAAGCCCGCGCCCCAGGTGGTGAAGTTGGCGACGCGCGCCGCGGCGAGCATCCCCGGCCGGGGAGAGGACCGTTCCTGGACCTCGGGCACGGGCCCACCGCCGGCGGCCTCGCGCGCCTGCGGGACGGTCAGGGCGCCGAGGGCGGCCGCCGCGGCGAGGGCGGCCCCGAGCCAGAGGAGCGGGGGCGTTTCCCTCGCGAACCGGAGGATCTCGCCCGCGACGGCGTAGGCCGCCGCCTGCGCGAGGCACCAGGAGAGGTTGTAGCTTCCCGTGCGCCCCCGGAGCCCCGCGGGCGCCGCGGCGTCCCCCACCGCCGCCTGGAGCGAGGGCCAGATCAGCGACGAGGAGACGGCCAGCGCCGCATAGGCCGCGTAGAGCGCGACCGGGCTCGCGACCGACCAGGCGATCGCCGCCGTCCCCGCCACGCCCGCGAGCCCCGCGACGATGGGCGCCGCGCGGCCAAACCTCTCCGAGATCCCGCGACTCGCCGTGCAGGAAGCCATGTAGACGACGGCCGTGAAGGCCGTCGCGAGGAGCAGCTGCGGAGGCTCGAAGGCGAGGACCTCCCGGGAGAGCCGGAGGAGCCCGAAGAGGCTGAACGTGAGCGACCCGTTCGTCGCCGCCGCGAGGACGAGGAGGCGCGCGTGCGGGCTCACCGGGCGCCTCCCATCTGCGCCGCCAGGCTCTCGCCGAGAGCCTCGGGCTTCGTCGCCGGCCCGGTCTCCTCCGCCCGAACCGGCGCGCCCCCGGCCGG
>JAKEIC010000359.1 GCA_022614695.1 Planctomycetales bacterium | reverse complement strand
GCTTCGCGACGCGCCCGCCCCTCGACAAGATGCCCCTCGTCCGCGACGCCGCCGGGGCGGGCCGCAACTACCGGCGGATCGAGGAGGGCACGCGCGAGGTCGGCGGCCGGCCGGCGCGAGTCGTGACCCTCGCCCCGCGGCGGCCGGGTCCGCCCTCGGTCCGGATCGCGGTGGACCGGGAGTCCGGTCTCCCCGTGGAGAGGCGGGAGATCGGGCCGGACGGGGCGGACAAGGGCGGCTGGCGGCTCGGATCGCTCCGGGTCCCGGCCGACCCGGCGGCCCTCTCCGCCCCCGCCTTCCCGTTCTCCCTCGACTCGTTCCGGGGCGCCTTCGGGTCCGAGACCGACCTCGCCGGGGCGGCGGCGGCGGGCGGGCTCTCCCTCCAGGCGCCCGGCTGGCTCCCGGCCGGCTTCTCCCTGCACCAGGTCCGCCGCGCCGAGACCGGCCAGGGACCGATCGTGCGACTGCTCTGCACCGACGGGATCGCCGAGGTCTCGGTCGTCCAGTGGCCTGAGGGGCGCGACGTCTGGGCCGCGTTCGCGCGCGAGCGCGCCGCGGAAGCCGGGAAGCTCGCGCCGGGGCTCCCGCCCGAGATGCGCGCGATGGCCGAGCCGTGGATCCGGCGATTCGCGGGGGGGACCCGAGGTGAGGGGGGGGCCCGGGGCGAGCGGCCGGGAGGCTCGGGGCGGGGGCGCGACTGGTCGTCCTTCTTCGGCGGTCCCGCGGGTCCCGGGAGCGGGGCCGATAAGGCGGCCGACCCGGGCGGGCGCGCGCACGGCCGGCGGGGCGCGAGGCTCCGCCGCGGCGGGGCGGAGATCCGGGTCGTGGGTCCCCTGCCGGAGGAGGACCTCCAGAGGATCGCGGAGGCGATGGCGCCCTGGGAGGCGCCGGGGGGGGTGCGATGAGCACGTACCGGGCGACGGCGATGGCGTTCGCGGCGGGCGCGGTCCTCGGGGCGGCGGCGGGCGCCGCGCGGGCCCAGGAGGCGCCGAAGGAGGAGTCCCTCGGCTGGATGGAGAGGATGGTCCTCGACCAGATGTCCCAGAGGCTCGACCTCACGTCCGAGCAGAAGACGAAGGTCGAGGCCCTCGTCCGCGAGTCGGCCCGCCGGCGCAAGGAGATAGACGAGGAGTCGGCGAAGCGGATCCGCGAGCTATTGACGGACGACCAGAAGCCCAAGTTCGACGAGCTGCGCGAGTGGGGCCGTCGCTGGGGCGGGCGCGGAGGGGGCTTCGCGGGGGGCGGGGGGGGCGCCGGGGGCGGGTTCGGCGGAGGGGGCGGCGGCGGGGAATCGCCGCAGCTCAAGGAGCTTGCCGAGAAGCTCTCCCTCACGGAGGACCAGCAGCAGAAGGTCCGCGAGATCACCACCGGCGCCCAGGACAAGGCCGGGACCCGGATCCGGGAGGTCTGGCAGAAGGTCCAGAAGGGGGAGATGGACATCGGAGACATCCCCGGCGAGATCGAGAAGCTCTTCGGCGAGGTCTCGAACCAGATCCGCGCCGTCCTCACCGAGGAGCAGAAGCCCAAGTTCGACACCTGGTGGAAGGACCTGCGGGAGCAGATGGCCGACCCGTCCCAGTGGGGGCGTCTCGCGCAGCGGTTCGGGGGCGGAGGCCAGCGGGGCGGGAGCGGGAGCGGGGGCGGGAACTGGGGAGGGTGGCGCGGGCAGGATCCCGACGACCCGGGCCTCGTGGGCCGGATCCTCGCGGACCTGAAGCTCTCCGAGGACGAGCTGGTGGTCCTGCGGCCGGCCATCGAGAAGATCCTCGCGCACGACCGGGCCCAGAGGCGCGCCGTGCGCGAACGGGCTCCGAAGCTCCGCGCCGCGGCCTCGTCGGGCGACTCCGAGACGGCCAAGGCCGCGCTCGCCGACGCCCGCAAGGCCGACGCCGACGCGCGGGGAAAGCGCGAGGAGATGGAGGGCGAGTTGCGCGACCTCGTGACCGTGGCGCAGGAGGCCGTCCTCGTGTCGCACGGGGTGCTGAGATAGGCGGAAGGCAGAGGGGCGGAGGGCCAGTAACTTTCGCTCGTCTAGGGAGTTAAATGTGCGGCCTCGCGCCGCACGCCCCCTGCCATGAAGCTCGGCGAAATCCTCCTCCGGAACGGCCGCATCTCCGAGGCGCAGCTCCGCGCCGCGCTCGAGCTCCAGAGGGAGCGCGGGGGCCGGATCGGCCACGTCCTCGTGCAGATGGGGGCCGCCAACGAGGAGTCCGTCGCCCGGGCGCTCGCCGAGCAGTCGGGGATGGACTACGTGGACCTCGCGGCCACCCCGGCCGACCCGGCGCTCCTGCGGGAGATCCCGCCGCGGCTCCTCCACCGGTTCGGCGTCGTCCCCCTTTCGCGCGACGACGGGACGATCACCGTCGCGATCGCCGACCCTCTCGCCGTCTCGGCGCTCGACGACCTGCAGGTCCTGACGCGCTGCCGGGTCCGGGCGGTCCTCGCCCGCGAGCGCGACATCCAGAAGGTCCTGCGCGACACGCTCGGGCTCGGGGCCGACGCCGTCCAGGAGATGATCCAGGAGAAGGCCTCCGACGTGGAGGTCCTCCGCGAGGAGAAGGCCGAGGCGGGGGAGTCCCTCGAGCTGGTCGAGGACGCGGCCCTCGTGAAGCTCGTGAACCAGGTGTTCCTCGAGGCCCTGAAGGAGCGCGCCTCGGACATCCACGTCGAGCCGTTCGAGGACGAGCTCAGGATCCGCTACCGGATAGACGGGGTGCTGCACAAGACCGTGATGCCCCCCGAGGTGAGGAAGTTCCAGGCGGCGATCATCTCGCGGCTGAAGATCATGGCGAACCTGAACATCGCCGAGAAGCGGGTCCCGCAGGACGGCCGGATCAAGCTCAAGGTCCACGGGCGCGAGATAGACGTCCGCGTCTCGGTGATCCCGACTCTCCTCGGCGAGGGGATCGTGCTCCGGCTCCTCGACCGACAGAGCATCCTCTTCGGGCTCGGCGAGCTGGGGATGGCCTCGGACACGCTCACCCTCTGGGAGCGGCTCATCGAGGAGCCCTACGGCATCCTCCTCGTGACCGGGCCGACGGGTTCGGGCAAGACCACGTCGCTCTACGCCGCACTCCAGAAGATCAACTCGATGGATCAGAAGATCATTACGATCGAGGACCCCGTCGAGTACCTGCTCCCCGGCGTGAACCAGATCCAGGTGCGCCCGAAGGTCGGCCTCGACTTCGCGAAGGGGCTCCGACACATCCTCCGCCACGACCCCGACATCGTGATGATCGGCGAGATCCGCGACCGCGAGACGGCCGAGATCGCCGTGCAGGCCTCGCTCACGGGCCACCTCGTCTTCTCGACCCTCCACACGAACGACGCCCCCTCGGCCGTCACGCGCCTCGTGGACATGGGGGTCGAGCCCTACCTGATCGCCTCCTCAGTCGAGGGGCTGATGGCCCAGCGGCTCGTGCGGACGGTCTGCCGCCGCTGCCGGGTCGAGGAGCCCCCGCCCGACCGGGCGGCGCTCGCCCGCTACGTGGGCGACGAGGAGGTCGCGGCGGTGCGCGTCCTCGCGCGCGGGACGGGCTGCGAGGAGTGCCGGTTCACCGGCTACCGCGGGCGGATAGGGATCTTCGAGCTGTTCCGGGTGACGGAGAAGGTGAAGGAGCTCATCATGGAGCGCGCGACGGCGAACCGGATCCGCCGGGAGGCGGTCGGCGCCGGGATGCGCACGCTCCTCCTCGACGGCTGGCGCCTCGTGAAGGAGGGGAAGACGACGTTCGACGAGGTGCTGCGGGTGGCGAAGGTGGAGGAGGCCTGATGCAGACCTTCTCCTACATCGCCCGCCGCGCCGCCTCGGGGGAACGGGTCGAGGGCCAGCTCTCGGCCGACACCGAGCGCGCGGCGCTCGAGGCGCTGGACCGGATGGAGCTGCTCCCGGTGGAGGTCGCCCCGGCCGCCGGAGGGGCCGTCGGCGCGGGCGGGAGGCGCCGCGTCTCGCGCGGCGAGCTGACGCTCGTCTTCCGGCAGCTCGCGGACCTCCTGCGGGTCGGGGTCCCGATCACGCGGGCGCTCCAGACGCTCGGCGGCGAGGGCAAGCGCGGCGAGGTGGGGCGCCTCCTCGACGAGATCCGGGCCGACGTGACGGGCGGGAAACCCCTCTCCGAGGCGATGGCGCGCCACCCGCGGGCCTTCGACCCCCTCGCGATCGGGATCGTGCGGGCCGGCGAGGCGGGCGGGTTCTTGGATGAGGCGCTCTCGCGGATCTCCACGTTCCGCGAACGCGACGAGGCGCTCCGGAGCCGGATCCGGGCCGCCCTCACCTACCCCGCCTTCCTCTGCGTCCTCGGGGTCGGCGTCGTCACCTACCTGATGGTCTTCTTCATCCCGCGCTTCACGCAGATCTTCAAGGACATGGGGAAGGGGCTCCCCGGGCCGACCAAGGTCCTGATCGGGGTCTCGGACGCGCTGGCGACCCACGGGCTCCTGATCCTCGCAGGGCTCGTCGTGGGCGGCTTCCTCGCGGGGCGCGCGCTCCGCACCGACGCGGGCCGCGCCTGGCGGGACCGGACCCTCCTGCGGGTGCCGGGGCTCGGGCCGATGCTCCGGAAGACTGCCCTCTCGCGCTTCTGCCGGGTCCTCGGGACGCTCCTGAAAAGCGGCGTGCCCATCCTCGACGCGCTCGCGATCGCGCGCGACGCGGTCGGGAACGCCGTCGTGGCCGGGGCGGTCGAGAAGGCCACGGAGGGGGTCCGCGAGGGGCGCCCGCTGGCGGGTCCGCTCGCGGCGTCGCCGGTCTTCCCGCGCACCCTCGTGGACATGGTCGAGGTGGGCGAGGAGGCCGGCAACCTCGAGATCGTCCTCGTGGACGCGGCCGAGGTCTACGACGGGGAGGTGGATCGGGCGGTGAAGGTGTTCCTCTCGCTGCTCGAGCCGGTGCTCCTCGTCCTGATGGGAGCCCTCGTGGGGTTCATCGTCATCGCGATGCTGCTGCCGATCTTCACGCTGAACGCGGCGATCAAGTGAGGGAGGTCCCATGATCCGTTCCCATGCCGTCGGCCGGGCACCAGAGTCGCGGCCCTCCGCGCTGCGCGCGGAGTCACGACACGGTGCCCGGCCCCGCACCGTGCGGCGGGCCGGCCTGAGGCTCGGCCCCGCCGCTCTGGTGCGGGGATTCACGCTCGTCGAGCTGCTGCTCGTGATCATCATCATCGGGACGCTCGCCGCCATCGTCGTCCCGAAGTTCACGGGCCGATCGGAGGACGCGCGGATCGCGGCCGCGAAGATGGACATCAAGGTCCTCGAGGGCGCTTTCGAACGTTACGGGCTGGACAACCTCGACAAGTATCCGACGACGGATCAGGGGCTTCAGGCGCTCTTGGTGGTTCCGACTACCGCACCCATGCCGAAGTCATGGCGAGGGCCCTACATCAAGGGCGAGCTCCCGCGCGACCCCTGGGGCAATCCCTACAAGTACGTCTCCCCAGGGACGCACGATCCGGACTTCGATATCTGGAGCTCCGGGGCGGATGGCCAGGACGGGACCGCTGACGACATCACGTCCTGGGCGACGGGCGCGTCGGGAGGGAAGTAGAGGCCTCGTGCGGCGCGCGTTCACCCTCATCGAGCTGCTCGTGGTCCTCTCGATCCTCGCGATCGCGGGGATCGCGGTCGCGCCGACGCTCACGGGGCTCTCGGCGCGCCGGCTCGAGTCCTCGGCCCGCTCGATACTCGCCCATGCCCGCTGGGCCCGCGGCGAGGCGGCGCTCCGGGGGGGACGGGTGCAGCTGGTGCTCGACTTGGATGCGCGGACCCACGTCGTCCAGGTCGAGGCCGACCCGGTCGGAGCCCCCGGGACCTTTGCCCCGGCCCGCGGGCTCATGGGCGCGGGCTGGCCCCTCGAGGAGGACATCGCGTTCTTCGGCGTGAAGGTGGGCGAGATCGGCCGGCCGCTCGGCGCGGAGCCGGAGAGCCTCACCTCGGGGACGGTCACGCTCGAGTTCCGGCCCGACGGGACGGCCACGGCCGCGGATCTCTTTCTCTCGAACCCCGCCGGCGACGGCCTCGTCGTGCGCGTGCACGGGGTCACGGGCCGCTCCTCCATCCTCGACCCGGACGCGGAGGCGCTGGAGGAGACGAGATGGTGATCCAGCGGGGCTTCACCCTCATCGAGGTCCTCGTCACGGTCGTGGTCGTCGGGACGGCGCTCACCGTGATCCTGCAAGGGGCCGGGCTCGGCGTGCGGGCGGCCGGCGCGGCGGAGCGCAAGACCACGGCCGCTCTCCTCGCCGAGGACGTGGCCGCGCGGCTCGAGACCGGGGAGGTCTCGCTCACCGAGGACTCCGCGGGCGACTTCGGGGAGGCCGCGCCCGGGTACGAGTACGCCGTCTCGGTGCAGACCCTCGCCGACCCGCCGGACCTCGTCCTGGCGACGATCGAGGTCTCGTGGGGGATGGACGAGTCGGGCTCGGCCCCGGCCGGGACCTACGAGCTGGAGCGCTGGGTCTACCGGGCTCCGGCGTCCACGACCGCGGGGGGCGTCACGCGCGGGCCGAACCTGGGGTCGTCGGGGAGGGGAGCAACCCGGTGAGGCGCCGCGGGTTCACCTTGCTGGAAGTCCTCCTCGCCCTCGGCTCGGCCGCGGCGATCGCGGTCGCGGTCGCGGCGGCCTTCCAGACGGGCCGGCGCGCGGACCGGAAGGCCTCGGACCTCGCCGAGACGATGCAGGTGGCGCGCGTCGCGCTCGAGTCCCTCACCCGCGACCTCGCGGCGCTCACGCCGGAGCCGACGTCCCTCAATCCGGGGCTCGTCGGCCAGGACGCCGACAACAACGGGATGTCCGCCGACGCGATCTGGCTCGTCTCCACCTCGAACGTCCCGGCGCTCCGCGCGACCGCCGACGCGGGGGTCTCTTCGGCGGGGCCGGGGAGCGCGCTCTCCGGCTCCCGGACGACGTCGGCCCTGACCCGCCCGCCCGAGGGCGACCTCGCGCAGCTCGAGTACTACGTGGGGACCGACGCCGCGACCGACCCGCTCGGCCTCGTCCGGAAGGTCCGCACGCTCCCGACGGCATCGTCCACCGACGACGACGCGACCTACGAGAAGCAGGCGATCGCGGCCGAGGTGAAGGGGCTGAACTTCCGCTACTACGACGGCGCCTCCTGGACCGACACGTGGGACTCGGCCGCGAGCGGGACGTTCCCGGTCGCGGTGGAGGTGACCATCGTCGTGGACCTCTCGGGCGAGGGGCAGGTCGTCGCCGTGGACGAAGCCGGCCTCCCGGCGAAGGCCCGCTCGTTCACGCGCACCGTGGCGCTCCCCGTGAAGCCGTTCAAGGCCGCGACCGCGACCACCCAGCCGATGGAGGGGGGGGTGCGGTGACCCGCGCGTCGGACAGTCGAGGAGTGATCCTGATCGCCGCCCTCCTCGTCGTCTCGGCGCTCGCCCTCCTCGTAGGGGCCCTCGTCGAGAACCAGCGCGCCGAGGTCCGCGTCGCCGAGGCGTTCCAGCGCCACGCCCGCGCGCGGCAGGCCGCGCTCTCGGGGATCCACCGGGCCATGGCCGACCTCGCGGCCGACGAGACGACGTGGGACGGCCCGGCGGACTCCTGGCGCGGCGGCGCGACGGTCTCCACCTACCGGGAGCTGGCGCTGGGCCCCGAGCAGGAACCCGGCTGGGTCTCCCTCGTCCGCTACGACGCCGACTCCGACGTCCCGCCCGTCGCGCCCGCCTACGGCCTCGAGGACGAGAACGGCAAGGTGAACCTGAACACGGCCGCGAAGGAGGTCCTCGCGGCGCTCCCGGGGATGACCCCCGAGCTCGCCGCCGCGGTCGTGGACTGGCGGGATGCCGATGAGCAGCCCGACCCCGAGGGGGGCGCGGAGTCCGACTACTACCTCGGCCTCGCGACGCCCTACCGCGCCAAGAACGCGCCGTTCGGCACCGTGGACGAGATGCAGCTCGTGAAGGGCGTGACCCCCGCGCTGCTCCACGGGGAGGACGCCAACCGCAACGGGCTCCTGGACCCGAACGAGGACGACGGCGACGACTCGGAGCCGACCGACAACGGCGACGGGGTCCTCGACCGCGGCCTCGCCCCCTTCGTCACGGTCTGGTCGCTCGAGCGGAACGTGGACCAGGCGGGCGAGGCGCGCCTGAACCTGAACCAGGCGACCGATCCGCAGCTCCGGACTCGCTGCGGGGACGTGCTCCAGCCCCCCGACATCCAGGGGATCCTCCAGCTCCGGACGACGCGGGGGGGTCAGTTCGCGACGACGGCCGACATCCTCGACGTCCCCTCCCTGACCCCCGAGAAGTACCGAGCCGTCTGCGACCGGCTCACGCTCTCCACCGAGCCCGAGATCGAGGGGCTCGTGAACGTGAACACGGCCCCGCGGGAGGTGCTGAAGGCGCTCCCCGGCATGGACGACGAGACCGTGGACCAGATCCTCGCGCGACGGACCCTGCCCGACCAGAAGCTCGACTCGCTCGGGTGGCTCCTGGAGGTGGAGTCCCTCCGGAACGAGCCCTTCTACGTGCGCTTCCGCGGGCTCTCGGCGATCGTCACCGTGCGCTCGGGCCAGTTCTCGGCCGTCGCCGCGGGGGGGGTCCGGGGCACCCCGACCGTCGCGCGGATCCAGGCGATCCTCGACCGCCGGGAGGCGCCGCCGAAGGTCGTCTACCTCCGGGACCTGACCGGCCTGGGGATCCCGTTCGCGCCGCCGCCGGCGGCGGAGAGCGAGTAAGATGCCAAGAGGGGAGATCAACCGCAGAGGCGCAGAGGACGCAGAGAAGACAGGGTATATACATATGTCTGATTGGCTCTCTCCGCGATCTCCGCGTCTCTGCGGTTCGTCTCTCTTCGAGGAGGCTCGCCCGTGACGAGGCGGCTCCTGACGCGCGCGCTCGGCGTTGACCTGGGACCCGGCGTGGTCCGGGTGGCCGAGGTCGTCCGCGAGGGCGACCGGGTCGAGGTGAGGCGCGTGGTGGAGGTCCCCCCGCCGCCCGCGGCGGAGGCCGGCGCCGTCTCCCCGAGCCCCCCAACGGCCGAGGAGCGGGGGAAGGCCCTCCGCGCGGCGCTCGACGCAGCGGGCGTGGCCCCCGCCCCGGCGGTCGCGTCCCTTCCGCGCGGGTCGGCGCTCGTCCGGCGCGTCCCGGTGCCGCCCTCCGCCGGCGAGGAACTCGTCTCGCTCCTCGACTTCCAGGCGCGGAAGGAGTTCCCGCTCCCCCTTGGGGACCTCGCGGCCTCCTATCTCCTCGATGCGCTGGGAACCGCCGCGACGCTCGCGGCGACCCGGCGCGAGACTCTCGCCGACGTGAGGCGGATGTTCGAGGCCGCCGAGATCCCGCTCGCCTCCGTGACGATCCCGGTCCTCGGCGCCATCGCCGCGTTCCGGCATGCGCTGGGGGAAGGGGACGAGGCGGCCCTGCTCGTGGACGTGGAGGCCCCGTCCGCCGAGATCGCCCTCGTGGCGGGCCCGGGCCTGCGGCTCGCGCGGACGGCGCCGCTGCCCTCCGAGCCCGACCGGCGGGCGTCGGAACTCGCGGCCGAGGTCGGGCGCGTGCTCCGGGCCGCGTCGGCGGAGCCCGGGGCCCCGGCTCCGGCGCGGGTCCTCCTCCTCGGGAGCGGGGCGCCGGCGGGCGGGCTGGCCGAGGCGATCGGGTCGCGCACCGGGCTCCCGGTGGCGGCGCTCTCGACCCTGGACGGGGCGCTGAGACCCGTCGCGGCCCCGGGAGAGGACTCGCTCGCCGCGCTCGCCGACCCCGGCCGCGGCCCCGACGCCGCGCTGCTGCCCGCCGGGCTGGCGCTCACGGCCCTGCTGCCGGACGTCCCGTGCCTCGACCTCCTCGAGCCGACGCTCGGCCGCCCGAGGAAGCCCCGCCGCCGCCGGGGCCGGACCGCGCTCGTCGTGGCGGGGATCGTCGGCGCGGCGGCCGCCCTCTGGCTCCCGCAGAGGCACGTCGCGGTCCTCGAGGCCCAGGCCGCGGCCCGGGAGCGTGACGCGAAGGCCCTCGAGGACGGCGACGGGAAGCTCGTCGCGAAGCTCCGCTCGCGCCTCGGCCGGCTCTCCGACTGGACCGAGAACCGCGAGCGCTGGATCGAGGTGCTGAAGGCCCTCGCCGAGTGCGTGCCCGACGGGAAGGACGTCTACGTGACCTCCCTCGTGCTCAAGGAGAGGTCCCCCATCACGATCCAGGGGCGCGCGAAGGGCGAGAGCGCGGTCTTCGCGTTCCTCGACGCCCTCGAGAAGCACCCGCTCTTCGCCGAGGCCGCCACCCGCGACCGCCACGACGCCAAGAGGAAGGACTCCCACCCGTGGGACTTCCTGATCGAGGCCCGCGTCGTCCCCGGAGCGACGCCGTGATCGCCAACCGCCGCGAGCGCTGGCTGCTGATCCTCGCCGGTGCGGGGATCGGCGGGCTCGTCCTCAACTCCCTCTGGCTCGACCCGCTGCTCGCCTCCCTCGACCGGAGCGGGAAGCGACTCGCGGCGGCCGACGACCGGCTCGAGAAGGTCCGGAAGGACATCCGGCGGAAACCCGCCCTCGAGGCGAAGCTCCGCGAGGTCGAGGCGCGGATCGCCCGCTCGGCCGTCGAGGGGGCGACCGCCGCCTTCGACCGCCACGTCTCGGACCTCGCGAGCCAGGCGGGGGCCCGGCAGCAGAAGGTGACCCCCGAGAAGCGCGAGAAGGTGGACGTCTACGACCAGGTGCTCTGCCGGACCGACCTGACGCCCGGGATCGGGGCGCTGCAGAAGTACCTCTGGCTCCTCGACACGTCGCCGCTGCCGCTCAAGATCGCGCAGGTCGCCATCGCGCGGTCCCGGGACGACTCGGACGACCTGACGGTCCACGCGAGCCTCTCGACCCTCACGGGGGACCCGGCCCGGCTCCCGGGGGCGGCGCTCGGGTCGGCCCCGCCGCCCGCGCCCCCCGCGCGGGAGCTCGCGCACTACGACGTGATCCGGATCCGGAACCCGTTCAGCCCGAAGCCTCCGCGGAAGGACCCGCCTCCGGCGCCGAAGGTGGAGACCGCACCCGCCGCGCCCGCGAAGCGCGTCCCCAAGCTCAACTGCCGCTTCGCCGGCACGATGCAGGCGGCCGACGGGAGGGCGGGCCCCGCGGGGCGCGTGGCCGTCGTCGAGCGGGAGGGGAGGCCCGTCCTCACCCTCGCGGCCGGGGACGCGTTCCTCGGCGGGAAGGTCGCGGAGGTCGAGAGGAACCGGCTCGTGGTGGAGGTCGGGGCGGAGAAGAGGACGTTCCAGCCCGACGAGCGGTTCTCGGACGGGGAGACCGTGGAGGAGGGGAAGGCGGCGGAGACTCCGTCGGCATCCGGGTCCGGCGGCGGCGAGGCGGCGCCCGCAGCCGGCTCGGGTCCCGCCCTCCTGACGGACGAGGAGAAGAACCTGCCGGAGGATGAGAAGAAGAAGCGGATCATGGAGAAACTGAGGGCCCGGAGGGCCGCGGCGGGGGCGGGAGGCTAGGAGATGAAGCAAGCACGAGGAGGACGGCCATGAGAAACGCAGGGATCGCGGTCGCGGCGTTGGCGGCGGCTCTCGGGGCCCTGGCCCCGGCCGACCCGGCCGGGGCCCAGCAGCCCCGCGAGGGGATCGGCTTCAACCTCCGCGAGGTCCCGTTCTCGACGCTCATCGAGTTCCTCTCGAAGAACCTGGGCGCCGTGGTGATCGTGGACGACGACGCCAAGAAGGCGCTCGAGGGGAAGAAGCTCACCGCCGTCTCCCCCGACGCGGTCTCCCCGGCGAAGGTGATCGAGTTCCTGAACACGGCGCTCGCCGATCACAAGGTCACGGCCATCCGGGTTCGCGACGTGGTGAGGATCGTCACGACCGAGCGGGCGCGGAAGGAGACCTTCGAGATCGGCGTGGGCGCCGACCCCGAGCAGATCCCCATCGGGGACCAGGTGATCATCCACATCGTCCCGCTCCGCTTCGCGGGGGCCGAGGACGTGAAGAAGGAGCTGGGGGAGATGGTCTCGGACAAGGTGAAGCTGCTCTTCAACTCCCGCTCGAACGCGCTCGTCCTGACGGGCGCCGCGACGCAGGTGCGGCAGTTCGTGACGGTCGTCCGCGCGCTCGACACCCAGGTCTTCGGCGGGATCAAGGTCTGGCGGAAGACCCTCGTGAACGCCAACTGCGACGACGTGGCCCGGGTGATCCGCGAGGTGTTCGCGCCCCCCGGGACCACGCAGCCCCAGCGGCCTCAGCAGGGCGGGGGCTTCCGCGAGATGTTCCGGATGTTCTCGGGCCAGGGCGGCGACCAGGGCCAGGCGAAACCCTCGCCGCTCTCCGAGGTGAAGGTCTCGACCGAGACGAGGACCAACACCGTGATCGTCTCGGCCGACGAGAGCGCGGTGAAGGAGATCGAGGCCCTCGTCGAGGACCTGGACAAGATCCGGATCCCTCCGCCCTACACCCTCATCCGACCGCTCAAGAACGCCGACGCCGCGAACGTCTCCACGATCCTCACCGACCTCTTCCGGAACCAGCCGGCGCAGACGTCTCGTCAGACGGCGCAGAACCGCGCGACGACGCAGCAGCAGAACCCCTTCGCGCGCTTCTTCGGCCAGGGCGGCCAGGGCGGCGCCGGGCAGGGCGGCGCCGGGCAGGGCGGCCAGGGCGGAGGCCAGAGGCCGGCGGGCGGGGGCCAGCAGGGCGGGGGCGGGGGCGGCATGGCGCGGCCGCTGGCCGGCGGGATGGCTCCCGAGTGGGCGGTCCCGCTCCTCCAGGAGGGCGGCGGCGACGCCGGGGGGCAGCCCACTCCGATCCCGATCCCGATCCCGACCCCCCAGGGGCCCGAGGGCCCGGCCGCGGCGGCGCAGGGCCAGGTCCAGGGCGTGCAGGGCGAGGTGCGGGTCCGCGCCGACGCCGACTCGAACTCGATCATCATCGTGACCGACCCGAAGAACATCGAGGAGATCAACCGGATCATAGACCGGCTGGATCAGGTGAGGCCCGAGGTCCTCATCAAGTGCTTCGTCGCCGAGGTGACTCTCGACGACCAGAGCGAGCTCGGGGTCGAGTGGCGCTGGTCCGACGACCTCCACGTGCGACACGACCCCGGGACCGGCTCCGCGACCACGAACTACGACCTGACGGCCCCCTCGCGGGCGCTCGGGTTCCAGTACCAGCTGCTCTCCGAGAACATTGACATCCTGGTGAAGGCCTTGAAGCGGAGCGGGAAGCTGAAGGTCCTCTCGGCGCCGCGGGTCCTGGCCCTCGACAACGAGCAGGCCGAGATCAACGTCGGGCGCCGGGTGCCCTTCATCCGCAACACCCGCGTCACGCAGGACGGCCAGACCTTGAACACCGTCGAGTACGAGGACATCGGCATCATCCTGCGCGTGACGCCCCACGTGAACCCCGAGGGGCAGGTGCGGATGGAGC
>JAKEIC010000358.1 GCA_022614695.1 Planctomycetales bacterium | reverse complement strand
GCCCTCGACGATGGCGGTCTTGCCGACGCCCGCCTCGCCGAGGAGGACGGGGTTGTTCTTCGTGCGGCGGCAGAGGATCTGGATCACGCGCTCGATCTCGTTCTTGCGGCCGATGACCGGGTCGAGCTTCCCCTCCCGGGCGAGTTCGGTCAGGTCGCGGCCGAAGGCGTCGAGCGCCGGGGTCTTGCTCTTCTGGCCAGCCTGCTGCCCGGGGGAGTTCTGCGCCTTCTCGCCCTGCTGCGGGTTCGGGACCTCGGCGCCGAGAAGCTCGAGCACCTCCTCGCGGACCTCCTCGAGCTTGAGCCCGAGGTTCATCAGGACCTGCGCGGCGACGCCGTCGGACTCCCGAAGGAGACCGAGGAGCAGGTGCTCGGTCCCGATGTAGTTGTGGCCGAGGTTCGAGGCCTCCTCGAGGGCGTACTCGAGGACCTTCTTCGCGCGGGGCGTGAACGGCAGCTGGCCGAGGGTGACGGTGGACCCGCCGGCCTGGACGAGCTTCTCGACCTCGATCCGGACCTTCTTCAGGTCCACGTCCATGTTCTTGAGGACGTTGGCGGCGACGCCCGACTCCTCCTGGACGAGCCCGAGGAGGATGTGCTCGGTCCCGATGTACTCGTGGTTGAAGCGCTGGGCTTCCTGCCGCGCGAGGCCCATCACCTTGCGGGCGCGGTCGGTGAATCGGTCGAACACGTCTTTCCTCCCCGCGGCGGCCCCCGGGCGGGTCTCCCGGCGCGCCGTCGCTCCGTCCGGATTCTAGGACCGCCCGTCCGGTGACCGCAAGGCGATCACTGGAATGGCCGCCCTCCAGAACCCGGCCGCACCCTTAATGTCGTCAGCCCGGCCGATCGAATGTACCGGATCGGCCCGGAGGGCCGATCCTAGCGCGAACCCCTGAGGGCCTCGCGGGCCTTCTCCAGGGTGACCCCGGCCGCCCGAAGCGCTTCCGCGGCCGGGCCTTCGGTCAGGTGGAGGAGGCCGATGAGGAGGCACTGGCTGCCGAGCGTGGGCACTGGGAGGGTCCGTGCTTCCTCAATGGCCCACTCGATCGCGAGCTGGGAGTCGGACCCCAGCGGAAGGGCCGCGGTCGGACCATGCGAGCCGGTCGGCTCGTCCTGAGGTGCCTTCGGCACACTTGCCGGTGCCGAGGGCCGTTGCCACTCGGCTTCCATTGCAAGGAGCTTCTCCCGAAGTCGGAAGGCCTGATCCCGCAATCGTGCCGCGAGCTCGAAGACCTGCGCGTAAACGGCCTCCTCCTTCTGGCGGCCGATCCGCAGGATCTCCTGCTCGAGGTCCTTGAGCTCGGCGGGTCTCGGGTCCAGCGTGCGACGGAGGGACGTGGAGAGTTCGACCGGGTCCCCGCCGAGCTGCCCGAGCAGCCTCGCGGCCGTGCTCTCCCGCTCACCGGCGATGGCGGCGAGGAGATGTTCCGCTCCGACTCGGTCGCTCCGGAAGTGGTCCGCGATCTTCCGTGCGGCCAGCAGGGCGCTCCAGCTCCCGAGCGCGAAGAGCTTCGACGGTGGCGGGGCGATCCCCGGCCCCCATGCGAGGTTTGCTCCCCCGGGCACCTCGGCCCCGAGCAGCTCGAGCACCTCCTCGCGGACTTCCTCAAGCTTCAGTCCGAGATTCATGAGCACCTGAGCGGCGACGCCGTCCTCCTCCCGCAGGACCCCCATTAAGAGGTGCTCGGTCCCGATGTAGTTGTGGCCGAGGTTCGAGGCCTCCTCGAGCGCGTACTCCAAGACCTTCTTCCCCCGGGGGGTGAACGGCAGCTGGCCGAGGGTGACCGTGGAGCCGCCGGCCTGGACGAGCTTCTCCACCTCGGCGCGGACCTTCTGGAGGTCGACGTCCATAGTTCTTGAGGACGTTCGCCGCGACGCCCGACTCCTCCTGGATGAGCCCGAGCAGGATGTGTTCGGTCCCGATGTACTCGTGCTCGAGGCGCTGGGCTTCCTGCCGCGCGAAGCCCATCACCTTCCGCGCGCGGTCCGTGAACCGGTCGAACACGCGCGCCCCCCTCCCTCCCTCGCAGCGTCGCCGCCTCGCGCGCTAGTTCTTACCGTCCCCCAGCCGGCTCCGGATGAAGCTCGCGCGGGCGATGTCGCGGTCGTGGTCGTTCAATTCCTGCCCCTCGATCCTCTGGAGGTGGGCGGGCTGGGACTGGATGAAGAGCTCGTTCACGGTGCGGATCTCGAGGTCGGGGATGACCTCCATGTTCACGCCCATGCGGACGGCGGAGAGGAGGTCCATCGTCTCCTCGGACGTGATCCGCCGCGCGGCCCGGAGCATGCCGTAGGCCCTCCAGACCTTGTCCTCGAGGCTCTTCGGGTCGTCCTTCACCCACGTCTCGCGGGTCTTCCGCTCGTAGCTCACGATCTTCGGGACGACGCGCTTCACGTCCTCGATGATCTGGACCTCGCTCTTCCCGAGCGTCACCTGGTTCGAGATCTGGTAGAAGTCGCCCGAGGCGTGGGTCCCCTCGCCGTAGAGGCCCCGCACCGCGAGGTTCATCTTCGAGACGGCCGAGAAGACCTTGTCTATCTGCCGGAGCGCCACCAGGGCGGGCAGGTGCAGCATGATCGAGACGCGCATCCCGGTCCCGACGTTCGTGGGGCAGGCGGTCAGGTAGCCGAACTGCGGGTGGAACGCGAAGTCGAGCTTCCCGGCGAGCTGGTCGTCCACCTGGTTCACCTCGTCCCAGGCCACCTCGGGCTGGAAGCCCGAGCGCAGGACCTGGCTCCGCAGGTGGTCCTCTTCGTTCACCATGATGCTCCGCATCTCGGTCCGCCCGAAGGCGACCCCGCGCTCGCCGTCCGACGTGGCCAGCTCCTTCGAGATCAGGTGGCGCTCGAGCAGCAGCAGGCAGTCGAGCCGGGCAGCCTCCTTGAGGGGGACGTACATCACGTCCTTCATCCGGCACTTCTTGATCGCGGCGGCCACGATCTGCGCGATCTCGGCCTTCTGGTCGTCGTTCGCGACCGTGTTGAAGGTGTGGCCCGCGACGTTGCGCGCGAGCCGGATGCGCGTCGAGATGACGATGTCGCTCTCGGGGCCGGTCCCCCGGAGCCACTCCCCGGACTGCCTCGCCAGGTCACTCAGATCCACGGTCTTCGTCGAGGCTCCGGAGCTGGTCGCGGATCTCCGCGGCGCGCTCGTACTCCTCGCTCGCCACGGCCTTCTCGAGCGCCGCCTGCAGCTCGCGGCGCTTCGCGGACCGGTCGGGGGCCTTCGGCGCCGGGGCCGGCGCGGGAGCGGCGGCGGGCGCCGCGGAGGCCGCGGGCGCGGCGGCCACGCTCCCCGGGCTCTTCCCCGCGTGCTTCCCGCCCCCGTGGATCTTCTCGAGCAGCCCCCCGATCCCCTTCTGGAACGCCACGTAGTCGTCCGGGCAGCCGAACCGCCCGCGCGCGCGGAACTCGGCGTAGGTCGTGCCGCACGTCGGGCACTTCAGGTCCGCGTGCTCGCCCCCCTCCCGGCCTGTCGTCTGCGCGAGGAGCGTCGCCAGGAGGTTGGAGACGCTGATCGGCACCTTGGGCGAGAAGCCGGCCTGGTTGCTGCACTGGTCGCAGAGGTGGACCTCGCGCTTGACGTTCCCGTCAATCTCGGTCAGGTGCACGACGGCCTGGCGCTTCTGGCACGTCTGGCAGAGGAGGATCGGCATTCCGCGGCTCCGGGCCGAGTATAGGAAGGGCCCGGAGGGGTCGCAAGGACGGCGGGACAGATGAAGTCCCGACACGAGCATGAGCACGAGATCGAGCACGGGCACGGGTCCGTGCTCGGGCGCGATCAGGCCCGGCGGAGGAAGTGGACGTGCACGGCGGCCGAGATCATCCCCGCCTGCGCCGCGTCGCACGTCTCGTGCGCGCACGGGGCGGGCTTCGCCTCGGGCGCGAGCTTCGCGGTCTTCGCGCAGTCCGCGCAGAGGTGGCGCTCGGAGACTCCCGCGTCGCGGACCTCGGTCTGGTGGACCGTGGCCGTCCGGAGCCCGCACGCCTCGCACCGGAATCCCGCGTCGTCGAGTGGGTGGCACATGAGGGAGATTGTCGGCGTTTCGCAGACCGGGGACAAGGCCCTACCGCGCCGGCTCGCCCGCCTTCCGGGCCTCTTCCGCGCGCCGGAGGAACTCCTCCTCCTCGCGCGCCGCCGCCTCGCCCGTCGGCCGCGGGTCGAGGACGGCCTCGTGGACGTGCGCGTCGTGGAGCGTGAAGGGGAAGAGGTTCTCGAAGAGGAAGTCGAGAGGGAACCACTCGTAGACGGGCGGGTTGAGCGTGACGAGCGCCCGGTGGGGGCGGAAGCCCTCCTTGGCGAGCCGCACCTCGCGGGTGCCGTAGAAGGAGAAGGGGACCGTGACGGGCGTGACTCCGACGGGTTCGTCGTCGAGGTAGGCCTTGGCGCCCGGCGGGTCGGAGCGGATCTGGAGCGTCCGCTCGACGCAGCCAGCGGCGGCTGCCGCCGCCGCTAGTGTCGCGGCCAGTGCCCCGTTCCTGCCTCGCATGCGAGCCCCCCCATGATTCTACGGCGCCAGCCGGAGAATCATCCGCCGATCTGGTGCATCGTCCGGACCAGCGGGATCGGCCGGCGGGTCTCGAAGACCTCGAGCGCTCCCCCGCGGCGCTTCCGAAGGACCGCCTCGCGGACGCGCGCGGCGATCTCCTCGTCGCTCGCCCCGAGCCGCAGGGGTTCGCGCAGGTCCGTCTCGTCCGGGCCGTAGAGGCAGGTCGTGAGCTTCCCGTCCGACGTGAGCCGGATCCGGGTGCACGTCCGGCAGAAGGGCTCGGTCACCGACATGATGACCCCGATGCCGCCCGGCGCCCCGTCGGCGAACCGGTAGGCGCGCGCGGGGGCGGGGTCCTCGGGGCCGCTCGCCGGGACGAGCGGGAACCGCCGCCCGACCGCCGCCAGGATCTCGCGGCCGGGCACGACCTTCTCGAGGCTCCACTCGCCGGGTCCCGCCTCGAGCGGCATGTACTCGATGAAGCGGACCGGGATGCCGGTGTCGCGGGACCAGGCCGCGAAGTCCACGAATTCGTCGTCGTTCACCCCCCGGAGCGGCACCGCGTTCACCTTCACGGGAGCCAGCCCCGCCGCCCGGGCCGCGGCGATCCCGGCGAGCACGGCGGCGTGCTCGTCCCGCTGCGAGATCGCGCGGAACCGCTCGGGCCGGAGCGTATCCAAGCTCACGGTCGCGCGCCGGAGCCCCGCCGCCCGGAGCGGCGCGGCCAGCTCGCGCAGCCGCGTCCCGTTCGTCGTGAGCGAGAGGTCCCCGATCCCCGGGGTCGCCACGACCATCCGGACGAGGTCGGGGAGGCCGCGCCGGAGCAGCGGCTCCCCGCCCGTCAGGGTGACGGAGGAGACGCCCTGCGAGGCGAGGATGCGGACCAGCCGCGCGATCTCCTCGAACGTGAGCAGCTCCCGCCGCTCGAACCACGCGGCCGGCTCGTGCGGAATGCAGTACCGGCACCGGAGGTTGCACCGGTCCGTGACGGACACCCGCAGGTCCGTCGCGACGCGTCCGAATCGGTCGCGCAACTCCACGGGCGGGAGTCTACCTCTCGGCTCGCGCTGGGACGAATGGTCCGGAGCGGGAGGGGGGGCGGAGGGAGGCGGGCGTTCAGTGAGGAGGGCGGACGGGAGGAGGGGGCGACGGCGCGATCCACTCTCTCCCGCTCGGGAGCACGGATCAGCCGGGAGATGACGATGCTAGACTCGGCCGAGGACGGTGCGAATGGGCGAGCCTGGAACATCCGCCGATGTCGGCGCGGAGGACGTTCCGCGGGCGATGGCCGCGCCGCTCACCCAGCCGATTCTCGTCGCGTGGCTACCGGTGGGCATCGCGGTCCTCGCGTTGAACGGCGCGGCGGCCTGGAGGCACCGGAGGGTCTACACCGCACTCGCCGCGCCGTTCTTCCTCGTCGTCGGCATCTTGCTCTCAGCCGTCAATGGGCTCGTGCTCGGGATCTTCGGGCCGCTGCACGGCCGGCTGGACGGAGGTCCGGGATGGGCATTCCCCTCGAAGGTCCGGGCCTCGAATGCGCGGCTCGCGTGCCTTATCGTGAGAATGTGGGAGAGTTTGCCTCCCCCGTCGGGACCCCGGAAGCTCCCTCGGCAGCGATCGCCGAGCCACGGCCTTCGCGGTTCCCGCCGGTCCTTCGAGCGGTCGCCGCCGGGTCGGGGGCTGTCGTGGGCCTCGCGGCCCTGGCCGCCGCGTTCGGGACGCTGGGGTGGCTCTTCCCCTACTACGACTCGGGGCGTACGGTCCTCGCGCTGGTCGCCGGCGGGCTCGGGACCGGGGGGGCCGTGCTCGCCGCCGGGGGTGCCAGGGCGCTTCTCCGGTCGCAGGGACGCGGAAGGGCGGACCTCGCCGCGGCGGGGATCGGAGGCTCGATCGCCGCGATCCCGGGGTTGTTCTGGCTCTTAGGTCTGGCCCGGTTCGCCGCGGGCGGGACCAAGCCGTTGCCCGCGGAGGCCTGGACAATCACTGCGGTCCTCCTCGCGCCGGCCGCGGCGGCGGGGCTCGCGTTCGCCGCGGCGCTGCTCGCAATGCCGCGAGCCGCCGAGGATGAGCCGGAGGGCAGCCGCGGGACGACTCGACGTACGAGGACCTACGCGGGGGTCGGATGGCTCGCGGCGTGCCTCGCGACGTACCTAGCGACTCGGACCCCACACGTGAGGCCCGAGGAGACGCCGCCCGGATGGAAGGCGCTCCTCTGGGCGACGCGACTCGGACCGGTACCAGCGCGCTGGGAAGAGCCTCCGCCACTTCCCGCGCCGCGCGAGGAGATCGCAAGCGCGCTCACCCAGATTGTGGAGTGGGGGACCCGGGGCGACGCTCTCTGGAGCGATCGGCTGGCCAGCGCATCGAGGAGCGCGGCCCAGGTCATCCGCCATCCGGGTCCGCCGTTAGGATTTGGGCGCTGGCGGGTGATGCACGCCGCGATGGATGGGCTCAGGTCCCTCGGTCCTCCGGAAGCCACGAGGGCCGTGCCCGGTCTGATCCACCACCTGCGAGCGCTCCGGGAACTGCAGACACCCAGGGCCGTGTACGGCATGCAGGCCCAGACCGTGCTCTCCGCACTGGCCCGGGAGGCCCCTGACTCCGTGTTTCCGCCCCTCCTCGAAGCGCTCGAAGATCCCGAGTCGAGCCTGGGAGCTCTCCAGGTGCTCTCCTTCACCCGATGCCCCGTCCCGTACCTGGCTCGGATCGCGCCGTACCTCGACTCGCCCGCGGAAGAGTCACGAGCCCTCGCGGCGATCGTGATCCTCCGCGTCGAGGAGGATTCCGCGCACCTGGCAGCGGCCCTGAACGCGCTCCGGGGAGCGCTCGACAGCTCGGACTGGAGCGTGGTCCGCCGCGCGCTGTTTGCCGTGCAGCGCTCTCCCGAGCGTGCCCGTCCGCTCCTTCCCAAGATCCGCGCGCGGCTGTCGGACCCCGACTCGCGGATCCGGGCTCAGGCGCTCCACACCTTGATCGCGGCGGGAGGACTTTCGTCGGATGTGATGGAGGTGCTGCGAAGTCACCTGGATTCCGGAGATCCGGCTTCGCGAGTCGAGATCCTGCGAGAGTTCCGATTCGTTCGACCTTCCAGCGGGGAACTCGTCGCGCTCTTCAGGGAGCTGCTCGAGGACGCCATGCGCGCGGTTCGGAGCCACGCTGCGGTCAACCTGGCGCGGCAGGGCGTCCGTGATCCGGCTCTAGTGCCTGTCCTGCTCGAGGGCCTCAATGACAGCGACTGGCAATTGCGCGGCTCGGCAGCCGACTCGCTCGGAGGCTTGGGGTCGCTCGCCCGTGAGGCGCTCCCCGCCCTGGAGGCGCTCCGCAGGGACCCTGAGAAGTCCGTCCGGGAGAGCGCGTCACGCGCGACGAATCGGATCCGGGCGATGTTGGAGAGCCGTCCCGATCCGGGCTCGCGCTGGTGCGGCCGCGGACCCGGAGGATTGGTCCGGCCGCGGGCGGCCCGCTAGCATCCTCCCCCGTGACCGGCCTGCGCGCGGCGCTCCGGCTCGAGTGGACGCAGGCGCGGGGGCGGCGGGGGCCGGCGGTCGGGATCGTCGCGGGGGCGGCCGCCGTCGCCGCGGTGCTGCTGCTCGCGTGGCCGCGGGCGGGGAGCCCGCTCGCGGCGCGGCCGGCGCTCGCCTCGGGGCTGTTCGCGGCGCTCGCGCGGGCGACCCTCGGGGCGCTCGCGCTGCTCGCGCCCGGGCTCGCCGCGGCCTCGCTCTCGGTCGAGCGCGAGCGGGGGACCTGGGACCTCCTACGGACGCTCCCGGTCTCGCCCCACGCGCTCGCGACGGCCAAGGTCGCGACGACGGGGGCCGCCCTCGCGCTCGCCGTCCTCGCTGTGCTCCCGCTCCTCTCCGCGCCGCTCCTCCTCGGCGCCCTCGATGCCGGCCAGGCGTTCTCGGCCGCCGCGGTACTCCTCGGCCTCGTCCCGGCCCTCGCGGGGGTCTCCGTGGCGGTGGCGGCCCGGGCGTGGAGCTTCGGACTCTCGCTGATGGGAGCCGCGCTCGGGTCGGCCGCCGTCGCCGCGGCCGGGTGGGTCCTCCTGGACCGCGCGCTCGCCGGCGAGGTCGCGGCCGGAGGCTTCGCCCTCGCCCTCGGGGCCGTCCTCGGCGCGGGGGGCGCGCGGTCGGCCGGCGGGGCCATCGCCCGGGAGGCCCTGCGGGTCCGGATCCTCCAGCCGCCCGCCGACCTCTGGAAGAAGCTGGGGGAGTTCGCCGACGGGCTCCCGATCGCCGGGCCGTGGCTCCGCGCTCGCGCCGCGGCGCTGGTCCGTTCCCCCGATCCCCTCGCGCGGCTCGAGGAGGCGGCCGCGTTCGGCCGCACGGGGATCGCGCCGCCGCTCGGGCTCGCCTTCGTCGCGGCGCTCGGGCTCGGGCTCCCCGCGCTGGGGCTCGAACTCTGGGGCGCGACGAGCGTGGGGCTCCCGGCGCTCTTCGCCGCCGGTGGGGCGCTGGCGGCGGGGGCGGCGGCGGCCCAGGCCATCCCGCGCGAGAGGGCCCGCGGGTCGCTCGACGTCCTCCGCGTGCTGCCCGGGGGGCTCCCCCGCGTGCTGCTCGCCAAGTCGCGCGCGGCCGCGCGGCTCGCCGTCACGGTCCTCGCTCTCGGCGGGATCGTCCTCTCGCCGATCCTCGTCTTCCACCTCGCCCGGAGCGTCGCCGACGCGGGCCTCCTCGCGCTGGCGGGCGAGATCGCTGTCGCGGCGGCCGCCGTCGCCGCGGGCCTCGGGATCGGCGCCGCCGCCTCCGTGCTCGCGCGCCGGCCGGGCTCCGCCCTCGCGGCGACCCTCGGGACGACGGGGCTCCTCTTCGCCGGGGGCCCGCTCCTCGCGGGAGCGTTCCCGGAGTCCGCGGAGACCCTGCGCCGGCTCTCGGTGCTCGGGACCCTGGCCGAGCTGAACCCGGGAGGGACGGCGGCCGCCGATCCCTCCGTCGCTTTCCCCGCCCTCGGGCTGCTCCTCGGCGTCACGGTCGCCGGCGCGGCCCTGGCCTGGGCCGGCGCGTGGAGGACGGACGAGTGACAATCCAACAGCCGGATGGGCCACGTCGTGACCAGCCCGTCCGATTCCGGACGCGCGACGGCGAGCGGGACCGCGCGGGTCGCGACTGGAAGACCCTGCCCCCCAATGGGCTGTATCATCCCGGGCCTACGGCCGGGCGCGGTATGCCCATTGCGATGTGCGAAGACCCCCTGAGTCGGAGGTTTCCCGTGGATCGCCGTCCCTTCCTGCCCGTCGCGATCGCTCTCGCCGGTCTCCCGATCGCCGCCGTCCTGCTCGCGGGGGGCGCGGGGGCCTGGTGCGGGACGACCCCGGTCCCCACCTGGGACCCGACGCCGACCGTGACGAACCCGCCGGTCCCACCGTCCACGGGGCGGACGCCCGGATCCCCGGGGGCCGGGCCGGGCACCACCGTCCCGTTCGGCCCGACGACGACCTTCCGGCCCGCGCCGGGCTCGACCGGGGATCCCGGAGCGACCGGGGGACCCACGGGGCCGCGCCGCCCGCGCGCCTCGGCCCTCGACTGGAGACGCTGGTGGAACGCCGAGCGCGTCCGCCTCTGGCCCCACCGCGGCGGGTCCGGATCCAAGATCGCCACGACCGGAGGCGGGAACGGGGCGGGCCCCGGCAGGTTCCCGTGGGAGTCGGCCCTCCCCGCGGCGCTCGGCGGGACCCCGGCGATCTCCGACAGGCGAGCGGCCGCGTTCGCGGGGGCCTACGTCCGGGACCCCGCCCTCCTCCCGCTCATGACCAAGCTCGCGGCGGACCCCTCGGACGACGTGCGGGACGTGGCCGTCCTCGGCATGGCGATGTGCGGGACGGGGCACGGCGAGACGTTCACGGTGCTGGCGGCGATCGTCGAGGACGACACGGGCGACGTGCACCGCCGCTCGGGTTCAACGGTGGCGCTCGGCCACCTCGGGGACCCGGCCGCGGTCCCGATCCTCACGCGCCTCCTCGCGCGCCGCGACCTCCCGGTCCAGGTGCGGGGCGGGTCCGCCCTCGCGCTCGGGCTGCTCGGCGACCGCGCGGCGTGCGCGGACCTCGCGCGCGCGCTGCGCGACGGGCGGCAGGAGGACTGCGTGCGCGGGTTCGCGGCGGTCGGCCTCGCGCTGCTCGCTCGCGGTCGGGGCGAGACTCCGGCCGGATCGGACCCGGCGGGGGTCCTGCGGGAGATCGCGGGCGACCCCAAGTCGGCCCACGCGCCCGTGCGGCAGACGGCCCTCCTCGCGCTCGGCCGCTGCCCGCCGACGACCGAGAACCTCGAGGCGCTCCTCGGGGCGCTCCGGAACGAGCCCGACCCCTGCTCGCGGGTGTGCGCGGCGCTGGCGCTCGGGTCGGTGGGAGGGGGCGACCCGGCGGCGGCCCGCACGGCGCGGGACGCGCTGATCGCGAGCTTCCAGCGGGAGGCGCCCGAGCTGCGGGCGTTCGCCGCGCTCGGGCTCGGGATGGGCAGGCACCTCGAGGCCCGGAAGACGCTCGAGAAGCACCTCGCGGAGCCCGGGGACCCGGAGCCGCGGGCCGCCTGCGCGATCGCGCTCGGGCTCCTCGGGGACCCCGCGGCGACGCCGGCCCTCCTCGGGGTGGCGCGCACGGAGAAGGGGCCGGGGCTCCGGACCGCCGCCACCGAGGCGCTCGGGCTCCTCGGGGGCCGCGAGGCGGCGGACGCTCTGCGCCAGCTCGCCTCGGAGCCGGCCGCCGAGGTGCGCGGGCAGGCCCTCTACGGGCTGGGGCTCGCGGGCGACTCGGCCGACCTCGGGCGCCTCGCCGGCGCGCTCGGGGAGGCGACGGCGCTCGTGCGGCAGGGCGCCGTCCTCGGGCTCGCAGCCCGCGGCGGCGCGCCGTCCCGGGACTTCCTCCTCGCGCACGCGCCGCGGGAGTCGGACCCCGAGATCCGCTCGCTCGCCATCCGCGGCGCGGCTCTCGCCGATTCCGTCGCGCCGAACCCGGTGATCGCGCGCTCGCCGCGCGTGTCGCCCTGGCTGCCTCTGCCCGAGTAGGGTCGGAGTGCCTGGCACTGGGTGCCTGGCACCATGGACTGGTGTCGCGTGAACCCGCGGTAACACGGGGGCGAGGGCAAATCGGGAGTCTCGGGACTCGTTCCGCGGGTTGAGTCCAGGCGTAACGCCCGGCCTGGCAATCGGTTCGTTCGGACGATCCGCCCCCCCTGGGGCTGGGATCACAAGCGGGCACTCGCCTTGCTTCACGATCCTGCGGCTCCCCCCAAGGGCCGAGGCAGAGCATGGCACCCGCCCGGATCGTCCCCCTCTCGTTCTCGATCGCGGCCCTCGCGATCGGCGCGGCGGCACTGGCGCCACGGCCGGCGTCGGCCTGGTGCTGGGGCTACCCCAGCCCCTCGTGGACCTGGAGGCCGACCCCGACCGCGACGACGTCGCCCACCGGGACGGCTACGGGCAACCCCACGGCCACCGCGACCGCCACGGCCACCGCCACCGTGACTCCGCCCCCGCCGCCCCCGACCTACGTTCTCCCCACCCCCACGACCCCGACGACGCCCTCCTCCTCGGGAAGCGCGAGCGCGACCCCGACGGGCCCCACGGGTCCGACGGGCCCGACCGCGCCCACCGGCCCGGCGCCGACTCGCCCGGCATCGGGCACCGCCCTGCCGGCCGGCTCCCCGCGGGGCGGTCCCGGCTCCCGATCGGGTCCGCTCCGGCGTCCCGCGGGGCTCGACTGGGAACGCTGGTGGATGGGCGAGAGGCTGCGGCACTGGCCGGAGCGCGCGGGCGGCACGGCCGTGCGCACGGGGACGGGCCCCGACCGGGCGGACGGGTTCGACTGGCCCGCCGCTCTCGCGAAGGCGCTCGGGGACTCGCCCCAGGTGGGAGACCGCCGCGCGTCCGCGTACGCGGGCTCCTATCTCCGCGACCCGGCGCTCCTCCCGATGATGGCGCGGCTCGCCTGCGACGAGAGCGAGGACGTCCGCGACGTCGGAGTCCTCGGGATGGGGATGTGCGGATCGTCCCGCTCGGAGACGTTCGCGCTCCTGGTCGCGATCCTCGGGGACCGGTCGGGCGACGACCACCGGCGCGGAGGAGCTGCTGCCGCGCTTGGGCACCTCGGCGACCCGGCGGCGCTCGCGATCATGGAGAAGGCCCTCCGCCACCGCGGGAACGTCCTCCCCGTGAGGGTCGGCGCCGCGATGGGGATCGGCCTCCTCGGGGACCGCGCCGGCTCGGCGCTCCTCGCCGGGATCCTCCGCGACCGGAGGGAGGTGGAGCCGGTCCGCGCGATGGCCGCCGCCGGCCTCGGGATGCTCGCGGCCGGGCGGGGCGAGGCGTCCCCGGAGTCCGAGCCGGCGAGGGTCCTGCGGGACGCCGTCCGCGATCCGGACCTCCTGCCCGCGCCCGTCCGGCAGACCGCTCTACTCGCGCTGGGGAGGGCGGACCCCGACAGGGAGAGCGTGGACCGGCTCGTGGCGGCGCTTGCTCGCGACCCCGACGCGGGGGCAAGGGCCTGCGCGGCGCTCGCCCTCGGGGCGATCTCCGTCCCCGGGAGCGGGGTGGAACGCCCGGCGCGCGTGGGGCTGCTCGCCGCTCTCGAGGAGGAGGCTCCCGACGTGCGGAGCTTCGTCCTCCTCGGACTCGGGCTCGGAAGACACCGCGAGGCCCGCGCCACGCTGGAGAACGCCCTCACGGGCGGCGGCGACCCTTCGGCACGCGGGGCGGCCGCCATCGCGCTCGGGCTCCTCGGCGATCCGGCCCCGGTGGCGGCGCTCGCCGCGACCGCGGCCGGAGGCGGGGATCCGGGGCTGCGCGCCTCGGCGGCCGAGGCTCTGGGTATTATCGCGGGCGCGCTTCGCTCCGCGCGGGCCCGGCGCGCCGCGGCGTGCGACGCCCTGCGGACGCTCGCCGCCTCGGGCAGCGCCGAGGTGCGGGGCGCGGCCTGCTACGGGCTCGGCCTCGCGGGCGAGGTGGCCGACCTGCCGCGCCTCGCCGAGGGGCTCTCGGCCGGGACGCCCCTCCTCCGGATGGGGGCGATCCTCGGGCTCGGGGCCACCGGCGGGGCGGACGCCCGGGACCGGCTCCTCGCCCACGTCCCGAAGGAGTCCCTCCCCGAGCTGCGGGGCCTCGCGATCCGCGCGGCGGCGCTCGCCTGCGCCGCGACGCCCGTGAGGGTGATCGTCCGGACGCCCCCGCTCTCGCCGTGGCTGCGGCTGCCGGAGTAGTCCTGGCGGTCGTCGCGGCGCGGTCGCTAGACTCCCAACCGTGGCGCGGGCGCGGGGGCTCGCGGGATGGCTCGTTGTCGCCGCGAGCGCGGCGGCTTGGGCGCAGCAGGGGGCGGCGCCGTCGCCCGCGCCCGCCGCGGACGCGCGCCGCGAGCCCACGGTCCGGCTGCGGATCGGGGGACAGCCGTCGGGAGGCGTCTTCCGGCCCTGGGCGCCCCTCCCGGTCGCGCTGGAGCTGGCCGCGCCGGCGACGCGCGAGGCTTCGGGGCGGGTCCGGGTCGTCCTCCCGCCACCGCCCGGCGCGCGGGTCGAGACGGTCGTCTACGAAGCGGACGTGACGGTGCCTCCCGGCGGCCGGTTCCTCCACCTGGGGATCGCGTCGGGGCTCCCCGAGGACTCCCAGGTCCTCGAGGCGCGGTGGGAGGTGGACGGGGCCGTCGCGGCCGCGGACCGGATCCCCCGTCTCGTCGCCCTCGAGCCGGAGCAGTCGTGGGTCCTCGTCCTCGGCGGCGACGCGGCGGCCGCCTCGGGGCTCGGGGCGCGCCGCGCGCCCGACGCGGGCGAGGACTGGAAACCTCCCTGGATCGTCACCCGCGCGCGGGCGGATCTCCTCCCCGAGGCGTGGGCGGCCCTCTCCGGCGCCGACGCCGTCGTCCTCGCGGGCGATCCGTGGGGCGGTGAGCGGGGCCGGACTCCCCCTCCGGCCCCCGGCCTCGAGCGGGCGCTGCGGGCATTCGTCGGCGCGGGAGGGGCGCTCGTCATCGCGGGCGGCGAGGAGGGCGCCAGGACCGCCGCGGCCGCGGGCGACCTCTGCCCGGTCACCATCGCCGGGACCGGGCCGGGACCCGTCCAGCCCCTCGCGGGGCTCTTCGCGCCGGACCCGACGGAGGCGTTCGTCCCCATGGCCGCGGGGACCCCGCGCCGCGGCTGGGCTCCCGCCTCGGCGCCGGACGGGTCCCCCCTCCTCGTGCTCGCCGATCACGGCCGGGGCCGCGTCGCCTGGCTCGCGAGCGGGCTCTCGGACGCGCCGATCCGGGAGGCGGCGACGGGGTCCGAGCTGCTCGGGATCCTGCTGCGGCAGTCCGCGGGCGCCGTCCTGCGCCGGGTCCCCGCGCAGCGGGCCCCGCTGTCGCGCGGGGCGAGCACGGTCTCGAGCATCACCACGGGGGGAGGAGTGACCGTCGTCACGATGAACGGGCAGACCTTCGTCTACAACGGGAACGGGCTCGGGACCCTGCCCGTGACCTGGCCTCAGGGCGCGCTCGAAGTGAGGCTCACCGAGTTCTGGTCCTCTCCCCTCGAGGCCCTCTCGGTCCCGGTCCCGGATTCGGCCGCGGTCGGGGGGCTGCTCGTCTCCTACACAGCCGCCCTCGTGGCCCTGCTCTGGATCGGTCGCCGCCTCCGCCGCCTCGGGACGGCCTGGTTGGCCCTGGGGGCCGCGGGAGTCCTCTCCTTCGGGGGGCTCGCCGCGTACTCGGGCTCGTCGTTCGGCGCCGTCTTCGGCGGCGCCTCCGTCACGGTGGCGGCGGGCGCCCTCGGGGACCGGGAGGTGGCGGCCCTCTCCTCCGTCGGCATCTACTCGCCGGTCGGAATCGAGGACCGCCTGGAGGCGCCGGGCCCGTGGGAGCACCTGGGTCCCCAGCCCCGCCTCGAGTCGCGGACGTACGCCGTGCGGCCGACCGGGGCCGACGCGGGCGCCGCGGCGACGGCGGTCCTCGTCCCTCGCGCGCCGACCGGGGTCCGTCTCGCGGGGCTCGTGGACCTGGGCGGGAGGATCGAGGCCTCGGTGGAGTGGAAGGGGAAGAGGCCGGTCTCCGTGAAGGTCCGGAACGGGACGCCCCACCTTCTCGAGGCCGTGGACGTGTCCGTCGGGGAGCAGTCGGGGAGGTGGCGGACGGACCTCGCCCCGGGCGAGGAGCATTCGGTGGAACTCCAGGAGGTTGCACCCCCGCGGGCGTTCCCTCGGCGCGTCTGGGCGCCCCCCGGGGCGCCGACGGCGGGAGGAGGGTTCGCAAACGTCCTCGAGGCGCTCCGCGACGCCGCGGCCGGCGACGGGGAGCCGCGCGAGGATCGTCTCACCCTGGCGGCGGTCGCGAGCGGCTTCCGGGTGGCGCCGCTGTTCGGCGGGCGCGAGATCCCGGCCACGGGACCCGTCCTCCTCCTGCTGCAGGGCCAGGCCGGCGGCCCCACGGTCCCGACGCAACGGGCGGTCCGGTGGCGCCCGGTCTCGGACGGGTCGTCCTCCGCGACGGACTGGCTCCTGACGCACTCTTCGGGCTGGGGCACGCCGATCGAGGAGGCCCGGGCCTGGCAGCGGGTCCCGGGCTCGCTCAAGCGCCGCCACACGGCGCTCGCGGCGGAGCCCTTCGACATCGCGCTCCGCTGGGACTTCCCGCCCCCTCGCGGGGCGACGGTCGTCGTGGATCTGGGGCTCACGTGGGAGATCCAATCCGAG
>JAKEIC010000357.1 GCA_022614695.1 Planctomycetales bacterium | reverse complement strand
GGCCCCGAGCTCCCGCCTCGCCCTCGCGACCTGCCCGGGCGCGCACGAGCCGGCGGCTCCGCCGACCCAGTTCGGGACGACGGCCACGCGCGCGGCGGCGACCCCCGAGGCGACGAGCCGGTCGCGCATCCGCGCCGAGAGCGCGACGACCCGCGCGGCCCGCGCGAGCGCGCCCCGCACCGCCCGGCGGAGGACCCGCTCCCGCGCCGAGCCCTCCCGCCAGAGCCCGAGTGCCGTCCCCACCTCGGGCCAGAGGTCCTGGCACCAGAGCACGAGCCGCGCGCGCCGTCGGCGCGCGACCGCGTCGGCGAGGGCCGGCAGGAGCGGCGGCGACGAGAGCGAGACGACGACCCCGCCGGGCCGGATGGCGCCCCGGGCCCGGGCCAGGACCCCGGCCGCGAACGTCGCGGCGTCGAGCGCCTTCCCGGCGAGGGTGACCCGGCCGAAGCGGGTGCCGCGGACCCGGAGGACGCGGGTCTCCGGCGCGGAGCCCCGAGCCTCTCGAGGGGCCTCGCCGTAGGTCGGCGGCCCGGCGAGCCCCGCCGCCTCGATCCCCGCCTCCGCCAGGCCCCGGAGGAGGTCCGCCGCGAGCCGGCCGGTCGGGGCGGGGTCCGGCGGCAGGTGCTGGTTCAGGAGGAGGACGTCGAACATCGTGCTCGAGTCAGGCGTCGCGAGTCGCGGGTCGCGAACCGGATGCGCTCAGGCCGCGGGTCTCTCCGACTCGAGACTCGCGACGCGGGACTCGCGACCCGGACCCCTCGCCTCGACCCACTCGTCGAGACGGCCGCGCTCGGCTCGCGAGAGGTCCCGGAACTCGAGCTTCCAGGTCTGGGCCCCGTCCCGGTCCTGCTCGACGCCGCGCACCGCGCCCAGGGTCGTGATCGGGGCCGCGCCGTCGGGGGCGATGCGGACACGCACGAGCCACCGCGCCTCGAAGAAGTCGGAGAGACGGCCCGTGATGGGCTTGGCCGGTTCGAGGACGCAGCCCTCCCGCTCGAGTCTCCGCACGCGGGCCGTCCCCGCGAGCGAGTCCACCGGACGGCCCTCCGGGTCCACCACCTCGTAGTCGGCCGGGACCGCGGCGAGCGTGTCCCCCCCGTGGTCGGAGCGCCGGATCACGCGCTCGAGCACGACGAGGAGACCCATCGCGGCGGACACCTGCACGAGGATCACGAGCCCGCCGAAGGGGTCCACGTCGGGCAGGAGCGTCGCGTTGATCCCGACGGAGAAGGCGAGCAGGTAGATGAAGAGGACGGTCTGCCGGACGCTCATCCCGGTGCGGCGCAGGCGGTGGTGCAGGTGGTTTTGGTCCCCCCGGAACGGCGAGCGGCCGTTCGCGAGGCGGATGGCGACGACGGAGGCGGCGTCGTAGAGGGGCACGCCGAGCACCAGAACGGGGAGGACCGCGGGGAGGACCGAGTTGTGCTCCGCCGTGAGGAACGCCCCCTCGAGCGTGATCGAGCCGAGGAGGAAGCCGAGGCACATCGCTCCCGCGTTCCCGAGGAAGATCCGCGCGGGAACGAAGTTCCACCGGAGGAACCCGAGGATCGCCCCGAGGAGGGCGAGCAGCAGCAGCGCCACCATCGGCTGATCGTGCGCCGAGAGGTGGTAGGCGAGGATCCCCGAGGCGATCGCCGCCACGCCCGCGCAGAGCCCGTCCATGCCGTCAATGAAGTTGAACGCGTTCGTCATCCCGACGATCCAGAGTACCGCCACGGGGACGGCGATCACCGTCGGCAGCCCGAGGAAGTCGGGCCGCACTCCGGCGGCGACCACCGCGCCCGCGGCGGCGAACTGCACGAGGAAGCGGGTCCCCACGCGGAGCCCGCGGACGTCGTCGACGAGCCCGAGCGCGAGCACGCTCCCGGCGCCGATCAGGATCCCGAGGAGGCGCAGACCCGCGCCTCCCGGCGAGCGTGCGATCGCCCGGACCTGCGGAGGGAGCCAGGAAGCTCCGAGCCCCGCCGCCTCGAGGAGGGCGGCGCCGGCCAGGCCGCTCCCGATCACCAGCACGAAGGCGGCGAAGAGCGCCGGGCCGCCGAGGAACGGGACGGGGCTCCTGTGGATCTTCCTCTCGCCTAGTCCGTCCACCGCGCCCCAACGCCGCCCGAGGCGTATGGCCACCGCCGTGGCCAGCAGCGAGAGCACGAACGCGCAGAGGAGGACCGTGGTACCGAGGATGAGGGGCATGGCCGAGGGCCGGGGCGGGAGGGGGAGTATGGCGCGAACAGGTGAGCCCGGCAAGGGGGCACGCGGGTAGACTCACGGCGTGGCAGGAGGAGGCCCGCCGGGTCCCCCGTTGCCGGTCCCTGGTCCCGGGACAGCCCGCGCGTTCGTCGCCGACTTCGGCCTCGCCAAGAGCGTCGCGACGGGCTCGAAGCTCACGAGGACCGGGGAGGCCCTCGGGACGCCAGCGTACATGTCGCCCGAGCAGGCGCGGGGCGAGGTCTCTTCACTCACGGCCGCGACGGACGTCTGGAGCGTCGGGTGCGTCCTCTACGAGATGATCTCGGGCCGGGCTCCGTTCGAGGGCGAGACCGACGCCGCGGTCGTTGCGAAGATCCTCCTCGAACCGCCTCCGCGCCTCGGCTTCCTCGGTGCCGAGGCCCCGCGGGGACTCGGCACCGTGGTTCGAGTCTGTCTCGCCAAGGACCCGCGCCGGCGCTACCCGGGCACCGGTGCCTTGCGGGAGGATCTTGATCGCGTCCTTCGCGCGGAGCCTCCGCGGGTGCGAGTCCCCGGTGGGTGGCACTGGAAGGCCGCCGCCGCCGTGGCCCTCGCGGCTACTGCGGGATGGGGCGCCGCCGCCGCATGGCCCCGAGCCGGCGCGACGTCCGCGGCGTCCGTCCCCGAGCAACCCTCCCGCGTGGACTCCCTCGCCGCGCGGGCCTGCGCCCTTCGCCAGACGGACCCCCGCCGGAGCGCAGATCTGCTCCGCGAGGCGCTCGAGAGCGAGCCGCGCCGGGAGGACCTACGGCTGGAGAGGGGGCTCCTGCTCTGGGCGGTCGGGGACGGGAAGGAGGCCCGGGACGAGTGGGCCCGGGTGTACGAAGAACCTCCCGAGGGTGCGCCCGAGGCGGAGCTCGCCCGACTGTACTCCGGCCTGGAGGCCCTCTGGCGGTTAGGGCACGAGGCGGGAGCTCTCGGGAGTCCCGGGGCGGTCCCCCACCTCGAGGCGACGGCGCGGGCGGGCGGGCGGGCGGGGAGGCTCGCGGAGGGCGCGCTGGCAGCGGCGCGCCGAGCGTGGCCCACAGCGCGGGAAGCTCTGCGCGGCGAGCCTGGTTGGATGCCGGCCCTGCTCAGGGGGTATGTCGAGGGTCACGATCCATTGGGCGACAAGGCCCTGGCCGTCCGCGAGTACGACCAGGCGCTGGAGGAGGGGATTCCCTTCGGTTGGGCCTTCAGCGAAAGGGGCCGCGCACGAGAGGATCTCGGTGACTTCCTCGGGGCCAAGCACGACTACGGACGCGCGCTCGGAATTGCCCCGCGCCATCCGATCCTCCACCTCAACTTGGGGAATGCGAAGCGCGCGCTGGGAGACCTGGCAGGAGCGCTCGAAGCCTACGAGCGCGCGCTCGCGATTGACCCTCGCTACGCGCAGGCCTACGGTAGCCGTGGCAACGCGAAATGGGACAAGGGGGATCTGGCCGGCGCGATCGAGGACTACAGCAGCCTCCTCGAGATCAACCCGCGCGACGCGCTGGCATACAGTAATCGTGGAGCGGCCCGATCGGATGTCGGCGACATCGCAGGCGCGATGGCGGACTTCGAACAAGCACTTGGGATAGATCCCACGTTTGCCCTCGCCCACTACAACCGGGGGAATGCACGGACTTCGCTGCGCAAGTTCCGCGAGGCCATCAGCGACTACGATCACGCCCTCAAGAGCGACCCGAACTTGGCCGAGGCTTACAATGGCCGGGGGCGTGCCCGCGTCGCCGTGTGGGACTTTGGTGGCGCGCTTGCCGATTTCGAGCGAGTGTTGGTTCTCGCACCGCCTGACTCACCTGCCTACCGGAATGCCCTCTCGAACCGGGTCATTACCCGCGAGGCCCAAGCCCGACAAGGTGGACGGTAGAGGCAATCGTCATCTCGCCGCCGCCGGCTCCCGCGCGAGCCTCGCCGCCTCGGGCGTGAGCGGCGGGGGCTCGGGCGCGGCGCCCGGCTTCTCGAGCCAGAACGGCCCAAGCGCCAGCGCGTCCATCCGGGTCCGCAGGAAGCAGTCGAGCGCCTCCTCGGGGCGGCAGACGATCGGCTCGTTCTCGTTGAAGCTCGTGTTGAGGACCACCGGGACGCCCGTGAGCCTTTCGAACTCGGCGATCAGGTCGTGGTAGAGCGGGTCCTCGTCGCGGGAGACGGTCTGGAGGCGCCCCGTCCCGTCCACGTGGGTCGTCGCGGGGACGAGAGCCTGGGCCGCGGGCCGGACGGGATAGACCTTCAGCATGAACGGGTCCGGGTGGTCAATCACGAAGTAGTCGGCGAGCCTCTCGAGGAGGATCGAGGGGGCGAACGGGCGGAACGTCTCGCGGCGCTTGATCCTCTCGTTCAGGAGGTCCTTCATCCCGGGCCGGCGCGGGTCCGCCAGTATGGACCGGTGGCCGAGGGCGCGCGGGCCCCACTCCATCCGGCCCTGGAACCAGCCGACGACCTTGCCCGCCGCGACCGCGCCGGCGACCGTCGCCAGGAGATCGGCGCGAGAGAGTTCCTGCGCCTTCTCCCCCCGCGACTCGAGGAGCGCGCGGATCTCCGCCGGCGCGTACTCGGGCCCGAGGTCCGCCCGCGCCATCACCCAGTCACGCGGGAGGCCCTCGACGCAGTGGCGCAACCAGAGGGCCGCCCCGAGCGCTGTGCCGGCGTCCCCAGCCGCCGGCTGGATGAATACGTCGGTGAACGGAGTCTTCTCGAAGATCTTGCCGTTGGCGACGCTGTTCAAGGCGCAGCCCCCGGCGAGGCAGAGCCGGCGCTCCTTCGTGCGGGCGTGGAGGTCGCGCAGGAGGTCGTGGAACGCCTCCTCGTAGGCGGCCTGGGCCGAGGCGGCGACCTCGCGGTGGCGGTCCTCGAGCGGGTCGTCGGGCATCCGGGCCGGCCCGAAGCGGCGGAGGAACTCGTCCGAGAAGACCGGGCCGATCTTGGGCTCGCAGTCGTCCCACGTCATCGCGACGCCCTCGTCGTGGTGGCGGAAGCAGGCGAGGTCCAGCCGGATCCGCCCGCGCCCGTCGTGGCGGATCACCTCGCGCATCCTCGGGAGGAGCCGCGGCTCGCCCGTCGCCGCGAGCCCCATCACCTTGTACTCGTCGCCGTACTTCGGGAACCCGAGATACTGTGTGACGGCCAGGTAGAAGATCCCGGGCGAGTGAGGGAACGGCGTCGAGTCGAGGACGCGGATGCGGCTCCCCTCGCCGATACCCCGCATCGTCGAGACGAAGTCGCCGAAGCCGTCCACCGAGCAGAGGGCCGCGCGCTCGAAGGGCGAGCAGAGGAACGCGCTCGCGAGGTGGGCCCGGTGGTGCTCGACCGGGACGACCCCGAACCCCGGGGCGAGGCGCCCGGGCGGGAGGGCGGCGCGGATCCTCTCCTCGAGCGACCGGACCCGGGCCACGTTCCGGACGCGGTCGAGGACCTTGGCGAGCGGCGCCGCGCCGGAGAGCGCGTGGAGGACCTTCCGGAAGAGCTGCGCCGACGGCTTCCGGCCGACGGCCGCCGCGCGGATCGGGGGATCGGCCGCCCCGCCCGCGAGCGCGCGGAGCGCCTGCTCCGGGAACCCGGCCCAGTGCTTCACGCGCCGGAGCCGCTCCTCCTCGATCCCCGCGACCTCGGGGGCGCGCCAGTCGCCGCGGATCGTGGCGACCGAGGAGTCCCCGTGGAAGACGTTCAGGCCGAGGATCACGCGTCGCGAGTTGTACGCGACGCGGCTCCCCGTCGCCACCCGGCACGGAGCGGCGGCTTGACCGCGAACGGAGCCGGGCGGAAGCTCTCCGGGTCATGGCGCTGGTGGATCCGGAGCGGAGGATCGGCCCCGACGTGTTCCTCACCGACTTCGGGCTGGCGAAGCTCGCGACGACAGGTTCGCGAATCACCCGGACGGGCCAGGCCCTCGGGACCCCGGCCTACATGAGCCCGGAGCAGGCCCGTGGCGAGGTGAGCACTCTCACCCCGGCCACGGACGTCTGGAGCCTCGGGTGCGTCCTCCACGAGGTGCTCGCCGGGCGGCCCCCGTTCGAGGGCGATACGCCGGCGGCCGTCCTCGCGCGCGTGCTCCTCGGAAGTCCCCCCGGCGTGGGCCGCCGGACGCCGGGGATTCCCGGCAGTCTCGAGTCGCTGATCCTCGCCTGCCTCTCGAAGGACGCCCGTCGCCGCCCGGTGGAGGGAGCCTCGCTCCGCGACGACCTGGACAGGGTCCTGCGCGGCGAGAAGCCGCTCGCCCGTCCCCGGCGCTCCCGGATCCCGACGGCGGCGGGCATCGCTCTTCTCGGCGCCGGCGCGGCCCTCGCGGCCCTCTCGGTCCTCGCGGGCGGGGCACCCGGCCCGGAGGCCCCTGCCGCCGCGGCCGCGCCGAGCGGACCGGATGCGCGGGCGGCGCGGGCGTGGGCCCTCCGGCTCGCCGACGTGGGCCGGGCGCGCGCGCTGATGCGGGAGGCCCTCCTCGAGTCCCCCGCCCGTCACGACTGGCGCCTCCAGGCCGGCCTCCTCGAGTGGGCCGCGCGGCACGACGAGGAGGCCGCTCGTCTCTGGTCCGAGGTGCCCGCCGGGGCCCCCGAGAGGACCCGGGCGCTGTGGCTCCGGGGGCTCGCGGCCTTGACCCGCGACCTCGAGGCACCGGGGGACGAGCACCTCGGGGAGGCTCGGGACGCGTGGACCGAGGCCTCCCGGGGCGCCGCGGTCGAGGCGAGGTGGGCGCGCGCCGGGCTCTGCGTGCTCGGCGGCCGCGTCGAGGAGGGCCGGGCGATCCTCGACGGCGAGACGAGCTGGGAATCCGGGCTCCTCCTCGCCGTCCTCGAGGCGGGCGCTCACGCCAAGGGATGGAGCTGGCGGCCCGAGGTGGCGGTCCGCTGCTGCACGCGGGCCATTACCGAGGGGATCCCGATGCCCTGGCTCCTCGCCTTCCGCGGCGACGTCCACCGGCTCCGCGAGGATCTCCCGGCCGCCCTCGTGGACTACGACGCGGCGCTCGCCATGGACCCCGGTCTCCGGCAGGCGCTCGCGAACCGCGGCGGCGTCCGGTTCCGCACCGGCGACCTCCGCGGGGCGCTGGAGGATTTCGACGCCGTCCTCGCCCGGGAGCCCTCGAACCCCAGGTTCCTCCTGAACCGGGGCGCGGTCCGACGGGCGCTGGGCGACCTCGCGGGGGCCCTCGCCGACGACGACGCCGCCGTGGCCCTGGACCCCCGGAACCCGCACGCGACGTTCGTCCGCGCCGTCACCCGGGAGCGACTCGGCGACGGGTCCGGCGCGATCGCCGACTACGACGCCACCCTCGTCCTCCAGCCGGACCACAAGGGCGCCCTCTGCAACCGGGGGGCGCTACGGATGCGGGGCGGCGACGTCGCGGGGGCCCTCGCCGACTACGACGCCGTCCTCTTGCTCGACCCGAACGACCGGGAGTCACGCTTCAACCGGGGGAACGCGCGGCGGGCGCGAGGGGACCTCCGAGGCGCGATCGCCGACTACGACGCGGCCCTGTCGGTGGACCCCCGAATGAAGGAGGCGCTCGTGAACCGCGGTACGGCGCGCCGGTCGCTCGGGGACCTGGCGGGCGCCCGCGCCGACTTCGACGCCGTGATCTCTATGGACCCGCGGCACCCGGGCGCCCACGCGAACCGCGGCCTGGTCCGATCCGGTGAGGGCGACCGGGCAGGGGCTGCCGCCGACTTCCAGAAGGCCCTCGATCTGGCGCCGGCCGACTGGCCGCCCCGGGCCCGGTTCGAGCGGCTTCTGCGGGAGGCCCAGGCGGCCGCGGGGCCGAGGTAGCTCGCTTCGAGCCGGGCGGCACGTCCGGCGCGCGGAGGGCGCCATCGCGCGCGCACTCCACCTTGACAGGGCTCCTCGAACTGTGCGAAGGTGACGCTCGTCGTGGGCGTCTTCTCCGAGAAAAGGCCGCAAGTTCCGCCCGCTGGGGCGCCGGCGTCCCCGCCCCCCTCCGCTCCGGCCCCCGCGGAGACCGTGATCCATAAGGACGCCACGTTCAAGGGGGACCTCTCGTTCGAGGGCACGATCCGGATCGAGGGGCGCTACGAGGGGAAGATCGCCGCGAAGGGGCGGCTCGTCGTCGGCAGGGGCGCGAGCGTCGTGAGCGATGCGACGGTCGGCCAGGCATTCATCGAGGGAGTCTTCAAGGGGAACGTCACAGCCCTCGAGAACGTGGAGCTCGCGGCTACCGCCCAGGTCTCGGGGGACATCACGTCCCCCCGGCTGGTGGTCGCCGACGGCGCGGTCCTCGTCGGGAAGTGCAGCATCAGCCGCGACGGAAAACCCCCCGAGGCTCCGAAGAAATAACGGGAGGTCCGGGCGTGGGGTCGGCCCCGCGATCCTCGGCGGTCCTCCTCCTTACGGGCGTCCTCGTCGGTTGCGCGCGTGCGCAGGACGCGCCTGCCACCGCACCCGAGGAGCACTGGAAGACGCCCGAGCAGATCCGGGCGGAGTGGGCCGAGCTGGAAGCTCGTGGGGCCCCCCTCGGCGAGCCGGAGCGGCCCCTCGCCCGGAGGCCCGACGATCCGTGGGTCTGGGGGTGCTGGGTTCCGGATCGCGGCAGCGCTACGGACACCGGGAGCCCGAGGTGAACCCATGAACCGGAACTCGATCGTCGCCCTCGCCTACGTCCTCGGCCTCTCGGCCGGACTCGCCGGATGCGCGGGAGGACCCGCCCGGCCCGCGCTCTGCGAGAAGTGCGGAGGGCCGATCCTGACGAGCCCGGCGGTGGCGGAACCGGGACAGGACCCGTTCCGAGCGCGATGCGAGCGTGCCCTGGGCGGTCCCGGGGCAGCGACTGAGGAGATCGAGAAGGTCCGCGCCGCGCGAGCGGGCGAGCCCGCCATCGCGGGGCGCGTGATCGGGCTCCTCGAAGAGGGGCGGCTCGCCGGGTTTTCCGTCGGGCTTGAGGACGGAGTCCTACCGGGGGATCGGTTCAAGATCTGGCGCGACCGCCATGAGATCGGCTTCGCCCGGGTCGAGAAGGTCCTGAAGGACCTGAGTGCGGCGCGGCTGGAACCGGGTGCCAAGGCGATCCAGCTGGGCGACGAGTGCCGGACGCGGTGGGAGGAGGCGGAGCCGCCGATGGGCTCCGGCCAGCGCGCGGACGAGGCCCGGGAGATCCAGGGGAAACTCGCCGAGACCGAGGGGATGCTCGCAGAACTCGAGCGGTGGCGCGAGGACCTCCGCCGGAAGCTCGGGGATCTCGCGCCCGGCGGGGGAGTCGGGCCGGTCCGGCCGAAGCCACCCCTCCGGTCCTCGCCGTCGGCTGGACGCGTGATCGGCGTCTCGGACCAGTACAACCTCGTCATGCTCTCCGTCGGCGAAAACGACGGCGTCCGGGAAGGCTACGAGTTCACGGTCACCCGGGGGAAGGACTTCGTCGGACGCGTGAGGGTGGACAAGGTCTTCCCCGACATGTGCGCGGCGAGCGAGCTGGAAGACTACCGCCGGATCGCCATCCAGAAGGGCGACCAGGTCCGGACCCGGACTCGGTAGGTTTCGCCGGAGGGGCTCGCATGCGCCCGCTGCTCCTGGCGACCGCGGGACTTGCGCTGACGCTCGGCGCATGCCGGACGAGCGTGGGTGGGTTCGTGCGGCACGACCCCCGCTGGGCTTCGGCGCGGGAGTCGCTCGGGCGGGTCGCGCTGATACCGCCGTGGATGCACTGGGACATCCTGGACGGCGAGGGCAAGGCGCTGGAGGTCGGGCAGGTCGTCGCCGATGCGCTCCGCGGCCTCCCGAACGCAAGCGTGATAGACCCGGCGCCGCTGCTCGCGCAGTTCGCGCCGAAGAGGCCGAACGCCCCGATCGGCGATCACGAGCTCGTCTCCGCGGCGCGGACCCTGGGCCTTGACACCGTCTGCGTCATGTCGGTGATCAGCTACGGCGGGGCGTTCACACTCTACGTCGGGGTGACTCTACCCCCGATCGGTTGGGCGGCAGAGACAAGCGTGGAGTTCACGTTGCGCGTGATCGAGGTCCGGACCGGCGATCTGCTCGTCTGGGCCGTGATGCGCCGCTACGAATGGCGCCCGCTCGCGTTCCGCGCGCGAAGCCTCCTGCCGGAGGATCTTGCCAAGGAGCTGGGCCACGCGCTCGCCGTGCCCAGCGATCCCAAAGAGTGACCCTGTGGAGTGGTGCACTCTTTTCTTGGACACCCGTTTGGGAGATCCTCCGAGGGAGGAGAGAGGTGTCCATGGTGAGCGAGAAGTCTTCTTCGGTCCCGCCCG